>CAIPXZ010000357.1 GCA_903869075.1 uncultured Myxococcales bacterium | reverse complement strand
TGCTGACCGCGAGCCCGCAGGCGCTGGTTCTTGAGCTCGCGGACCTGCACCTGGCCAAGCTGCCCGGGGCGACGGCGGTGGCGGCGGCGGCGGTGTTCCCGACGATGCCGCGGGCGTCCGGCGATGACCCGCTGGCGCTGCTGCTGGACGTGTCCGGGCGGCGCGTGACCTCGGCGGACGAGCTTGTGACTTTTGCGGTGCTGGGCTCGACCTATTCGCGCGTGGTGACCGGCGTGCGCGAGCCGCATGTGGCGCTGCTGTCGACCGGCGCGGAGCCGCACGACGGCCCGCCGGACATCGTCGCGGCGCATCAGAAACTCAAAAAAATTGAGGGCTTGCGGTTCATGGGCAACACCACGGCGACCGATTTGGCGCGCGGCCATGCCGACGTTGTGGTGACCGATGGCCTTGTTGGCCACACGGTGCGCGGGCTGCTGGAAGGCCTGACGACGCTGACCGTTGAGGCGGCGCGCTACGCGTGGCGGACCAAAGTGACGTGGCAGCTGGGGCTGCGGCTGCTGGATCGCGGCGTCGGCATGCTGCGCAAGGTCTCGGAATTCCAGCAGTATGGCGGCGCGCCGGTGCTTGGCCTGCAGGAGCTTGTGCTGATCGCCAGTCCGGATTCGGCGGAGGTGGCGTTTGAGAACGCCATCAAGCTGGCGACGCGCTGCACGCACCGCGCGCTCCAAGCGGAGCTGGCGGCGGCGCTGGAGCGGCTGGCGGAGGCGCACGATGGCTGACAGCAAGCCGGAAGTCGTCTACCGCTGGGACCTGGACAAGACGTACCTGCAGACGGAATTCTCGACGGTGCGCGGGCTGTTACGCGCGGCGGTCGAGGGCGCGCACCTGAAGCAGGCGATCCCGGGCGTGCGCGCGCTGCTGCGCGGGCTGTCGCAGTCGCACGAGACGCGCGTGGTGGTCGTGTCGGGCAGCCCGACGTGGATCCGCGCGCGGCTGGAGAAGATGTTCCAGCTGCACGGCATCCGCTGCGATCGCTTGGTTCTCAAGGACTTTGGCGCGGCGCTCAAGCGCGGGCGGTTCGCCGCCATCAAGTCGCAGGTGCCGTACAAGCTGTTGGCGCACCTGGAGACGCGGCTGTGGCTGCAAGGTCGCGGCGAGGCGGTCGGCGAGATCTGCTTTGGCGACGACGCGGAGCTCGACGCGCTGATTTACTGCCTCTATTCCGACGTCTGCAGCGGCCGCATCGGCGGGCCACGGCTCGCCCGGATTCTGCAGACCTGCGGCGCGTATGACGATGAAATTGCTTCGGTTTTAGGTCGGCTGCCGCTGCTTGGCCGCGACGATCCGGTGCGCCGCATCTTCATCCACCTGGAAGGCAACTCGCCGCCGGCACGGTTTGGCGCCTACCGCGGCCGGGTGCTGGCGACGTTCAACGCCCTGCAGATCGCCGTGAACCTCGGCGACGCCGGGCTGTGCGAGGACGCCGTGGTGCTGGCGGTTGCCGAGTCGCTGGTCAAGGAAGCCCGCGCCGATGCGCAGGATTTGGCTGGAACGCTGGAGGACGCCGTGCGCCGCGGGCTGTGCCGTCCGGCCTACGCCGTGCACGTCGCCAACAACCTGCTGCCCCGCTCAGCGGCGTTCGCGGTGGGCTTCACCAAGCCGTTCGCCGCGCGGGTTGTCGAGCGGCTGGCGGGCCACGCCGGTGACGCGCCGCGGCCGCTGCTGGAGCCACTGCCGTACGAGCAGCTGTTCGAGGCCGAGCAGGCCTTCGCCCAGGCGCGCAAGCTGGCGCGGCAGACCGCCAAGCACATCCCCGGGCTCAGCGAATTCCTCAGCCCGCCCCACGATGACTGAGGTGTCCCGATGCCCACGCAGCTGCCTTTTGCTTTTATTGGCGCGCTCTTTGGCGCGTTGGCAGTGATCCTCGGCGCGTTTGGCGCCCATGCGCTGAAGGACCGGCTGACGCCGTACGAGCTCGGCATCTTTGAGACGGCGGTCCGCTACCAGTTCTACCATGTTTTCGCGCTGTTGAGCGTCGATTTCTTGGCCGGCCTGGCGCGCGGTCGCGGCTTGGGCGAGCTGCCGCAGATTCGCGTTGCCGGCTGGGCGTTCGCGATCGGAATCGTATTGTTTTCCGGGAGCTTGTACGCGATCGTCGCGACTGGCGTCCGCAAGTTCGGCATCGTCACGCCGTTTGGCGGCGTGGCGTTCATCGCCGGCTGGCTGTCGCTGGCGGTGCTGGCGTGGAAAGTGCGCTAGCGGCGCTCAGAACACGACGCCGAGCGTCAACTGGCCGTACGGCGTGAAGTAGCCGTTGCCGCCCTGCGCGCCGAGGTTGATGCCCAGATACGGCAGGCCGAGCGAGAACCGCGCGGCGCCGAAAAAGCCGTACGTGCCGTCCAAGCCGACATTTTTCTGCACGCCCGCGAACACGCCGGCGAGCAGGCGGACAAACGGCACGGAGAACACCGAATAGCGCAGCTCGATGTTGGCTGCCGGGTCGAACGACTTGAACGTCGGCAGGTCCATGCGCAGGCCGATGCCGAAGCTCTTCAGCAAGTCATCGATGCCTAGCTCCAGCGTGCCGCCGTAGTTGACGTTGGAGACGCCGGGGAAGCCGCCGTAGGTGTGGGTGCCGATGCCGACGTAGGGGGCACCGATGCCGGGCAGGGCGACAGCAGGCAGGGCGAACAGGCTGCTCAACAACACACTCAGGATCAGGATGCGACGCATGGGGAACCTCCAAGGATCCAGTACCAGAAGCGGGTTAGGTCCGCAAGAAATGTTCGACTCGGCGGTGGCCGTGGCGGATGGCCTCGAACTGCTGTGGCGCGGCGCGCAGCGCCTGATTCGCGGCGTCCAGCGCGGCAAATGGCGTCAAGTCGGTGTCGTCGCAGCACGCCAGCACATCCGCGATCGCCGTCGCCAGCGTGCCAGCCGGCGGCAAATGGAGGGCGACGCGCAGCCCGGCCACCGCGCGGTGGGCTACCCGCAGCTTGCCCTCGATGCTGTGACCGGCGATGTGCGGCGTGACCAAATCCGCGTGCTGCAGCAGCGCCGCCAGCGGCCGCGGCTCGCCGACGAACGTGTCCACCGCCAATCCGCCCAAGTGACCGGTCTGGCGCAGCTCCAGCGCCGCGACCTCGTCGAGCACGCCGCCGCGCGCCGCATTGAGCACCACGGCGCCCGGCAGCTGCAGCAGCCGCGCGCGGTTCAGCAGGTTGGTCGTCGCGTGCGGCCCGGCGCTCACTTTGGGCACATGCAGCGTCACGGCGCCCCACGGCCCTTGCGTCAGCGCTTCGTCCAGCGTCAGCGGCGCAAAATCGGCCTCGCGCGCGGCCCGCGGCGGGTCGCACAGCGTCACGTCCAGCCCGTGCGCCGTCAGCAGCTGCGTCACCGCCGTGCCCACCGCGCCGACGCCGACGATCAGCACGCGGCGGTTCTGCAGCGGCAGCCGGCTCAGCGCCCAGTCCACCCAATCGGCGACGGCGACGGCATTGCCACCGTGCCCCGTGTGCAGCGACACGCCGTGCGCCGGCAGCGCCGCCACGTCCAGGTGATCGGTGCCCGACGACAGCGTCGCCAGCGCCCGCAGCCGCGGCAGCCCCGCCAGCAGCGCCGCGTCCACGCGCGTGGCCGTGCGCACAAGCAGCGCGTCGGCTTCACCCGCGCGCGGGGTCTGTGGCGTCAGGTCGCGCGGCGCAAACGGCAGCAGTTCCAGGCCGTCCAGCCACGCCAGTGGCAGGGAATTCGCTGCGCCGGACAGCACCGCTGTGTCGACGAGCAGCCGCGGCATCTACGTCGGCTCCGCGGTCTCAGCCAGCCGCAGCAGGTGCTGCCACTCGCCGTCGCTCAACGCCACAACCGACAGCCGGTTCTCGCGGATCAGCTTGATCTCCGCCAGCGGCCCGCCGGCGGCGTGCTCGTCGCGAATCGTCTGTAGCGTCACGGGCTTGTGCAGCGCCACGACCGGCGCCACGCGCACCGCCGACCAGCGCTGGTCCTCGGTCGACGGGTCCTGGAACGCCGTCGCCACAACCCGCGCGATGCCGACGGCTTCCTTGCCGATGTTCGAGTGGTAAATCAGCACAAGATCGCCCAGTTCCATCGCCCGCATGTTGTTGCGCGCCGTGTAGTTGCGCACGCCGTCCCAGGTCGCCACGCCGTCCCGCAGCAGGTCTTGCCAGGAAAAAGCGTCGGGCTCCGTCTTCATCAGCCAATAGCGCATCGCGCACCTGTGCGGCCGTCGCGGCCAAAGCGACGGTACGGCGTGGCGGCGGCGCTGGCAAGCGCGACAATCCCGTGTCGGGGCTAAACGCTCTGAAATCACGTGAAAATTCAACGATTGCCGCCAGCGCCGGAAGCCGTTATCCTGACCGCTCGGGGTCTGACCGCTCTGATTGGCAGGATTGTCCATGCGCTTTTCATCTCACGCCACGCCGCAGTTGACAGCGCCGCGCGCCTTCGGCCTGCTCCTGGCGCTCGGCCTCGGCGCCTGTGGCAGCGCGGTGGGCGGCGGCGGTGGCGGCGGCTTCACGCTGCCGGACGTCAAGACCGACACCGGAAAGGCCAGCGCGGACGGCGGCTTGAGCGACGGCGCCGTGGCTCCCGACGCGGACGCGGTTGTGCTCGACGACACCTGCGCCGACCCGCAAAACTGCTTGCCGGACGGCACCGACGGCGCCACCGACGGCGACGCCACGCCGGGCAGCGACATCAGCCAGCCCGACACCG
>CAIPXZ010000356.1 GCA_903869075.1 uncultured Myxococcales bacterium | reverse complement strand
GAGGTCGCGCCCCTCAATCTCCACGTCGATCGGCGCCGCGACGCCCAAATTCACCACCTGGCTGACGATGTCCGCCGGCTGGAACCAGAACGTCGTGCCGGGAAAGTGCGCCGGCAGCCGCTCGCGCAGCGCGCGCATGTAGCCCTCCGACGGCTTGTGGCCGGAATGCAGGGCGATCAGCAGCTCCGCATCCATGCCCGAGGTATTTTCCGTCTGCACAAACGCGAGGTTGAAGAACAGCGGCACGCCAATCATCGCGTTCAGCGTCCGCAGCTCCGCCGCCGGGATCGTCTGGCGAATGTCCGCCTCAATGCGCGTCACGAGCTTGTCGGTCTCCTCCACGCGCATGCCCGCCGGCGCGCGCACGTGCAGCTTCATCAAGCCGGTATCGACCTGCGGGAAGAAATCCGTGCCAATGCCCGCCGGCAGCAGCAGCGTCAGCGCGCCGATCGCCGTGGCAATCAGCAGCGTCGCCAGCCGGTGGTGCAGCACCAGCGCCAGCAGCCAGAGGTACGCGCGCTGCAAGCCGCCGAACGCCCACTCGCGGAACTTACCGAAAAAACTCAGGTGTTCGTCGCCCAGGTGCTCGCCGCCCATCAGCATCCGCGCCAGCACGGGCACGAGCGTGCGCGACAGGAACCACGACGCCATCATCGACAGCACGACCGCCAGCGCCAGCGGCACGAAAAGGTAGCGCGAGGGCCCGACAAGCAGCGCCACCGGGAAAAACACGATGCAGATCGCCAAGGTCGCCACGATCGCCGGCACCGCGACCTGGTGCGCGCCGTCGAGGATCGCCACCGTCAGCGGCTTACCCAAGTGGCGATTGCGATGGATGTTTTCCACCTCCACGGTCGCGTCGTCCACCAGCATGCCGATCGCCAGCGACAGCCCACCGAGCGTCATGATGTTCAGCGTCTGTCCGAGCAGCTTGAGCCCGACGACGCCGACGAGGATCGCCAACGGAATCGACGTGCAGACGATGAGCACCGAGCGCCAGCTGCCGAGGAATGCCAAAATCATCAAGGAAACCAAGAGCGAAGCCAGCGCCGCTTCCTTCAGCACGTCGGCGATCGCGCGGCGCACGAACGCCGACTGGTCAAAGTCGATCTTCAGCTCCAGCCCCTCCGGCGCCGCCGCCTGCACCTGCGGCAGCAGCGCGCGCGCCGCATCGACAACCGCCAGCGTCGAGGCGTCCGACTTGCGCAGAATCGTCAGGTACGTCGCGCGGCGACCGTCGACGTGCACGATGTTTGTCTGGTCAGCAAACGCGTCGCGGACCTTGGCGACGTCGCCCAGCAGCGTCGGCGCGCCGCTGGCGATGCGCATGGGAATTTTCTCAAAATCGGCGAGTTGGGGCGGACTTGAGTTCATGAATACGTTGTATTCCGTCACATCCATCCGCGCCGTGCCCGCCGGGACAATCAGGTTCGAGCTCTGCAGCGCATTGACGACGTCCACCGGCGACAGCCCGCGCGCCTGCAGCGCCGCCAGGTCCAAATCCACGTCCACTTGGCGCTGGCGACCGCCAAATGGCGCCGGCGTTGATAGACCTGGAACTGTGAACAATTTCAGGCGAATGAAGTTCAGACCGTAATCAAAAATCTTATCTTCTGACAGCGTCCGCGACGAGGCCGTCAGCTGCGCCACCGGCACGTTGGAGGCGTTGAACTGCACGATGACCGGCGGCTGCATCCCCGGCGGCATGATCCGCAGCGCCGTGTTGGACGACGCGCTGATTTGGGCGATCGCCGCGCCGATGTCGGTGCCCGGCTGGAAATAGATCTTCAGCAGCGCAAGTCCTGGAATCGACTTGGATTCAATGCGTTCGATGCCGCTGACGGCGGTGGAATAGCTGCGCTCGGAGATGAAGGTAACGCGGCGCTCGACGTCCTCCGCCGGCAAGCCATTGTATTGCCAGACAACGGCGACGACGGGGATGTCGATGACGGGGAAGACGTCTACCAACATCGCGCGGATCGACAGCCCACCGCCCAGCAGAATCAGGGCGGCAAGCACGGCGATTGTGTACGGACGGCGAAGGGCGAGGCGAACAATCCACATGGACAGGAGACCGGCGCGGGGGAGCGCGCGGCGGTAGGGAACCACAACCGTCCCAAGCGTCAATGGCCGTTTTGTAAAGTTCTCATAACGCGGGCGATCCTGCGGCGCTTGACGCACCCGGAGCGCGCGGCGAGACTGCCAGCGAGCGGCAAAACGCGAGCGCGCGGGCGCATCGGACAGCGCGGCGCCCGAGGCGATGACGTGGCGACTCAGCCCAGACACGGCGACCAGCAGCCAGGTTTTCGCCCGGATGTCGAAGGCTTGCGCGCCGTCGCCATCCTGCTCGTCATCCTCTATCACGCCCACGTGCCCGGCTTTGCCGGCGGCTACATCGGCGTCGACGTGTTCTTCGCGCTCTCCGGCTACCTCATCACCGGGATTTTGGCGCGGGAATTCGCCGCCAACGGCCGCATCGACTTCTGGCGTTTCTACGCCCGCCGCGTGCGCCGGCTGCTGCCCGCGGCGTCGCTTGTGGTGCTCGTGGTGCTGCTGCTGGGGCGGACGCTGTACGCGCCGGGTGAGCTGTGGCCGCTGGCCAGCCAGGCGGTGGCGACGTCGCTCTACCTTTCCAACCTGCCGTTCATTCGCAATGCCACGGACTACCTCGCGGCCGGCCCGGAGCACAGCGCCCTGCTCCACACCTGGTCGCTGGCGGTCGAGGAGCAGTTCTACCTGAT
>CAIPXZ010000355.1 GCA_903869075.1 uncultured Myxococcales bacterium | reverse complement strand
GCCGGAGATGCTGACGGGCGGCGCCATGAGCCATTTTGAGGATTTGATCAAGAAAGTCACGGTCTTGGTGCTGTTCGTGCCGCTGATTCTGTCGTCGGGCGGCAATTCCGGCTCGCAGTCGGCGTCGATCATCATCCGCGCGCTGGCGCTGGGCGAGGTTGTGCCGCGCAACGCCTGGCCGGTCTTCCGCCGCGAGATCGGCATGGGGCTGCTGCTGGGCGTGACGCTGGGCCTTGTCGGCATGGTCCGAGCGCTGCTGTGGGGCGGCGGTCCGGACGTGACGATGGTGGTGGGGCTGTCGCTGATTTGCGTGGTGACCCTGGGCACGGTGCTGGGGTCGATGTTGCCGCTTTTGCTGCAGAAAGTCGGACTCAATCCCGCCGACTCGTCGACGCCGTTCATCGCCTCGATCTCCGACATTCTCGGCATCCTCGTGTATTTTTCGATCGCCCGGGCGCTTTTGGGCCTGGGCGGCTGACCGACGGAGCGCAAGGCGATGGCCCAGGAAGTGGAGATCAAGCGGCTGCTGGACGCGGCGGGCTACGCCCGGCTGTGGACGCACCTGCAGACGCTGGCGCCGGCGGTGGAACACGCGCAGGTCAATCATTACCTGGACTTGCCGGACGCGGCGCTGCGCCGGGCCGGGGCCATGCTGCGGCTGCGCGTCGTCGGTGACCGGCAGGTGCTGACGCTCAAAGCCAAGGCGAACGTGCAGAACGGCGTGCTGCGGGCGCAGGAACTGGAGAGGCCGCTGGAGGACGGCGCCGAGCGCGCGTTCTGGACGCCGCGGCCGCTGGACTGGCGGCAGGCGGCGGCGCGGCTGGGTGACTGGCTGCGGCTGGCCGGGCTGGACGCGCTGGCGGCGCGCGACGGGCAGCTTGTGGATGTAGGCAACACCTCGAATGTGCGACGGATTGTGCGCCTGTCGACCGGTGTTCCGGGCTGGCCGCGGCCGCTGACGCTGGAGCTGGACCACACGCGCTACCCCGGCGGCGTGGATCGGCTGGAGCTGGAGTGCGAGGACGCCGATGCCGAGGCGCTGGCACCGGCGCTGGACGCGTGGCTGGCTGCGCTCGGCGTGGTGGCGACACCGGCGACGGAGACCAAGTACGCGCAATTCCTGCGGCTGGCGGCACCGCCGTCTGCCGCTTGACCGCCCGCCCCGCGCGCGCGATCCTGCGCGCTCGACGCGCCCGCGCGCGCCAGAGGTTGCGATGTCCGAGAGCTTGCCGATGCGCCGCATGACAACCACCGTAGGCTTTGTCATCACCATGAATTTGTTGGCTGTTTCGGCCTTCGGTGCCGATCGCCCGCCGCCGCCGCCACCGGTGCCGCCACCGGGCGCCGCGCCGCAGCCCGCGCCCGCCGCACCGGCAGTGGCGTGGGGGCGCCTGACCCAGGACAAGACGCACAGCTGGAACCTGACCGCGCCGGAAGTGACCGTCGGCAGCGACGCGACGTGCGACATCGTGCTGGCGGACACGACGGTGGCGCCGCGGCACTTCCGCATCGCGTTTGCCAATGGCAACGCCGCGGTCGTCGACCTGGGCAGCAAGACCGGGACGCTCGTGGCAGGCGCGTTCGTCAAGCCTGGCCAGTCGTTCAAGGTCATGAATTCCGTGGAGATTGATCCCGGTGCGGTGACGCTGCAGTTCGAGTTCCTCGATCGCGGCACCATCAGCCCGTCCCAGCCGGTGAAAAAGCGCAAGGAGTCACCGAAGGTGAAGGTCGTCCTCCCGCCCAAGTCCAAATGATTCCAGGGAGTTTGCAGTGACTGTCGCCGACCCCACGACGCCCGCGCCGGTGCTTGTCCACCTGCACTTGAACGGTGAGCCCACCAGCGTGGCTGTGCCGCCGCATTGGACCTTGCTTGAATTGTTGCGGTATGGCCTGAACCTGACCGGCACCAAACAGGGCTGCGACAAGGGCGACTGTGGCACCTGCACCGTGCGCATCGACGGCGAGCCGCAGCTCGCGTGCCTGACGCTCGCCGTGGAAGTCCGCGATCGCCATGTGGAAACCGTGGAAGGCCTCGGCGTCGGTGGCGAGCCGCACCCGCTGCAGGAGGCGTTCGCCCGGGTCGGCGCGGCGCAGTGCGGTTTTTGTACGCCGGGGATGCTGATGTCGGCGTCCGCCTACCTGGACGACCTGAGCCTGCAGGACGCGCCGGTGGTGCGGCGCGAAGACATCGCCGCGGCGCTGGGCGGCAACCTCTGCCGCTGCACCGGCTACACCAAGATTTTGCAGGCAATTGAGGAAGTTGCGCAGAGTGTGCTGGCCCGCCAGCAGGATCTCGCGACGAGCGACGCGGAGGAGCCATGACCGCCGCTGCCAAGCCGGAGAATGCAAGCCAGGGTCGGCCGTACGCCGTCGTCGGCGCGCGCCACGGTAAACCGGACGCGCTGGACGCGATGGCTGGGCTGGCGAAGTACACCGATGACATCCAGCTGCCGCGGCTGCTGCACGCCAAGATCCTGCGGTCGCCGCACGCGCACGCGCGGATTCGCAGCATCGACACGAGCGCGGCGGAGGGGATGGAGGGCGTGCACGCGGTCGTTGTCGGCGCGGAAATGCCGACGCGCTACGGCGTGATTCCGTGGACGCCGGATGAACAGGCGCTGGCGGCGGACAAAGTGCGCTACGTCGGCGACGCAGTGGCGGCGGTGGCGGCGGTGTCCGAGGATGTGGCGATCGCCGCGTGCAAGCGGATCGTCGTCGACTACGAGGTGCTCACGCCGCTGACGACGCCGGAAGCGGCGCTGGCGAATCCGCAGAACAAGATCCACGAGGCGAACAAGCACGGCAACATCACAAAGCAGGTGCAGCTGGCGTTTGGCGACGTGGACGCTGCGCTTTCGGCGGCGGATCTTGTCATCGAGGGCCACTACGAATTCCACGGCTCGACCCACGGCGCGCTGGAGCCGCACTGCGCGCTGGCGCACGTCGATGGCCGCGGGCTGCTGACGGTCTGGTCGGCGACGCAAGTGCCGCACTACCTGCACCGTGAGCTCTCGAAAGTATTGGAGATTCCGACGCACAAGATCCGCGTGATCCAGCCGCCGGTGGGCGGCGGTTTTGGCGGCAAGTCGGAGCCGTTTGACCTCGAATTTGTCGCCGCCAAGCTGGCGATGAAGACCGGCCGGCCGGTCAAGTGCCTGTATACACGGGAGGAAGTGTTCCTGGCGCACCGCGGCCGCCACCCGTTTGACATGCACTACCGCACCGGCTTCAGCGCCGACGGCAAGATCCTCGGCGTCGACGCCAAGTCCATCCTCGACGGCGGCGCGTACAGCTCGTTTGGCCTCGTGACGACGTACTATTCGGGGCAACTCCTTGGTTCGCCTTATGTTTTTCAGAGCTACCGCTTTAACTCGACGCGCGTTTACACAAACAAGCCGGCGTGCGGTCCCAAGCGCGGCCACGGCAGCGTGCAGCCGCGGTTCGCGATTGAGGTGCAGCTGGACAAGGCGGCGCGCGCCTTGCACATCGACCCGATCGCGCTGCGGCGGCGCAACTTCATTGGCGAAAACACCACGACGATCAATGAGTTCCACATCGGATCGAGCGGCTTCCTGGAGTGCCTGGATCTTGTAGAGACGGCGTCGGGCTGGAAGACGCGCTACGGCAAGCTGCCGCGCGGCCGGGGCTTGGGCGTCGCCGGCTCCACCTACATCTCCGGCACGAATTACTGCATTTATCCCACGGACTTGCCGCAGTCCGGCGTACAGATTTGCCTCGACCGCTCCGGTCGCGTCCGCGTCTTCGCCGGCACAAGCGACATCGGACAGGGCAGCTCGACGATGATCGCCGTCGTCGCCGCCGAGGAGCTTGGCGTCCACCTGGACGACGTCCGCGTCATCGCCGCCGACAGCGACCTTTGCCCAGTTGATTTAGGTGCTTACAGCTCACGCGTCACGCTCATGGCCGGCAACGCTTGCCTGAACGCCGCGCGCGAGCTCGCCGGCAAGGTCCGCCAAGCCGTCGCTGCCAAATGGGGCTGTCAAAAGCGCGACGTCATCTTGGCCGACCGCCGGGCGCAGCGCTTGGACGACCCGCAAGTGTGGATGGACATTACGGAAGCTTTCGTACTGGCCGAGATCGAATTCGGCACCATGGGCAGCACCGGCAGCTACCAGACGCCGCGCGAGGACGTGCACGGCGACTACCGCGGCGGCACCATCGGCGCCAGCCCGGCGTACTCGTTCACCGCGCACATCGCCGAAGTCAGCGTCGACGAGGAAACCGGCGACGTAAAGGTCGAGAACATTTGGTGCGCCCACGACTGCGGCCGCGCGCTCAGCCCGGTGCTGGTCGAGGGCCAGATCGAAGGCAGTGTTTACATGGGCTTTGGCGAGACGCTGATGGAGCACCACCACGTGATGCCGTCCGGCCTGCGCACCGATGGCGCGCGCCGCGACACCGGTCCGGGCAAGGAAGGCCTGCTGGCGCACAGCTCGCTGCTGGATTACCGCATGCCGACTGCGCTGGACACGCCGCAGCTGTTTGCCGGCATCGTCGAGAAGCCGGATCCGCGCGGGCCGTTTGGCGCCAAGGAAGCCGGCGAAGGACCGCTCCACAGCGTCATCCCCGCGATCTGCAACGCGATTTTCGATGCCTGCGGTGTGCGCGTCGACGCCTTGCCGGTGACGCCGGCCAAAATCCTCGCCGGGCTGCGCGCCCAGCGCACGGGAGGTGGCTGATGCTGCGCCTGCCGCCGTTCACCCTGCACCAGCCGACGACGCTCGCCGAGGCCGTCGCGCTGTTGGCCCAGTACGCGCCCGATGTCCGCGTCATCAGCGGCGGCACCGACCTTGTGCCGAACCTGAAGCTGGCGCAGACCAAGGTCGGGCACCTCGTCTCGGCGAAATTTCTTGAGAAGTTGCACGGGATTACGCGCACGGACACGCACCTGCGCATCGGCGCGGCCACGGGCTTGCACGCGCTGGCGCAGGACGGGGACGTCCAAGACGTGCTGCCGGCGCTGGCCTACGCCGCGTCGCGCATCGCCAGCCCGCAGATCCGCAACATGGGCACGCTGGGCGGCAACATCAGCCTGGACACGCGCTGCCGCTACATCAACCAGTCGGAGCTGTGGCGCGAGGCGCTCGGCGGCTGTTTGAAGTCGCACGGCACCGAGTGCCACGTCGTGCCGGGCGGGCAGGGCTGCGTCGCGGCGCTGTCGGCGGACACGGTGCCGTCGCTCATCGCGTATGGCGCGATCGCCGAGATGGTCAGCGACCAAGGCGTGCGGCGCGCGCCCGTGGCCGAGCTTTTCCAGCAGGACGGGACCTGGCACGTGCGCATCGCCCGCGAGGAGATCCTCGTCGCGGTGGAAATTCCCATCCCGTCGCCGCAAACGCGCGTGGCCTATCGCAAGTGGGCTGTGCGGCAAAGTATTGATTTTCCGCTGGTTTCAGTGGCGGTGCGGCTGGATGTGGACGGCGCGGTGCTGGCCGGCGGGTCGATCGTCGTCGGCGCGCTGGGGCCGCGGCCGCGGGTACTGACGCTGGAGCGGCTGGCTGGGCGGCCGCTGGACGAGGCGCTGGCCCAGGCGCTGGGGCAGATGGCGTGGGACCGCGCGCGGCCGCTGCCGAACATCCCGTACGACGCGGAGTACCGCCGCGAGCGCATGGTCATCGAGATCCGGCGGGCGGTGCGCGTGCTCGTGGGCTTGCCGGAAAAGCCTCTGGTTACGAAGACCTAGCGGCACAGGAGTCAGGACATGTCAGGCGCGATTGAACTTCCCCTCGTGCGCAGCCTGCCGGCCCAGGGCCGGGATCACGCCGAACTCCTGCGCGAGCTGGAGGCGTTGCGGGTGGCCGACGCCGACTGGCGCGACGGCCGCGTGTTCAGTCTCGTGTATGACCCGGGCCACGCCCACGAGGCGTTCCTGCAAGAAGCGCACGGTCGCTATTTCAGCGAAAACGGATTAAATCCAATGGCTTTCAAGAGCCTGCACCGCATGGAGACCGACGTCGTGCGCATGGTCGGCAAGCTGCTGCACGGCGACGCCAAGACCTGCGGGACGATGACGTCGGGGGGCACCGAGTCGCTGCTGCTGGCGGTGAAGACGGCCCGCGATCGCGCGCGGCGGCTGCATCCGTGGAACCGCCGGCCCGAGCTGATCCTGCCGACGACGGCGCATGTGGCGTTCGACAAGGCGGCTGACGCTTTTGGCCTGCGCATCCGCCGGGCGCGGCTGACGCCCGACCTGCAGGTGGACGTCAAGCATGTGAAACGCTTGATCAATCGCCACACGGTGCTGCTGGTGGCGAGCGCGCCGCAGTACCCGCACGGCGTCATCGACCCGGTGGCGGCGATCGCCAAGCTCGGGCAAAAACACGGGATTCCGGTGCACGTGGATGCTTGCGTCGGCGGCCTGATCCTGCCGTTCATCGAGCGGCTGGGCCGGCCGGTGCCGCCGTGGGACTTTCGCGTGCCGGGCGTGACCAGTATTTCCGCGGACTTGCACAAGTACGGCTACACCGCCAAGGGCGCGTCGGTGCTGCTGCACCGCTCGACGGACTACTTGCAGGACCAGATTTTTGTCGCCGCGGACTGGCCGGGCGGCGTCTATGCCTCGCCGTCGCTGCCGGGGACGCGGCCGGGCGGGCCGATCGCCGCGGCATGGGCGGGGCTGCAGGCGATGGGCGAGAGCGGCTATCTGGAGCTCGCGCGGCAGACGCTGGTGGCGGCGGACACGCTGCGGGCGGGCGTGCGCGGCATCGCCGGGCTGCAGCTGCTGTCGCCGGACGATATGCCAATCGTCACCTGGACGAGCGCCGCGGCGGACGTCGATGTCTACGCCGTCGCCGATCAGCTGGAGGCGCGCGGCTGGCACCTGGACCGGCAGCAGGACCCGCCGTCGGTGCACCTGACGGTGATGGCGGGCCACGTGCGCACCGCGGACGCGTACGTGCGCGACCTCGCTGACGCCGTTGCGTTCGTGCGCGCCCATCCGGCGGCCAAGAGCCAGGGCAACGCGGCGATGTACGGCATGATGGCCAAGGTGCCGTTTCGCGGCATGGTCAAGAAGACGGTGCGCGGCATCCTGCTGGAGATGTACGGACCCGAAGGTGGCAAAACCCAAGGCGATCCGCAGCCGCCGGACGGCGTTGTCGGGCAGATCCTGGCCCGCCACGGCGAGGCGATTGGCCGCGCCCTGGATGGCTACCAGCGGCTGCGCACGCGGCTGACGCGGGGACGGTAAATGGCCAGTCATTGTCTGCGGTTGGCGTTCGCGCGGGTGAATCAGGAGACCAACGCGCTGTCCCCGGTGCTGACGACGCTGGACGACTTCCGCGCCACGCACTGGCTGGAAGGGCCGCAGCTGCTGGCGGCGTGCGGGCGCAAGGCTATGGAAGTGCAGGGAATGTTTCGCAATGCCGAGCTCTCCGGCTTTGTCCAGGAAGCGCACAAGCTGGCGCACGGCCACGATGTGGCGGCGACCGGCGTGGCGCTGGTGCCGTTGCTGTCGGCCTGGGCGGTGCCGAGCGGGCCGCTGACGGCGGCGTGCCTGCAGGGGATTATCGCCACGATTCTCAAGCACTTGCGCGCGGTCGAGCCGGTGGACGGGCTGTACCTGTGCCTGCACGGCGCCATGGGCGTGCAGGAAGTGGCGGACCCGGAGGCGGAGATCCTGCGGCAAATTCGCGCAGTTGTCGGGGCGGAACTGCCGATCGTCGTCAGCTACGACCTGCACGCCAGCGTCAGCCGCGCCGTTGTGGCGCAGACCCAGGCGATCGTCGCGTACGGCACCAACCCGCACCGCGACCACGCGCGCACGGGCGCGACGGCGGCGCGCATGCTGCTGGGGCTGTGCCGCAAGACGCTGCGACCGACGATGGCGTGGCGGTCCTTGCCGATGCTGATGGGCGGCGGCACGACGATCGACTTCTTGCCGCCGATGTTGGCGATTTTCCAACGGTTACGCCATTGGGAACGGCAAAAGCGCATCGTCTCCGGCAGCGTGCTGATGTGCCATCCGTGGAACGCGCATCCGGAGACCGGCTGGAATGTGCTGATCGTCACGCACGACGACGCGGCGCTGGCGGAGCGGCTCGCCGACGAGATCGCGGAGCAGGCGTGGGCGGTGCGCAACGCGCTGCCGCCGGCTTTTCACACGCCGGAGGCGGCGATTGCGCTGGCGAAGTCGGCGCGGCTGGCGCGCAAGCTCGGCGTCGTGGTGTTTGCGGACACGAGCGACGTGGTGAGCGCGGGCGCGCCGGGCGAAAATACCGCGTTGATTGAGGCACTTCTGGCGCATGGGCGCGAGCTTGTCAGCTACGTGCCGCTCCGTGACCCCGCGGTGGTAGCGGCGCTGTGGCCGGCCGCCATCGGTAGCCAGCACGCGGTGACGATCGGCGGCAAGTTGGATGTTATTCGCGGCAAGTCATTGACATTGAAGGTGAAAATTCACGAAAAGCGGCAGTCCCACGGCGTTGGCCGCATCCTCGTGCTCGTCCACGAGCAGGTCCACATCATCGTCGTCGAGGGACCGGCGCTCGCCATTCGCCCGGCATTTTTCACAAACGCCGGGCTGAACCCGTGGCGCGCGGACGTCATCGTTGTCAAAAACTTCTTTCCATTCAGGATGTTCTTTGCGGCGATGGCGCGCCTGACGCTCTACGTGCGGACCAGCGGCGTGACCGATTTCGACGCCGCGCACACGCTCGACTTCGCCGGCGCCATCCACCCGCGCGACCCGGTTGCGGAATGGCGCAGCGCCGACCGGCGGCGACGGCTGGACTGAGCGCGAGACGGGCGCGGTTCCCCGCCCGCGAGGCGGGCTCCCCTATTCTCGCGTCCCGGGGAATTTTGCCGCGGCGCCTGGCCAAAATGTCACACACCGCGCGCCCCGGCCGCCGTTCTCGTCAACGCGGCCGCCCTCGTGTAGACTGCCGCGCCCTCGCTTCGCGCTGAAGCGGC
>CAIPXZ010000354.1 GCA_903869075.1 uncultured Myxococcales bacterium | reverse complement strand
CAGGCGTGCTCCGCGTCGTCCAGGCTGCACTCCTTCGTGGCTGCAGGCAAAAGACGGCGGGCAGTCGTCCTTGCCGGCGATGCAGTGGCCTTCGCCGGTGGTCGCGTCGATGTGGTTCCTGATCACGGTACGAACCTATGCTCGCTCTGGAGATACGGACCAAGAACCGATTCGATTTGCGCCCCGCGAATTCGAATCTCCTTCAACTCACGCGTGCCAACGTGGCCATCGCCGAAGCCAATGAGTTGAATTAGCGACTCGCGCGGAACCTTCCAGAAGATGCAACGCCCGTCCAGCAAGCAGGCAAACAGGGCAACGAATTGCCAGTTGGTTTCGACGGGGCGAACCTGATTCCACCACAGGTCGCCATTGTCTCGCTGAATACAGAATTTGACCTCGCCGAACGTTCCATCTGGATCCTGAACGTCAGGACTCGTCGCCGACGCCGCGCCCCCCACGAGCTGTACGTACAGTTTGACGCCAATCGTGCCTTTCGTTGCAGAGGAAAGCGTGTATAGCCCCTCGACGACGGACGATGCAAAATGTCGGCGGTTGAGTCCGAGCGTGCTCACCGAGATTTCGGACATCAGGGCTCTCCTAAGCTTCTTGCACCGAGTCGCGACTCGCTTGGCGACAGGCCTGGGATCTGGTGATACACGACGCGCCCAGGCAAGCCGGAACGAAAGCCGCTCGCGTGTCGCCCTGTGAATGCAGCTTCCAATCTCGCGCGTGTGATGCTTCTGCAGATCCCGGTATCGCCTGCATCTGCAACGAATTCCTCTTCGAGCTTGCCGCTGTTGTCGGTGATGAGGACGCAACGCCGGTTGCCCCCGTCCTCGCCATTGAGCGCTGCTACCGCATGCCCGGTCGTGCCAGTTCCCGCGAAGAAATCCATGACGATCGCGTCGGGCCGATTCCAGGTCGCCGCACGCATCAGGTATTTCACCAGACTGACCGGCTTGGGGTAGATGAACGGCAGGTAGCCGAGAACGTCTTCCACTTCCGCGCTCGCTTCCTCGTACGTGCCGACTCCGCAGCGGTCATCGAGGAGCGACGATGGTGCTTTGTGACCATCGGCTCGGTAAAACACGATTCGGAACTTTCCTTGGCGTACCGAAAAACGGACACCGCTGGCGATTTCCTCGTCCAACGTAGACTGCTGCCATCGGAACCGACCGCGCATGAGAAGTGGCGTCGAGATACGCCCATTGTCGATTCGGAAGGGCTCAAGTACGCGAACAGATAGTGTATCTGCCGGATCGCCGAAGATTCCGGCGGCGTAGTCGCCATCCGCCCAGTTCGTCTCGATGACGTTGGCTGGAAAACGAATGTCTCGGGGCGCGTTTGGGCGGTGAAAGAATGGATTCGCCAACTCCGCATCCGCGGCGCTTCCAAATAGCCCGCGTTTCGACGCGCGGTCCCGGTTCTTCGCGTAGCAAATCACATATTCTGTCACCTGACGCGCAAGCCTTGACAACGCTTTGCCCTTTCGGGTCTTGTGCCAGATGAACTGCGCGACGAAGTTGTCCTCGCCGAATACTTCGTCGCAAACGAGACGGAGCCGCGCCTGTTCATTGTCGTCTATCGAGATGAAGATCACGCCATCGTCAACGAGTAGCGTTCGCGCGACGGAGAGTCGCTCACGCATGAACTCTGTCCAAGACTCGTGGCGTGCTGCGGCGCCTCGCCCCTCTGAACGATCGCGGTACGCGAAACCCATAGAACCAGTGTTGTACGGCGGGTCGATGTAGACTGCGGCGACTTGCTTGCCCCACGTTTTTGCCAGCAACTTCAGGACCGTTAGGTTCTCCCCTTCGATCAGGTCGCATCGAGGGGCGCCGCTCGCGGGCATCGATAGCGCGGGATCGTGTTGGATAGGCTCGGGAAATTCGAGATCGGGCGCGGCTTCAGGATCGTTCGTGGTCGGACGCCACGCGAAGAGGTTGTTCTGCATGACTGAACTCCAAACCTAGGCGACCCGGACGGTTCGCCGAATCGAATTGAGCAAGTCCCGCCGCGAAACGAGACGCGGATCGTCAGGTGACAAAAGCGTGCGCAGGTGCGACGTCGGGACGATGAAATAGTTGAACGGCACGCCAAGCCCGTACTGTGAGGTGTTGGTGTAGACGTAGAAGTCGTTATGCGCGTATCCGGCCGCGTCACAAACCGCGAGAGCCTGAGCGTACTGCCCCGCCTTCAGCAACTTGTTGATCTCAGGACCATGATTGTTCGGACCAAAGGTCGAGGATGCAGCCGTATGGAACTTGTCGTTCTTCACTCCCGGGTGCAGCACAATGTCGCGGTATGACTTAACCTCATAGGTTTGGCCGGAGGCGTCGCAGAGATCAGCCTTCCCTCCCTCGCTGTTGCCGAGGAGTCCGCTGTAGTGACCGACGAGCGATTGGAACATGATGTAGTTCGCCCGGCCGGTTGTCAGCGCGAAAGTAAAATCGAGTTCTTCGCCGTTCGCCAAAGAGAGAGTCAGCGCAGCGAGTTCAAGCTCGTAGAGGACGAAGGGCTCGTTGAAGTTGCGGTTCGACATTGGTCCTCGGTCGGCACACCGGCGGTGTTTGGAAACGCGGCCGGCGGGGACGCGCTGGCGCGCCGAAGGGATACCCTGTGCGCGAACCACCGTCAAGGGACCGTTTGACCTGCCGCGCCATCATTCGCCGTCCGACCGCAAGGCGCCCGAGCAGGCTTCCTTGCGCGCCCGCGTGGTCGATCCGGTTGCCGTCGGAAAACGCCGACTAAAGTCAGTGGACGCAGCGGACGCGGTAACTGCTCGCGATCGTGGAGGCGTCCACGTAGCCGCTGTGCGAGTTGACCTCCCAGGCACTGCCGCTGCCGGTCAACGGGGTGGCGCTCCGAAACGCGCCGGCGGTTGCCCCGAAAACGCGCTGGTATCCAAGGCCGGATTCGCGAACTTGCGGTCGATGAGGCCTAAGAGTTCGCGCGCGCACAGGAACTCCAAGCATCTCTCGCCCCGCCTTCCACCGTCCACATCTAGCTCCTTCGCAGCCCCCGGACCGGCAAGCCGCCCGCCGCCGAACACCTGGAGGCGGAACACGGGCGCCGCGGCAGTACGATGCGCGCGCTGCAGCCGCAGCGTACGCCCTCGGATCGGCGCGTCAAGCGCCAAGATCTTGGCGTTTTCGGCCCGGCGGACGCACCCGTCCAGCCGCGGCCGGCATT
>CAIPXZ010000353.1 GCA_903869075.1 uncultured Myxococcales bacterium | reverse complement strand
GTGCCGCCGGTCCAGCCGACGACGAGAAAGGTCAGGCAGGTCAACAACAGCGTGGCGACCGTCATGCCGGAGATCGGGTTGGAGGACGAGCCGATTTCGCCCGTCAAACGCGAGCTTACGGTGACAAACAGAAAGCCGAACACGACAATCAGCACCGCGCCCAGCAGGTTCATGTGCAGCGACGGCGCCGCGACGATGGCGGCGACAAGCCCGAGGATGCCAATGCCGACCCACTGGATCGGCAGGTCGTGGTCGATGCGCAGCACCGTGGCGGTGGCCGACGCGCTGCGCCGCAGATCGGCGAGGCCCTGGCGCAGGCCGTGCCAAATGAGCGGCAGCGACCGCCCGAGACTGATGATGCCGCCCGCCGCCACCGCGCCGGCGCCGATGTAGAGCACGTAGGCGCTGCGGATTTTGTGTGGATCCATCTGGCTGATCGGAATGGTGCCGGGCGCGAGCGGCAGCGGCAGGCCGTCGCCGAAGAACTTGATCATCGGGATGAGCACGAGATACGCCAGCACGCCGCCGGCGCACATGACCGACGCGACCTGTGGGCCGATGATGTAGCCGACGCCGAGCAATTCCGGGGAAATTTCGCCGGCGATCGAGCCGCCGAGCATGGGCTTGCCGAACTCGACGCCCGGCGTGTCCTTCCACAACTTCGCGGCGACATTGGCGATTTTGTAGACGAGGCCGATGGCGAAGCCGGCGAAGATTGTCTTGCCGGCGGCGGCGCGCTCGGCTTCGGCTTCTGGATTGTCGGCGGTGGCGTATTCCGGGCTGGCAGCGGCGCGCGACTCGGCCGAGGCGCCAGCTTTGAGCACCTCCGCGCACGCCGTACCTTCTGGATACTTCAGGGTTTCATGCTGGTCGACGATCAGCGCACGGCGCAGCGGGATCATCATCAGGATGCCCAGCAGGCCGCCGAGCACCGCGACCAGCGTCACGCGCACGACCTCCAGGTCAAAGCCGAGGATGAGGATCGCCGGCATCGTCACGCCGACGCCGAACGCGATGGATTCACCAGCCGATCCAGCGGTTTGCACAATGTTGTGCTCGAGGATCGTCGCGTCCTTGAAGCCGAATTTCGACAAAAGCCGGAACAGCGTAATCGAGATCACCGCCACCGGGATGGACGCGCTGACGGTCAGCCCGACTTTCAGCACGAGGTACAGCGACGACGCGCCGAAGACCACGCCGAGCAGCGTGCCGACGATGACGGCGCGCCAGGTCAGCTCCGGCATCACGGTCGTGGACGGAATGTATGGGACGTGTTTTTCAGCGCTCATGCGGCCTCCGCGGCGGCGATCCGCACGGTCAGTTCAGGCAAACCGGTCACGCTCGCCACGGCGACGTCACCGGGCAGCAGCGGACCGACGCCCTCGGGCGTGCCGGTGAAGATCAGGTCGCCTGGCTCCAGCGCCACGAACTGCGACAGGCAGGCGATGACGTCCGCGACCGACCAAATCATGTCGTCCAGCGCCGCTTCCTGGCGCCGCGTGCCGTTGACGTCCAGCTCGATGCGCGCCGTGTGGTCGGGCCACTCGGCCGCCGGCAGCACCGCCGAACACGGCGCCGAGGCGTCAAAACCCTTGGCCATTTCCCACGGTTGCGCCAGCTTTTTCGCCGCCGCTTGCAGGTCGCGCCGCGTCAGGTCCAGTCCGACGGCGTAGCCAAACACGTGCGCCAGCGCCTTGTCGGCTGCGATGTTCACGCCGCGCGTGCCAATGGCGACGACGAGCTCGACTTCATGGTGCAAATTCGCGGTCTTGGGCGGGTAGGGCACCGTCACCGCGCCGTCCTGCAGCGCCGGCACGAGCGCGTCGGCGGGCTTGGCGAAGAACACCGGCGGCTCGCGGGCCGGATCCGCGCCCATCTCTCGGGCATGCGCCGCGTAATTGCGGCCAACGCACCAGATGCGGCGCACGGCGAAGAACGCGGACTGGCCGGCGACGTGGAGGACTGGCTGGGGCGGCGGCTGCAGAATCCAGGTCACGGTTTGACTCCTGACGGCTTGAAAAGCCTGCGGTTATTGGCGACTGGGCGCACGCATGTTCGCCGGCGCTGGCGCGCCCAGCTGGCCCGGGCGCGTGGGCGCGCGCATGTTGAGCGGCGGGTGCGGCGTCGGCGGCCGCGGCACGACGATGTGCGGCTTGACGTGCGGCGGCGGCGGCGGCGCG
>CAIPXZ010000352.1 GCA_903869075.1 uncultured Myxococcales bacterium | reverse complement strand
CTTGTCCGGCGAGACCAGCGCCAGCATGGAGATTTGGGATGGAACGTGACCGCGCATGGTGGAACCTCAGGCAACCTGCTGAGATTCTACACGATCAGGAGATTCGAGTCGATCTTGTGGGGCGAGAAGTTCAGCAGCCTGATAGGGACTGCGGAAAGAATCGCATACGCAACTTGTGGATGCCGCGATGAGCTATCAACCGCCCGCACCGTGAGCGGGCAGCGGTGCTCTGCCGCATCCCCATTCCAGCAAACGCTGGCTTGAAACTGTTCATGCGTCGGCAGGCGAGGCAGTTTTTGCGGCTGCAGCGTCGCCGGGTCAAAACCCGCGGGGATGGGCGGCGGCACGTTGAAGGTGTCGAGTTCTGGGGCGGTCGCAAACGAGACTGCGCCGGCCACATCGACGAATTTCTCACGCGTCGCCGAGTCAAAGAAGGTCAGTGGGCCCTCGTGTTCGAAGCATGGCGTGGAATAGGCGATGAAGACGGATGAGCGGCGAACCGTGTGCGTGCTGAGGCCGCCGAGCGATGGATCATCGGCGTCCCATGTTACGGGGAGGTATGCTACCAACGTGCCGAGCCGGGACTGAAGGCCGTTCGCCCGCTTGAACGTCACGTCGGCGGCAGAGTTCCCCTTGAAGACCTCGCTGAGGATCTGCAACTCATTAGTGCAGGCCTCGCCGGCGTGAAACGTGATTGACATGCGGCCGATGGATACAATCCGCTGCGGCTGCTTGTTCAGGTCATAGCCGCCTCCGGGCTCCCAGACGACGCCAGGCGTGTTCGCGCCGGTAGCGACGCCCGTGAAGAGGCGCGCGGCCTTGCCGGCAAGTGAGCCATCCGTGGTCAGCGCTGCATTCGGTGCCAGCGGCGGCGCCGGGTTGGTGCCATCGCGTGTCCAAGAGCGCCCGCCATCGACCGAGAAGAGCAGGCCCGTGTTGGTGCTGGCGTAGCCGTAGCCGTTGCGCGGGTCGATCGCGACGCTGGAGACGTCCGGGTATTTGCAGTGGACGAGATCGTCCGTGCAGTTGCAACTGGCGGCCAAACAGCCATCTTCGACATCGGTCGTCGGGGCTGCAATACCGCTGGTACCGCCATGACCATGACATATCTGATCGGGTGCCGGGCTACACTTGTCGGAGGGAAGGCCATTCAAAGCGGCTGGGTTGCACAGCCCGGTCGCAGCGTCATCGTCAGACTTCGGCGCTGCGAGATGGCTGAGCGAACTGTACTTCCAAGTTGAAACGGATTCAATTCCGAAAGCGCCACTGGCGGCCTGTGCCGAAACTTGAGCCTGGGCTGCAGACACTTGCGGGTTCGTTGCGGCCAGCGCGTTCGCCGAGTCGGTCCAAGCGATCTGCCGCAGTGCGCATGCCTTGCGATTGAAGTCGGCCGGCGGGACCGGGGGCGAAGGAGGGGCACAAGCCGAAGCCTCGGTTGTGTGTCGCGCGCCGGCCTGCTCGCCCGCCCACCATTCGCCGAGGTGTTCAAAATTGGTCCCGCCTATCGCGGTGCGCACGGCGATCGTATGAAAAGGGTCGCCCTGATCGCTGGCCATGATATCGACGAGATCGCTGTCACCTGAATAGTGGCCGAGACCTTTGCCCGGGAGACAGGACATCGAGGCGGAGATCCAGTCATCGCCGCCATTCAGGCTGAAGTATGGCCCTTCGACACCGCCGCGCCACAGCACATCGGCAATTCGCTCGTACCAAGGATCGGGGCCACGATGGGCATGGACGATCAGCCCGCCGCCAGACTTGCCAACGGCCTGGCCGACCGGCGGATTCATGAAGGGGACATTATGCGTGCATGCGGCACCCGTGCAGGCCCCGGGAAAGCCGCCGGCCACTTGGTTGCCCCACGGCAAGCCGCCATTCGCTGGCTCCCAGTTCTCACCGCAGTCGGCAGAACGGTAAACACCACCATCCTTGGCGCTGACCCAGAGCACGCCGGGCGCGCCGCTCACGTCCGGGGCGGCGTAACTGAATGACTGCCTTTGCCCACCGAAGCGCCCAGATAGCAACACCCACGGGTCGTAGGTCTTGGCCGACCCGGACGCCGCGAACAACATGCACGCCAGGACTACAAGGACTCGGGCATGATTTGACTGCATTCGCGTCTCCTTCACAGCCCCGGCACGAACAGCCGGTCGCCCAAGTTCGTCGCCCATTGTTCCGGTACGTTAAAGAATCCACCGACGAGCAGAAGCTGGTTTTGAACAACGGCAACAAGTTGCCCCCCATGCCACGCCGCAGGTCCAGGCGCCGATGCCACTCGCGTCCATTTGCCCGTGTTCAAATCCAGAATCGCCTGGGAGTTCGCCGGCTCGGCACCGCCGATGATGAGGCGACCGGCGGAATAAATCAGCGTTCGCGGTAAATAGTCCTCCACCCATTGCGGCACCGGGATTGGCGTCCACATCGGCGCCGTCAACTGCCATAGCCACAGTTCGTGACTGGCAATGCCGACTGTGTGCCGCCCCCACATCGCAATCTTGTCGCCGACGGCCGCCGCGGCCGTTATGTTCATTTTGGGCGCGCAGGGCGGAGGCGAAAAGGTGCTCCAAGTCCAAGTACTGCCGTCGAGGATGATACCGACACTGGGGCTGAAGTTGAGGGCCTGTAGCCAGACGAGTCGATTGCCAGCGACGACAGCAGAATCCGCTGGCGTCAACGTGCTCGCACCCGGAGTCGGCATCTCCGGCAACGGCGTCCACGCATTCCCTTGCGGGTCATAGACGGACGGCGGCCCGGGGTTGGCGGCATTGGTGCCGCTGCCACCGGCAAATCCAACAGCGCCCAATGCCACAAGTTTGCCATTGAGCCAGTACAGGCCATCAAGCGCCCCACAGCCGCCTGGCGAACCCGCAGTCGGCAACGGCGTCCAGACATTGGTTTTGGGATCATATTGCGCATAGGGTGCATCTGCAGGGGTTGCCCAGTAGGCAGCGCCAGCCAGTTGGTTGGCGCCGGTCACCCAAAGCTTGCCGTCGCCCCAGGCGATGGGCGCTCCAGGGTTCGCATAAATCGGCGCGGGCGGCATCGGTTGCCACGTGTCCTTCGCCGGATCATAGATCTCGCCGTCCGCGAGGTCATTGCCGCCCTGGACATAGCCCTTGGTGCCACCGAAAACGTAGAACCGTCCATCATCGCCCACCACGCCCCCCGCCGCCGCCCGCGGCGACGCCATTGGCGCCATCGGCAGCCATGCGCACGGCGTGCCGCCGTCGCCGGCACAGGTACACGCAAACGGCGCTGGGCAGACACCACAAGTCTTGGCAGCGCATGGCGTCGGCGCCGGGGCAAAGTCGCCGACGGTGGTGACCGTCGCGCCGACGGGGATGCAGGCGCCCGGCCAGGCGAGGTTGTCGGCATCAGCCGGCAATTGGCCATCAGCGCTATCTGCCATGTCGAGCATTGCGTCGCCATCAGCATCACCAAGCGCACCGTCTTGGAGCGGCACATCCGGAAGCACCACATCATTCACGCTGTCCGGCACGTCAATGTCGAATGCCACATCCGTCGGGACGGTGACGTCTGGGCGGACCTCGCTCGCCGCGCCATCCGGAGTGGCACTGGCCGTGGTCGAGCCCGACGACGAACAGGAGGTGAGTGCAATCCAAGTGGCCATGAATGCGGCGACTCGGCAGCGAGGAGAGAGGGCCAATGACATCGCGCTTCCCAAGCTTGCAATGGCAGCTGCCAGCAAGCATGCGCGTTGCGAACGACAAGTCAACGACCAAACTTGCCAACGATTCTCATTGCAATGCGGCCGATCCGTCTCCATCCCTCGCGCCATCACCGCCACCTCCAGCCACAGTGACCATGTCCATCCCAACCACCTTGGCACCCTCCAGTCACTCTGCCCAACCCCATCCCAGACACCTTGGATACCTCCAGTCACATTGCCCAACCCCATCCCAGACACCTTGGATGCCGCCAGTCACTTTGCCCAACCCCATCCCAGCCGCCGCGGATACCTCCAGTCACTTTGCCCAGCCCGATCCCAGGCACCTTGGACATCGCCAGTCACTTTGCCTGGCCACGCCTTGCGCCGCAGCGTCCGGTATCGCGGCAAGAACACCTGACTTTACAACCATCTACCAGACAGCCGGCAATTTTGTTGACAATCAGCCGCACCGCGCGATTTTTATGTCAGCCGATCCGTTTGTCGGCTATCTGGAGGTTC
The DNA here is from genome assembly GCA_903869075.1 of uncultured Myxococcales bacterium. Taxonomy (GTDB): domain Bacteria; phylum Myxococcota_A; class UBA9042; order UBA9042; family UBA9042; genus CAIYBN01. Next base: position 986 of record CAIPXZ010000352.1, on the reverse strand, counting down.
ACATGCGTTTTCCCAAAACATCGGCGGGCATCGGAGCCCTGCTGGAACTTGGCTGGTTTGCGATTTGTGCCTTTCTTGCCGACCTCGACGTCGCAGGCCAGGAAACACTTTTTCATCAAGTGGTTCTGGACATGCGCAAGGCCGTCGCGGATCGCAATACGGCGCGCGATGAGTCGGTCAAGATGCGCGCGGTGCGTTCCGTGGCGCTGCGCAATTGGCGCAAGTGGCTGCAGCAAAACTACTTGGATGGCGTCGCAGCTTTTGGTGGCAAGAAACAGTCTCTCGAGTTTCTGCGCATTTATCCGGCGCCGCCGTCCGGCCTGCTGAACCAGAGCGCCGAAGATCGCCTGAAGAGCGGCGAGAAGCTGCTCAAGGCGCTGGCGGACCCGGCGACGCCGCCGGCGCTGGCGAAGTCCGCGGTGGACGGCAAGAAGCGGCTGGATGCGGTCACGGCGGCGGAAAAGGGCGTGACCGCGGCGCTGGCGGTTGTCGATAGCCACGTGCACAACATCGCGGTCGTGCGGGCAAAATGGTTCCCCGCGTATACGGCCCTGCACGCGAGCGCGGTGGCGAAGTTTCCGGATGACAAGGACCGGGTGGAGTCGTATTTCGACTCGCCGGCGGCGCCGGACAAGCCGATGCCGGCGCCAGCGCCAGCGCCCGGGGCGTGAGCGGTTGTGGGTGAAATGGCGGCGGCGCGGGCGGGCCAGCGCGAAAGCGACCGTCACCCGAATGGGCGGAGACGCACGCAGGGCGGCTCCGGTCCCGGCAACGGCGCGCCGGTCTGCCGGGACTAGGGCGCGGTCCGGCCGCTTGCGGCCGGATTCGCCCAAATACGCATGCTGCCCACCCCGCAAGGCCCCCAACCACGGCGTGTTCCTCGGCTCCATCGTCGGCTCGGAAGTCACCGCCGCCGCGCTGGATTTGAAGGCCGGCACCGTGCGCCGCGACCCGTTTGCCATGCTGCCTTTTTGCGGCTACCACAT
>CAIPXZ010000351.1 GCA_903869075.1 uncultured Myxococcales bacterium | reverse complement strand
GCGGTCGCCCCAGTGCAGGTCCTCCAGCAGCAGCAGCACCGGCTGGACGGCGCACTCGGCGCGCAGGAAATCCAGCCACGCCGCGGCGATCTGGTCGCGCAAGATCCGCGGATCCTGGCGGGCGGACCGCAGCTTCAAGCTCGCGTCATCGGCAAACGGCACGTCACAGAGTTCACCGAGGAATTCGGCAACCCGATCCACAAGCTGCGGCGCGACGTTGTGTGCGACCCGCGCCCGCAGCCGCGCGCGCCGTAGCGCCGCCGAATGCGCCGTCGCCGTGGCGAAGAGCCCGCGTAGCGCCGAGCCCAGCACCGCGTACGGCGCCGCTGTCTGGCCCGCTTCCGCGCGCCCCGCCAGCTGCAGCACCGGCTCCGGCTGTTTCGGCACCCGCCGCAAAAACTCGTGACGAAGCCGGTACTTGCCGATGCCCGGCGGCCCGGTCACAAGCACGGCGTGGGCGCTGCCTTCCTCCAGCGTCGCCCGCAGCGCCATCTCCAGCGTGCCGATCTCCGGCTCGCGACCCAGACACGGCGTGGGCTTGCCCAGCAGCAGCCGCGAATCGTCGGCGGTCACCTCCGCGTCGTGTACCGTGGACACACCCGAGGCCAGCCGCACCGTGCGCAGCCGCGACTCCACAAGCCCCGCCGTCACGTCTTCCAGCAGGATGCACGCCGTCGGAAATTGCGCGCGTAGCGTCACCGCCTGCGGCAGCAGGTCGCCAGCGCGGGTCAGCGCCTCGCCCAGCGGATGCCGGCCGTCAAACACGCCTCGGCCAGTCGCCAGCGCCACAACGGTGTCCGGCCAGCGCTCGCGAATCATCCGCGCCAAGCCCACCGCGTGCACCGCCTGGTCCACCGCCGAGGCATCGTCGAGCGCCAGCGTGGCCACAAGCGCGCCGTTGCCCATGATTTCCACGCGCGCACCTTGGCTCATCAGCGCCTCCGCGAGCGACGGCCGCGCCGCGTCCACGCCGTCCAGCTCCACCGTCTCCTGGTCCACGAGCGGCACCAGCGGCGAGGCGATCAGCACGTTCACCAGCCGCTGCTCCAGCGCGCCCAGGCCCTGCCGCACATCCGCCACCGCCGGCATCGGCCCGTCGGTCACCGGCGGCAGCGCGTCCAGCTGGGTGACAAGCTCGCGTGCCGACTGGATGCGCTGCGCCGGGTCCTTGGCCAGCATCGCGTCGAGCAGCGCGTCCAGCTGCGGCGGCAAGTCCGGGCGAACCTGCGCCAGCGACGGCGCCGGCTCAAACAGCAGCCGCGCGAGTGCCTCGGTCAAGTGGCTGGCGGCAAAGGGCGAATGGCCGGTCAGGCACTCAAAAAGCACGCAGCCGAGCGCGAAGATATCCGCCGGCGCGCCAATCGACTTCAGCCCGCGCGCCTGCTCCGGCGCCAGATAGCCGGGCGTGCCAATCAGCCCGCCGGCGCGGGTGAGCGACGGCATGACGCCGCTCTGGCGGGCGATGCCAAAATCGACGAGCGTCACGCGATCTACAGCGCCATGGCGCAAAAACAGGTTCGCCGGCTTGAGATCGCGGTGCACGACGCCGTTGCCGTGCGCCTCCGCCAGCGCCGCCGCCACCCGCCGCGCCAGCTGCAAACTCTCCGCCGCGCTCAACGGCGCGCGCGCCAGCCGGTGCGCCAGGTCCTCGCCGTCCAGCCACTCCATCACCAGGAACGGCGCGCCATCGGCCGTGCGACCATGGGCGATGTAGGCGACGATGCCCGGGTGATCCAGCTGCGCCAACACCTCGGACTCACGGATAAACCGGGCGACATCCAGCGCGCTCAGCTCCTCGTGCATGAGCTTGATAGCGACCGGCGCGTTGCGTTGTAAGTCGACGCCGCGGTACACGCGACCCATGCCGCCGGCGCTGGCCTGCTCGCCCAAGCGAAAACGCCCCGCGAGCACTTCCAACGAGGCTGTCAGCGTGGTCGGCAAGTCATCCTCAAGCGTGGCATGAACCGGAGGCGGCGGGACGCAGAATGGCCGAACGGCCGCACCGATTCTAGCCAATTTCCGCGAAAATTGCAGGTTGGAACGCGCGCGGCGGGGGCATTTCGTCACGGGTTTGTCGTCACCGAAAACCGGACACCTTTTCGGCACATGCGACAAATAACCCGGATTGGCCATTTTGCCGCCGCCACCGCCTGGGGGCCGATGCGCCGGCTTTGACGGCCACCGCTCACCTCCGTATCCTGCAAGCTGTCGCGCCGGCGCGACATTGAGGCTGCCATGCGCTGTTCGCGTTCGCTCACCGCAGCCTGGCTCGCCTTCAGCGTCAGCGTTTGCGGCTGCGGCCAAATCCAGGTCGTCGGCGAAGACGCCGCTGCCGAGACCGCCAGCACAACCGACACGCTGGCGAGCGACGACGCCGACAGCAATGACACCATCGGCTTTGACCAGACCGAAGACGCCGCGGACGTCGCCGGCACGGATTGCCTGACCGACTTTGACTGCGTCGACCAGTTCAAGGGCAGCTCGCCGTGCCGCATCGCCAAGTGCAACAACGGCAGCTGCGTCCAGGTCATGAAGCCCGACGCCACCGCCTGCATCGACAGCACGCTGGCGCCCGGCGCTTGCAGCCAGACGACGTGCAGCGCCGGCCAATGCGTGCTCAGCCAGCTCAAGGACGGCGCGGTCTGCGGCGCCGGCGCGTGCGGGCAAAAGTGCGCCGCCGGCAGCTGCATCGCCGCCACCGACGCCGACTACGACGACGGCAACCCGTGCACCAAGGACTCCTGCGATCAGGGCATCCAGGTCAAGCACGAGCCCATCACCGACCTGACCGTGCAGTGCGACGACGTCAACGCCTGCACGAGCGGCGACACCTGCATCGCCGGCGCGTGCAAGGGCACGCCGGTCAGCTGTTCGGACGGCATCGCGTGCACAGTGGACACCTGCAGCAGCGCCAAGGGCTGCGCGCACACCGGACAAAACGCCAAGTGCGACGACGGCAACCCGTGCACGACCGACGGCTGCGACTTGGCGTTGGGCTGCACCGTCACCGGCTTGGCGGTCGGCGTCAGCTGCACCGACGGCAACGAATGCACCGTCGGCGACGCCTGCGACCCGGGCGGCAGCTGTAGCGGCAAGCCCTCGGACGCGTGCGCGTGCGCGAGCGACAGCGATTGCCTCGGCAAGACCCAAAACCTGTGCATTGGCGCGCTGGTTTGCCAGAGCGGCGGCTGCGTTGCGCTCGCCGCCAACGCCGTCTACTGCGACGCCAGCCAGGACTCCGCGTGCTTGAAAAACGGCTGCGACGGCGCCACCGGCAAGTGCCAGCTGACAAGCAAGAACGAGGGCGCGCCGTGCGACGACGGCAACGACTGTACGACCGGCGAGACGTGCCAGGGCGGCAGCTGCCAGGGGCTCGGCACCGTCGATTGCGACGACAAGAACGCGTGCACGAACGACTTGTGCCTGCCGCAATCCGGCTGCGTGCATGAGGCCAACACCGCGGCGTGCGACGACGGCAACGCCTGCACCACCAGCGACGTCTGCGCCAAAGGCGCGTGCGGCGGCGCGGCCAAACCGTGCGACGACAGCATCGCCTGCACGCTGGACAGCTGCGACAAGACGAGCGGCAGTTGCGTCCACACGCCGGACACCTCGACCTGCGACGACGCCAACCCGTGCACGACCGACAGCTGCGCGCCCGCCAAGGGCTGCGTCTACGCCAACAACGACGCCGGCAGCTGCGACGACGGCATCGCCTGCACCGCCAACGCCTGCCAGGGCGGCAGCTGCACCGCCACGCCGATCTGCACCTGCGCCACCGACGGCGATTGCGACGACAAGAATCCCTGCACCGCCGACACGTGCGTCGCCGCCAAGTGCCACTTCGCCGTGCAGGACGGCGGCGCGTGCGACCCCGCCGACAAGTGCCAGACCGTCGGCAGCGGCACCTGCGGCGGCGGCGTGTGCAAAGCCGGCAACAGCCCCAAGGACTGCAGCGCCGTCAGCGACGCGTGCCACGCCGGCGCGTGCGACCCCGGCACCGGCCTATGCGCGGCGATGGCCAAGGGCGACGGCACGCCGTGCGACGCCGACAAGAGCGGCTGCACCGTCGCCGACGCCTGCATCGCCGGCGCGTGCGTGGCCGGCAAGCCGTTTGACTGCAGCGCCGTCGAGGGCGGCAACGCCTGCGATTTTGGCCTCTGCGTCAGCACGGACGGCGCGGCAAGCTGCGCAATCCAGCACAAGGTCGGCGGCACGAGCTGCAGCGACGGCCTGTTCTGCACGGTCGACGATGCCTGCGACGGCAGCGGCACCTGCGTCGGCGGCGGCGCGCGGTCCTGCGGTGAGCTTGCCAACGCCTGCAACGACGGCGCCTGCGACGAAGTGGCCAAGGCCTGCAAAACGGCGCCGAAGGCCGCGGAAATCGGCTGTGATGACGGGCAGTTCTGCACGGTCTTTGACCACTGCGACGGCCAAGGCAGCTGCGTCGGCGGCGGCGCGGCGCTGTGCGTCGGCACCGCGTGCGCCGCGGGCACATGCGACACGACGAGCCAGCAGTGCGTGCTCACGCCCATCGGGGTCGGCAGCCCGTGCAACGACGGCAATCCTTGCACCGTCGCCGACAGCTGTGACGCCAGCGGCGCCTGCCTCGCCGGAACGCCCGTGAATTGCCCGAGCGCGGCGTGCAGTCAGGGCGTTTGCGACCCGACAACGGGCGGCTGCGTGCTCGAACCGCTCGCCGTGACCGCGACCTGCGACGACGGCCAGAAGTGCACAAACGGCGACCATTGCGACGGTTTTGGCGCCTGCGCCGGCGGCGCGTGGGACCCGGCGTGCGGCTGCAACAGCGACGCGATGTGTGACGACGGCAACCCCTGTACCCTCGACCAGTGCACGTTGGGCACCGGCACGTGCAGCTTCCAGGTCGCGTCCGGCTTGAGCTGCGACGACGGCGACGCCTGCACCACCGCCAGCGCTTGCAACGCCAATGGCGCTTGCGTCGCCACAGCGTTCCAGGACTGCAGCGCCGCCAGCGACGCGTGCCACGTCGGCCAGTGCACCGCCGACGGCGCGACCGCAGTCTGCAAAGCGGTGGCCTTGGGCGACGGCACGCCATGCAGCGACGGCCTGTTCTGCACCACCGGCGAGACCTGCACGAGCGGCCTGTGCGGCGGCGGCAGCGCTGTGGTCTGCGAGGCAGCGCCAGCATGCTGGACCGCCAGCTGCAGCGAGGCGACGCTGGGCTGCGGCAACAGCCCTGCGAACAGCGGAACCGCTTGTTCCGACAACGAAACCTGCACCCAGGGCGACGTCTGCGACGGCACCGGGGTCTGCCAGGCCGGCAGCGCCATGGCCAACTTTGCCGCGTGCGACGACGCCGACCCGACGACAAGCGGCGACCTCTGCCTCAACGCCAAGTGCGCCGGCTTCCGCGTCATCGCCGATGCCAGCGGCCCGGTGACGCGCGCCACTTACGACGCCACGGGCGATTCCTGGTGGTTCGCCAGCGCGCTCTACAGCGCCCCAACGGTGGCCAGCGCGACAAAGTGGAGCGTCAGCCCCATCACCACCGATCCGAAGGGCGGCTGGAGCTTGGCCAAACTCGCGGCGGCGCAAAACGGCGGGCCGATCCGCGCATTGTCGCCGCAAATCGCCGGCGGCAGCGGCAACTTCACGGCGTTTCACGTCCCCGGCAGCAAGACCTGGGTCGCCGGCACCAGCGCGGCGTTTGGCAAGTCCGCCAGCAGCGCGTTCCTGGCCAGCACCGAATGGTTCAGCGCCGACGCCCGCGCCATCGGCACGGCCGGCTACGGCATGCTGGTCGGCTACAACAGCAGCGACGGCGCGGTCCTCGGCCGCTGCACCGGCGGCTGGAGCGACACGACGACGGCGTGGACCTGCAACAAGACCGGCGAGCAGGCGATGGCCGGTGTCGGCGCGAAAATCAGCGAATTTTCAATGTTTTGCCTGCCGCCGACGATCTGCACCCCGACGCCCGTGTTCAGCGCCGGCCTGCAGAAATGGAACGGCAGCGTCGCCACCGCCCTCGAAACCGCGCAGGTGACCGGCGTCAGCACCGCCTGGGGCGCCGTCAACAGCGGACCGAACTTGAAGATCGCCTCCAGCCTGCTGACCGGCGGCGTCTATGCCTATGACACGACATCGTTTACCACCGCAGGCGGCAGCGTGCTGTGGACGGTTGGCCCGTCGGGCAGCCTGGCCTACGTCGCCACCGGCTCGGCGACGCTCAAGGGCGCGGCGCTGTACGGCACCAACTACCAATTCAGCGACGTGACCGTGCTCGACGGCTACCTGCTTGTCTGGGGCTACAAAACCGACACGCTGACCGGCAACCTGCTGCCCGTGCTGCTGACCCACGCCGACCAAGCCAACACGCAGCTGGACGCGGCGACGTGGGTGGAGCACGACCTGGCGCTGCCGCCGTACGTCACAACTGCCTGCATCAACAGCGGTTTCTCGAGCTATGGCATGGCCACGGGCGGCAAGACCGGCACGGCGCTGGTGCTCGCCGGCAACTTCTGCGGCAACACGAGCTACGTCAATCCGCCCAACTTACGCGGGCTTGTCTACGTCCGGCAGTAGCTTCACGGCGACTCTGGCGCGCCATCCGCCCGCACGCGCCCGGGCGCCGGCACCAGCGTCTGCACAAACGTCCACGCCCACGGGTGCGCGCCGGCCATGCCGCTGCCCGGCAGCGCGATCTCCACGAGCGGCGCCTTCGCCCAAGCCTTCAGCAGCGCCGGCACGGACGTGTCGTGCAGCGCCTTGGCCATCGCCACATGGACGTCGGTCGCCTGCATGTCCTTGGAACCTGTGGCAATATCCAGCTGGATCGCCTGCATCGGCCCCAGCCACAGCTGCACCTTGTCGCCGGCGATGGCGAAATTCGGCGTCACGTCCAGCGCGATGTGCGCCACCGCCGTCGCCAACAGCTCGGGCGGGTCGCCAATGTACGCCTGGATGGCCAGCTCCAGCTCGCCAAGCCGCAGCACCGCGCTCGGTCCCGGGCAATCCTGCAGCAACCACGGCAGGTTGCCGTGAATCTGCCCCATCACGGTGAAGCCGGGCGCCAGCCCCGCGCCAATCGGTGAGACGTCGCCCGTCAGCGCCCCGCCCAGCCACGCCGCCCGCAGCGCGGCGTTCAGCGCGTCGTAGGTCGTCGTCCACTGCACCGGCGCGCCGCCATCCAGCCCGAGGTTCCCCGGCGCCGCACAGCCACCCGCAAGCAGCGGCGTGCCCGGGTCGGTCGTCGGCGTCGCCGCCATGCCGGCGTCCACCGTCACCGGCTGCGGCAGTACCGTCAGCGCCAGGTGCGCGCTGCCATCGCCCAGCGCCGGCGCCAGCGCGACCTGCCAGCCCAGCAGCACGCTCACGACGTCGGTCACAAACGGCTGCGGGACCTGCATCCCCGCGCCCGCCAGCGCGTCCTGCACGCCCGCCGCCCACGCGCTGCCATCCGCCTGACCGGCCAACCGCACGTCCCCCGCCGCGATCGGCTGGTCGCCCGGCTGCCACTGCGGCGACCAATGCAGCGCCTGCACCTGCACGCGCGTCCCGCCGAACTGGTCCGTGACCGCCAGCACCAGCGGCTGCGCGCCAAACTGCAGCGGCACCGTCGTGCTGAAGCTGCCATCGGCGGCGAACGGCACCGGCTGGCCCTGCACCGTCAACGCCGCGGGCGCCGAATTCTGCGCCACCAGCTTGCCCTGCACCGCCAGCTGCGGATCGGCGCTGTGCAAGCGCAGCCCGCGCGGCGGCGTCGTCACCGCGATCAGCGGCAGACAGTCCTCATGCTGGTTGTGGACGTGCGTACAACTGCCGTCCAGCTGGCAATTGTCGATCGTGCATGGGCTCTTGTCGTCGCAGTCCTTGGCCACGCCCTTGCAGCTGCCGGCGGCACAGGCGTCGTTGACGGTGCACGGGTCGGCGTCATCGCACGGGCTGGCGGCGCCGCTGTGGCTGCAGCTGCCGTCTGGACCGGCGCAGGTGTCAAGCGTGCACGGGTTGTGGTCATCACACGCGGCAACTTGCGCCGTTGAACAGGCGATTGCTGTCACATCCGCTGCCGCATCCGTCGCTGTCGCCGCGTCCGGGGCATCGGCAGCGGCCGCATCGCCGGCATCTGCCGGGGCGTCCGTGGCGTCCGCGGCGGTGGATTTCGCCTCGCACGCCGCCAGCGCCGCGGTCAGGCAAACGAGGACGCGAAGATTCAGGGCGAGCCGGTCACGCATTGATTCTCCTTGCAAAGGGTGCCGTCGCCGCATGCCGCGCCGTCGGGTACGGGGCTGTACTGGCAAAGGCCACCGGCGCAGCTGTCCGCCGTGCACGGGTTGGCGTCGTCACAGCTGCGGCCAGAGTCGATCGCGCAGCTGCCGCTTTGGCCGCAGGCCGTCGTTGCCCAGCGATCCATCCGCGCCATCCAGGTGTCATGCTGGCCGCCCACGCCGACGACGCCCGCCGCGGCCAAGGTGCCGTCACTGAGCGCGAGCAGATCGCCGATGGACGCCGCCTGCCCCGGGGTCATGCCGCGATCCGCGCCACCCAACGTGCGGCCGACCAGCCGCGTCGCGTGCGTCAGATCGCCGGCGTGGAGCCCCGCGCTGACGAGCACCAGGTCCTGCCCCGGCACGCGCACCAAGCCCTGCAGCGACCAGCCCGGCTGGCTGAGCGCCTGCCACATCACCGCGCCCTGACCGTCCAGCCGCACCCACCACAGCCGCGCTGTCTCCGGCGGCGGCGCGCCGACAAAGGGCGCGTCCTGCGCCTGCCCCACCGCGATCGCCCCGCCTTCCGCCAGCGCCACCACGCGTTGCAGGATGCCCGGCTGGCCGCCGGTCGGCGCGAGTTCCACGTTCCAGGCCACATCCGTCGCCGGCCCGGCCAGATGCACCGCCCAGCCGCGCTGCGGCGCCGCACTCGCCGCCTGCGACGAGCCAACCGCCAGCCATTGCGGCACCTCGCCCGTCAGCCCAACCACCGCCAGCAGCTGCCCGTTCCCGGGCGTTGGCGGCTGCAGCGCGATGCGCCACCCGGGCGTCGCGTCGGCATTGAAGCGCGCCGCCAGCCCCGTCGCGTCGACGTGGCCGACCGCCAACAGGCTGCCGTCGCTCGCCCGCGCCACCGCCGCGAGCCCGTGATTGCCGGCGAAGGTCATGTGGTGGACCTCCGGCGTGTCGCCTTGCGGCTTGATCCAGATCCACCGCGCCCAAGTCTGCACGCCCGGGGACAGCGGCGCGACCTGGCTGCGGCGCTCGCCCACCGCCAAAAAGCCGCCGTCTTTGAGCGCGGCAACGCCGAGAAGCAGATCGTCGTGGTTGGCGTCCTCTTCGAGCCACTGCGGCATGCCCGGCCGCGTCGCGCTCGGCCCAGTCTTCTCCAGACGAATCAGATAGTTGTCATCATCGGCGACGCCGCGCAGCGCGTTGCCCACGGCGATCAGGTCGCCGTTGCTGTCCTCGGCAATCCCCGTGGCGCCGTCGTAGCCGCCGGGCTCAACCGACACGGAAAACTGCCACAGCTTGTCCGGTCCCACGCACTTGCCGCTGGCGCAGCTGGCCCAGTCCACGCACGGCCCGCCGGCGCACGGCGTCGCGTCCAAGGGCAAGTGGCGGCAGCCGTCGTACACATCGCAGCTGTCGACGGTGCAAGCCTCGCCGTCGTCGCAGTTGGGCTTGCTCGCGCAGGGGCCACAGTCGTCCGGGCAGACGCTCGCGGTCTCACCGGGCTCGCAGACGCTGTTGCCGCAGTTCGTGAAAGCGCTCTGATCCGGCACGCCTGGGCTGCCGCAGCTGCTGAGCGCCAGCCACGTCGCGATGCCGCGCCAGCAGCGGCGGGGCGCTACCATGGCGCCCTCGCAGCGACAGTCCAACCAGCGGTCGTCGGCGCGACAAAAACTTGAATTTTTGCGCGATCTTCCGACTCCACTGGCGCGCGCGGCAGCAGCCACGTCGTCAGCGCGCCGGCCGTGCCCAGCACCAGCGCCGCGACACCGAGATTTTGCCGCAGCGTGATGGCGTCACCGGCCCGCAGCGCCGTGGCGCGGTCGGGATACTCCGTGACTTTGCCGCCGGAAAAGCCCGGCGCCATCGCGGTGTTGAAGGCGTCGCGTTGCCAGGACGCCACCGCCAGCAGGCTCGCGCCGCCCGCCGCCACCGCCAAAGTGCCCCAAAACAGCCCTTGCCGCAGCCGTGACAGCTGCGGGCGTGCCACCTCGACTGGCGCGACGACTTCCGGCGGCGGCGGCGCGATTGCCACCGGCGGTTCGGGCGGCGGCGCAGGCACAACAACCGGCGACGGTTCAGGCGGCAGCGGCACCACGGGCGGCGGCACCACCCGCGCACGCCGCTGGGCCAGCTCCGCGCGCAATTCCGCCAGATAGGTCACGGCCTTGTCGCGCAGATCCGGGTCGGCGGTTTCCAGCTGCAAAAACGCGACGTAGCGCACCTCCGCGAGGTCCAGCTGCCCATCCAGCTGCAGACTGCGCGCCGAACCCCACAGGAACGCGCCGTCCCCTGGGTCCAGCTGATGCGCGCGAAAGTACAGGTCTGCCGCGCGTTTTTGGTCGCCAGCGCGATGTGCTGCCAGCGCTTGCTGCGCCAGCTGCACCACGGCGCGGTTGGGTGGCGCGGGCGGCCGAGCCATGAGCGGCGCGGCCAGCAGCTGGCTGAGCATCGCGCAGAGAACGGCGAGCCGGCGCGACGGCGAGCAGGACAGGGCAAAGTGGGGAGCCAGGAAAGCCAAGGAAATGCCCGTGCGCACGCGTTACCGCAGCCTGAAGCGCAGTGTGCGGGTCGGGCCCGGGGGATGCAAGACGAAAGCGGAGTGTGACATGCATGTCTCACTGTCACACTTTCCCCAAGTTTTCGGTGGTATCGCCGGCACGCACGCGCAGCTTGACCCCTGAGCCCGGACTCCGCCACACTCAAAACATGGCTGTTGAAGCGCAACTGGACGACGTTCCCCGCCTCTGCCCGCGCTGCGGCGCGACGACGGCGCTGCCCATTTGCCCTGCAGATTCAACGGCTACCATCGACCTGCAGGCATTTGAGACCGCGAATTGGCAGCTGCACGCGGGCCAAGTGGTCGCGGGCAAGTATCGGATTGTCAAGGAAATTGCCCGTGGCGGCCACGGCACAGTCTACCGCGCCGAGCACCTGCTGGGTCTGGGCACCGTGGCGCTGAAGCTGCCCGGCCGCGAGAGCACCGATGTCATGGATTTGCGGCGCTTTTTTCGCGAGGCGCAGGTCTCGGCGCGGCTGACAGGCGCGCACACGGCGCGGGTGTTCGACGTCGGCCAGACCGCCGAGGGCGCGTTGTACCTGGCGATGGAATTCATCGACGGACCGACGCTGGAGACCGTGCTGCGCCACCTCGCCAGCCAAAATACCGTGATGTCCGAGGCGGAGGCGACGCGCATCGCCCTGGACGTGCTGGACGGTTTGACCGAGGCGCACGCGGCGGGGCTTGTGCACCGCGACCTGAAGCCGTCAAACATCGCGATCCGCCGCGCCGATGGCGCCGTCAAGATTCTGGATTTTGGCCTGGCGCTGGTCCACAACTCCTCGCTGACGCCGCATGAACGCGCGATGGGCACGCCGCACTACATGAGCCCGGAGCAGTGTCAGGGCGGCGAGGTCGATGCGCGCGCTGACTTGTACGCGCTGGGCGTGGTGCTGTACCGGATGGTCGTCGGTCGGCTGCCGTTCACCGGCGATGGCGCGATGGCGGTGCTGTGGGGGCACGTGCATCGGCCCGTGCCGGACGTGACGAGCCACGCGCAGACGCCGGTATCAGCCAGTTTTGGCCATGTGGTGATGCGGGCGCTGGCCAAGCGGCCGGAGCGGCGGTTTGCCTCGGCGAGCGCGATGCGCGACGCGTTGGTGCGCGGCGTGCTGGGTCCGGTGGAGCTGGACACGGCCGCGTGGCCGGATGTGGTGGCGTCGCGGGAAGGCGAGGACGCGCGCACGACGTCGGCCAGCCACGTGTCCGTGGTCAAGCGCGCGACGCTGCCGACGCGCTGGGTGGCGATCTGGGCGCTGGTCGGCGCGAGCGTGGCTGCGGTGGCGCTGGCCAACCGTCCGGCGCGGCAGCCGCCACCGGCCACCGCGGGGCTGGCGATGCAGTCCACGCCGCGGCTGGCACTGCGGCTGCCGGCAATCGCGGAGCCGCCGGCCGTGGCCGTCGCGGTCGAACCGACGCCGGCCATGCAGCCCGTCACGGACCTGCCGGCGCCGACGCCGCACGCGCACCCACTGCGTGGCCCTACGGCGGCGCGGGCGAGCGCACACGAGTCGCCGCCGTCCGCCGGCTGGAAGAAACGGCTGTTGCCGCAATAGCGTCAGCCCCCTCCCTCGCACCCGGAAGCGCCCATGACGGATACGCCCCCTTTTCCAAACACGACGACGAATCCAACGCCGATGGACGAGGCCGTGCAGCGGCGGCTGGCTTGGCTTGTGTGGCGGCTGCACGTTGTCGCGTCGCCTGATGAACGCTGGCGTGGCCAAATCGTGGACCTCGCGCCGGGCACGACGACGCTGGGCCGACAGGACGCGACCTGGAACATTGCCGACCCGTCTCTCTCCCGCCACCACGCGCGGCTGCAGGTGGCTGAAGACGGGGTGTGGCTGGTGGACGCGGGCAGTCGCAACGGCACTTTTGTCGGCGGGCAGCGCACCCAGCACGCCCAGCTGGGGGACGGCGCGGTGCTACGGCTGGGCGGTACGGTGCTCGTGCTGGAGGTGGACAGCGGCGTGGCCCGCGAGTACGCGCTGCCGACGGCCAACCTGCCAGGGCGAACGGAACCCGCGCGGCTGGCGCGCTTTGAAGTGGCGATCGCCGCGACGCAGGGGCTGCACGTGCTGCTGCACGGCGAGACCGGCACCGGCAAGGAACACGCTGCGCTGGAAATTCACCGGCTGTCCGGTCGGCTGGGGCCGGTGGTGCGCTTCAACGTCGCAGCGGTGCCGGCGGAGCTGTTTGAAGCCGAGCTTTTTGGCCACGCGCCGGGCACGCTGCCGGGAACCGCGACGGCGCGGCTGGGCCGGGTGCGTGAGGCGCAGCACGGCACGTTGGTGCTGGATGAGATCGGCGAGTTGGCGCCACCGCTGCAGGCCAAGCTCCTGCGGATGCTGGAGGAGCGGACCGTGCGGCCGCTGGGCAGCACGACCGATGTCCCGGTGGACGTGCGGTTTATCGCCACGACCAACGCCGATCTGCAACGGCTCGTGGACAAAGGTAAATTTCGTCGCGACCTGCTGGCGCGGCTGCGGGTGAACAGCGTGCATCTGCCGCCGCTGTCGGCGCGGCGCGGCGACTTGCTGGCGCTCGCTGACGTGGTCTGCCCGCTTGTTGAAAACGGGCGGTCACTGCTGTGGGCGAATGTCCTGACGCCGGACGCCGTCCAGGCGCTGCTGCTGTACGACTGGCCGGACAACCTGCGCATGGTGCGCGGGTGCCTGACGCGGGCGCGGGCGCTGGCGCAGGGCGAGCGCGTGGGCGTGGAGCACCTGGGACCGGAAGTCGCGGCGGCGCTCAGCCGGGTGACGCAGGGCACGCCCGGGTCCGCGCACGAGGCCAAACGGCCATCGGCGTCACGGCTGCGCGCCGCAGTCGCCAAGTTCCGCGGCAATGTCGACACGGTGGCGCGTGATTTTGGCGTGCATCGGCGGCAGGTCTACCGCTGGCTGGACTACGCGGGGATCGACCAGAGCGAACTGCGGGCGGCGCGCCGCGAATCCGACGACGTCCCGGGCGGGCGACTGCCCTCGGATGGCTAGCCGGCTTCAGGCATCCGGCCGCAGCTTTTCGACGCGGCAATCGAGCGCGCCGTCGCCCAGCAGCACCTCGACCGCTTGGCCGAGCGCCACGCCGCGCACCGACTGCAGCGCCTCGCGCGAGCCCGTCCGCCGCACGATGCCATAGCCGCGCTTCAGCGCCGAACGCGGACTCAGCGCGCCCAGCACGGCGGTCTTGCGCTCCAGCCGCTCGCGTTTGGCCCGCACCAGCGCCTCGCGCACCGCCACCAGCCGCGCCTGCAAGCCATCCAGTTTGCGCTGTTGTGTCGCCAGCTTGCGCAGCGGGTGCGCCTGCGTGAGCCGTTGGTGGCGATTCGCTAGCAGCCGTTGCCGATCCGCCAGCTGCCGCTGCGCCGCCGCGCCCAGCCGCCGGCTCAGCTCGTCCAGACGCAAAAAACGCGGTCCGGTCAGCTGGTCGCCCTGGCCCAAGCGCGCCAGCCGCTGCTGCAACATCGCGCGCTCATTGCGAATTTGTTTCTTGACCACGCGCAGCATCCGCCCGCGCGCGTCCTGGACTTGCCACTGCAGGTCGGTCAGCCGCGGCACCACCATCTCGGCGGCGACCGACGGCGTCGGCGCGCGCACGTCCGCCGCCAGATCGCTCAGCAGCGTGTCGACCTCGTGACCGACAGCGCTGACGATCGGCGTACGACACGCCGCGACCGCGCGCACGACGCGCTCCTCGTTGAACGCCCACAAATCTTCCAGCGAGCCGCCGCCACGGCCGGCGATGATGACGTCGCAGATCCGGGATTTATCCAGCAATTCAATGGCTTGTGCGATGCTATCCGCCGCGCCCTCACCCTGAACTTTGCACGGCGCGACGATGACCCGCACCGGATAGCGGTCGTTCAGCACCCGAACCATGTCGCGCAGCGCCGCGCCCGTCGGCGAAGTGGCGAGGCCGACGACGCGCGGCAAAAACGGCAGCGCGATCTTGCGGTTGGCGTCAAACAGCCCTTCCGCCGTCAGCTTTTCCTTGAGCGCCTGCAGCGCCGCAAAGCGCTGGCCCAGACCGGCGGGCTCGACGTCCGAGGCGTTGAGCGCGTAGCTGCCGCCCTGCACCCAGACGTCAATTTTGCCTGTGACGACGACCTGTTGGCCGTCGCGGACGTCCGTGCTCAGCCGCCCGACGGTCGAGCGCCAGACGGTGACACGGATTTTTGAGCCGGCGTCCTTCAAGTCAAAGTACAGGTGGCCGCTGGAGAATCGCGCGCCGGAGACCTCGCCCTCGACGCGCAGCTCGCGCATCGGCGTCAGCGCCACGCGGATGCGTTCGTTCAGCGCGGTGACGGAAATGGCGGGAGATGGCTGCACGCGCGCCAGCGTATGCCAGCGCGGGTGGGCGATCAAGGGCTAGAGGGTGGTCCCGGAAGGCGGCGTCGGCACCAGCTCCAGGCTCTGGCGAATGCGCTCGATCTCCGCGAGATTCAAGCGGAAATGCCCTTCGATGGCGTAGTTCGCCAGCACCTGTTCGCGCGCCACCCGATCGACGGGATCCAGCGTGATGACCATCGGCATGCCGTCGTTGTCGACGACGTCGCTCACGATCGACGGCAGCAGCCGGCGCGCGCCGTGCTTGCGCTGCAGCAGCACGATGTCACCAGCCTCCAGACTTTCCCGTGTCCCATCAAGGTGTTGTGCGTAGGCCATCAGAAAAATCTGCAGGTTCTCAGCGGTCAGCGCGCGGCGGCGCTCGTCCGCGGTCAGCGGCGGTTTGTCGCGCAGTCCATACAGCTGCGGCGCGCGTGCGCGGTGGCGCGGCAGGGCTTGGCGCAGGCTGAGAATCCGCTCCAGCCCGCGGTCGATGAGATCGATGCCCGAGCCCTTGTTCGCGCGGCTGTCGTCCACCGGCTGCGACGACGCCGAGACCTTGCGCGCCAGGTGGTCGCGACCCGCCGCAAGCAGCGCCTGCGCCACCGGATCGGCAGCGATCGCCGCGCTCGCCGGCGCGATCACCGCCGCCGCTGCCGGACCACCGGGTCGGACCGCCGGCGGAACGCTTGCGTGCGCAGGGACTTCCGCGGTTTTGGCCTGGGCGTCATCGGCGTGCTTGGCGTGGATGTGCCGGCCGGCCATCAGGTCTTGCGCCACGACGCGCAGCGACAGCCAAGCCGCGCCGCCCGCCACCGCTGCCAGCACAAGCACCGTCGCCAAACGCCGCGTATCCCGCCGCTTTTTGCTGCCCAGCACCGGTCCGGTGGCTTTGTAGCGCATGATCGACGGGATCGCCTTGCGTGCATCGATCGGCGCCCCCGTGGCGCGGCTGAGCAAACGCGCGTTGTCCGTACCGACCGGTGGGATCGACGTCAACGCACGACGGCCAACTATCTGCAATTGAAAGCTTTTTGCGAAAACAGCCAACCACCCACGGGTCAGCGACCGCGCCAAGTGATCGGAATGCAAGGGCGCGCGGCGTTATCCACAGGAGTTATCCACAGGCCGCGCGGCTCACTTACGCCGGTTTTGCCAGCTGCCACGTCGCCAGCCACGCGTCGCGGTCGTGCCGGGCCCGCTCCAGGTGCGCAGCCTTGCGCTCGCCTTTGTTGCGCCGCTTGGCGCCTGCCACCACCTCCAGCGGCGGCATCATGCCCCAGTGCACGTTCGACGGCTGGAATTCCGGCACGGAATCGTCGATGACGTGGTGCAGCAGCGCGCCCCACGCCGTCGTCTCCGGCGGCAGCGGCAGTTCCTGACCCGTAAGCTCCGTCGCCAGCGCCAGGCCAACCCACAGCCCGGACGCCGTCGACTCGACGTAGCCTTCCACGCCGGTCATTTGCCCGGCGAACCGCACCTGCGGACACGACTTCAGGCGCATCGCCGCGTCCAGCAGCCGTGGGCTATCGAGGAACGTGTTGCGGTGCACCGAGCCAAAGCGCAGAAATTCAGCGTGCTCCAGCCCGGGGATCATGCCCAGCACCCGGCGCTGTTCGGCCTGGCGCATCTTGGTCTGGAACCCCACGAGATTCCACGCGGTTTTGTGGCGATTCTCGGCCCGCAGCTGCACGATCGCGTACGCCCAGCGGCCCGTCTTCGGGTCGTCCAGCCCCGTCGGCTTCATCGGTCCAAAGCGCAGCGACTTCGGCCCCGACGCGGCGATGACCTCGACCGGCTGGCAGCCCTGGAAGTACTGGACACCTTTCTCGAAATCCTGCAGCGGCAGGTATTCAGCTGTCAGCAGCGCCTCGACGAAAGCCTGGTACTGCGCCTTGTCCATCGGGCAGTTCAGGTAGTCGTCGGTCTCGCCTTTGCCCCAGCGCGAGGCGGCAAAAACCTTGTCATGGTCGATGCTTTCATCGGCGACGATCGGCGCGATCGCGTCAAAGAACGCCAGCCGCTCCTGGCCCGTGAGCGCCACAAGCTGCTGCGCCAGCGCGTCCGAGGTCAGCGGTCCCGTCGCCACCACGATCGGCAGCCCGCGGTCCAGCGGCAGCTCGCGCACTTCACCGGAAACCAGTGTGATCTTGGGATGCCGGCGGATCGCCGCCTCCACCGCCGCCGAAAAATTGTCGCGATCGACCGCCAGCGCGTCGCCCGCGGGCACGCGATGCGCGTCCGCCAGCGCCAGCAGCAGCGAGCCCGCGAGCCGCAGGTCTTCGTGCAAAAGACCAATTGTATTGAGGGGATTGTCGCTACGCAGCGAGTTGGAGCAGACAAGCTCAGCCAGACCGTCGCTCGTCTGCGCCGCCGTGCGCTGCTGCGGTTTTTGCTCGTGCAGCTCGACTGCGATGCCGCGCTGCGCCAGCTGCCACGCGCATTCGCAGCCCGCCAGCCCGCCGCCAATCACGATCACGTCCGCCGTCTGTGCCAAAGGAACCTCCGGCCGCGGCTTCTACCGCATCCGCGGCGGAACTGCGACACTGGCGCGGGAATACGCCGGACCTGCCAAGAATTGCACGCCGGATGCCTTGCGAATCAGCGGGGGCGGCCTATATTTCGCCGTCGGCGCTTTTTGCGCACCACGTTTGCTTCAGGAGAACCGCCATGGCCGATGCCGCCAACAACCAGGCCCGCCGCGACGCAGCTCAGGATTCGGGATTGCCCGCACTGCCCAATTTTCTCTACGCAATCATGGCGTTGTGTACCGCCGGCATCGGCGTCGCCATCTTCCTTGCCCGCCACAAGCTGAACATCCTGTACACAAAGGGCTACGTTTCCAGCTGCAACCTCGGCGGCTCGATCAACTGCGACGCCGTCAACATGTCCGGGTGGTCGGAAATCAAGGGCGTGCCGATCAGCGTGCTCGGCATCCCGACATACGCGGTGATCCTGTGGCTGACGTGGAAGGCCCTTGAGGCGCGCAGGTCCACCGACGCGAGCGTGCGCAGCCAGGGCGCGATGGCGCTCAACGGCGTCGTCGGCATCGGCGTGCTCACGAGCCTGTTCTCGTGCGCGCTCATTTGGTACTCGTCGACCCAGGTCGGCGCGTACTGCCTGTACTGCGTGTCATTGTACCTCATCAACTTCGCCGTCACGGCGCTCGCCGTCGCCGCGGGTCCCAAGAGCATTGGCACCGGAATCACGAACGCTATCAAGGGCTTGACCAGCTTCTCCGAGCCGTTCATTCCCAACGCGCTCGGCATCTTCATCATCGCCGGCGGCGTCGCGTGGTACGGCTACGATTCGACCAAGGCGCGCATGGAAGTCGGCCGCCTGGCGATCGAGAAAGCCGAGTTGGATCAAGCTTTTGCCGGTGACACGCGGCCTGCCGAACCGGCGACCGTGGCCGCCAACACCGCCGGCGCTGCGCCTGCGACACCGACGCCGCAAGCCGCTGCGCCGACGCCCCCCGCGGGCGTGGGCGTGCCGAGCGGCAAGAAGACCGAGGACGGCTACACGTTCTACCTGACGCCAACCGACAGTGAGGACTACGTTTTCGGCAATCCGGACGCCAAAGTCACCGTCGTCAAGTACTCCGACTTCGAGTGCCCGTACTGCAAGTACCTGGCGCTGACGATGGAGCCGGTCAAGGCCAAGTACAAGGACAAAGTCCGCTTCATCATGAAGCATTTCCCGATGAACCCGTCGTGCAACCGCTACATGGCGGGCTACGACAAGCACCCCAACGCCTGCAACGCCTCGGTCACCGGCATCTGCGCCGGCCGCCAGGGCAAGTTTTGGGAGATGCACGACAAGCTGTATGCCGCGCAGCCCAAGCTGGATCCCGAGTCGAATCGCGGCTATGCGCAGGAACTCGGCCTCGACATGGCGAAATACGACGCCTGCGTGAAGGACCCGACGGTGCTGCAGCGCATCAACAAGGACATCGACCTGGCGGTCAAGGCGGGCATCAACGGCGCGCCGCGGACCTACATCAACGGCCGGCTTGTGACCGGCTCGGCGTCGACGGCAATTCTTGAATACTACATCGAAAAATCGCTTGAACACCCGGAGGCGCAGGGCGCAACGGGCGGCGCGGCGCCGGTGGTCATGGCGCCCAAGCCGGATGGCTCGCACATGATCGGCGCCAAGACGGCGACGGGCGCGTTCTTCATTGACCCGTACGAGGCGACGCTGACGCAGGACGGCAAAGCCGTGAGCGTGCCGGGCGTGGAGCCGGCGCTGGCGAGCTGGACCGAAGCCGAAGCCGCGTGCAAAAAGGCCGGCAAACGGCTGTGCACCGAGGAGGAGTGGACCGCGGCATGCACGGGCACGCCGCCGGTGGATGAGAACAAAAACGGCCAGTTCGCCGACGACAACGTCGAGGGCAACATGTACCCGTACGGCTCGTTCTACGAAGTCGGCGTCTGCCGCGACCAGGAAGACAAGTACAAGGGCAAGGCCGGCAAGACCGGCTCGATGGAAAAATGCCGGACGCCAAGCGGGATTTTCGACCTCGCCGGCAACATCGGCGAGTGGACGGGCGGCACCAAGGAGACCGCCGGCTTGATGGGCGGCCACAACAGCTCCGGCGAGCGCGCGGCGTGCAATCAGCGCTCGGCGAGCTTCGGCATCGGCAACCGCAACATGACGACCGGCTTCCGCTGCTGCGCCGACAGCGACGTCAAGCAGGGCAAGATCGACGAGAGCGCGATCGCCAAGAGCGACGGCGAGATGATCGGCAAGCCGATTCCGGCGTTCGACGTCAAGGACACCTCCGGCAACGCAATCAACACCAAGGATTTCAAGGGCAAGGTCACGCTCATCAACTTCTTTGCCAGCTGGTGCGGACCGTGCAAGAAGGAATTCCCCGAGCTGGTGAATTTGTACAAGGAAAACAAGGCCAAAGGCTTCCAGATCGTCTCGGTCGGCGTCGACCGCGAGGCCGGCAAGTCGCTGGAATTCGCCAAGGGCTTCGAGGCGACCTGGAGCGTGATCAGCGACGCGGAGAGCGAGCTGATGGGCCAGTTCAACGTCTACTCGATGCCGGCGACGTTCATCATCGACCGCCAGGGCATCGTGCGGTTCATGGACACCGGCTTCAAGCCGGAAGAACAGCTTGAAAAACTCCGCAACGCGGTGAAGAGCCAGCTTTGAGGCCGGGCGCAAACGTCGTAGCATGACGACGTGACGCCGATCCGCCTGCTGACGCTGCTGACCCTGCTCGTGCCGTGCGCCTGCGCGCGGACGCCTGAGCGCGCGCCGCTGGCGTGGCAGACGGCGCTGCCGGGGCTGGAGTATGCGCGCGCGGACGTGCTTGTCGGTCAGGATGAACAGCCTGTCACGCTGCACCTGCTGCGGCTAGAGCCGCGGAAGTGGCAGCTGCGCGTGGTGACGCCGGCAAAGATGGGCCGGCAGCTGGGCAGTCCGGCGGATTTTCGCGCGCCGCTGCCGGGCGCTGTCGCGGCGATCAACGGCGGTTTCTTTGACCCGGCGTACAAGCCGCTGG
>CAIPXZ010000350.1 GCA_903869075.1 uncultured Myxococcales bacterium | reverse complement strand
TGGCGACGGCGCGGCGGCGGCCGTCCAGACGGGTATCGTACGCGGGTGGCTGAGATGTCGCCAGAATCTCACCCGCGGCGGAATCCGCAGGCGGTCAAGGGCAAAAAAGGGCAGACGTCGCCGCAGCCGCCGTGCTAAATTTGCGCCATGCCCCAGCCGCACCTGCTCAAGACGCTGCGCGCCCTGCCCGACCGGCTCAAGCGCCAGTTTCCGCTCATCGCCGACGCGCTGGCACTGGCCGATCACGTCGATTTTGTCGATCGCGCGGCGGCGCTGGCGCTGTTTTGCATGTTCGCGGCGGTGCCGGCGCTGTTCGTGGTGCTGGCGGTGATTGGCTTTTTGCTGGGGCGCGTCGACGAGGCGGGGCAGCTGGCGGGTGAGGCGCACAGCACGGTGCAGACCGACGCGATCGCCCGCATCCAGACGTGGGTGCACGACGCGCTGCCGGGCGTGACGTGGAACCCCGCGGAATTTGCCGAGACTTTGGTGCAGCACAAGGCCGCGCACGGGGTGTTTGGCACGGTTCTGGCCGTCTCCCTGGCGCTGACGGTGCTGAGCCGGCTGGACCACGCCATCCGCGCGTTTTTTGCCCTGCCGGAGCGCTCGACATTCAAGGCAGCGGGCTTCCTGTCGCTGTTTACGCTGGTCGCGGCGTTCGCGGCGATGCTTGTGACGCTGCTAGGGCCGGCGTTCGAGGCGGTGGCGCACATCGCCGGCAAGAGCGTGACGGCGCTCTCGCTCGGCAAGCTGGACGGCATCGCGCTGCTCGTCGCCGCGTCGCAGGCGCTGCCGGTGGCGCTCGTGTTCTTCGCGCTTGTGCGCTGGTCCGCGGGCAAGGCGGCGACGCAGGCTCGGCTTGTCAAAACGTCCTTGGGTTTCGGGCTGTTCTGGTTCCTCGGCCAGCGCCTGTTCAGCGTCTACGTGCAAAAAGTCGTGAAAATGGACGCTGTGTACGGCGCGCTGACCGGCATCGTCGCGCTGATGATGTGGCTGTTCTACGCCAACCTCGCGTTTATGCTGGCAGTTTCACTGCTGGCCTCGGCGGAGCAGCGCGCCCGGCGGGTTGCTGGCAACGCGGCCGGCGAGTAGACTGCGCGTCCCATGACGTTTGAGCTCGCCAAGACCTTCCGCTTTGAGTCCGCGCACCGCCTGCCGCACGTGCCGGAAGGCCACAAATGCGGGCGGTTGCACGGCCACTCGTTCCGCTTCGACATCGTCGTGGCCGGCGAGGCAGCGCCGGAGACGGGCTGGGTGCTGGACTACGGCGACATCAGCGCCGTGGTGCGGCCGGTCGTCGACGCACTGGATCATCGTTACCTGAACGAGATCGAGGGCTTGGAAAATCCGACGAGCGAAGTGCTGTGCGCTTGGCTGTGGCAACGTCTGGCGCCCGCGCTGCCGGGCTTGGCCGCCGTGACCGTGCGCGAAACCTGCACGACAGCCTGCACTTACCGCGGCCCGCGCACCACCTGAGGCACAGCGTGAAAGAGCGTTTTGGCATCCGCCTGGACAAACAGTATTTCAACTTTGGATCCGCGCACTTCCTGATTTTCGCCAATGGCGATCGCGAGGAACTGCACGGCCACAACTACCGCGCGACGCTGGAGATTGACGGCGAGCTGGACGTCGGCCACGTCGTCGCCGACTTCATCCAGGTCAAGCCGCTGTTCAAGGCGTGCTGCGACGAGCTGGATCACCGGACGATTTTGCCCAAGCACAACGCGCACTTGCGCATTGAGGAGCGGGCCGACGGCATCCACGTCTTCTACCGCGACGACCATTATCTGCTGCCCAAGCGCGACGTGCTGCTGCTGGACATCGCCAACACGTCGTCGGAGCTGCTGGCACGCTGGCTGTGCGACCGGCTGCTGGCGCGCGTGGCGGAGTCGCTGCCGGAGCTCGCCATCGATCGCGTGCTGGTGACGGTCCAGGAGTCTCCCGGTCAATCGGCGGTGTACGAGCGGACGCTGGGTCGGGGATGACCGCGGACCTCGCGCCGGCGAGCGCATGGCGCGACCGGGTGGCGTGGCTGGCGGCCGCGGTGGCGACGGCGCTGACGGCGGTGTGCGGCGCCCCGGCAAATAGTTGGTTGGATTCCGCAGAGTTGACGGCGTGCGCCGCGGAGTTGGGCAATATCCACCCGCCGGGCCATCCGGCGTGGCTCTCGCTGTCGCAGCTCGTGCGCTTCGTGCCGCTAGGGCCGTTTCCGTGGCGCGTCGCGCTGTTTTCGGCGCTGGCGATGGGCGCCGCCGTCTTTCTGCTGGTGCGGCTTGTGCGGGCGCAGCTGGCGGAGCACGGCTCGCGCGCGCTGACGTCGGCGTGGGCGCTGCTGGCGGCGGGCGCGCTGTTGGCGTCGGGGTCGCTGTGGCAGGTGACGGTGCGCGCCGAGGTCTACACGCTGGCGCTGGCGACAAACCTCTGGGCGCTGCACGCGGCGCTGCTGGCGAGTCAGCTGGCACAGCGGCCCAACCGCGACGTGCGGCTCATTGCCGGCTATCTGGCGGCGTGGACGATGGCGGTGTGCCTCGGGCTGCTGAACCACCATTATGTGGCGATTTTCGCGCTGCCGGCCTCGCTTTTTGCCGCGTGGCCGGCGCTTGTCTGGCTGGTGCGGCGCCACCCGCGCGTGGCGGCGGCGATCGTCCTGGGCGGCGCGTGGCTGGGCCTGGGCTACCTGGCGCTGGGCCTGCGCGGCCACGCCGACACCGAGATGCGCTGGGGCGATCCGGCGACGCTGCCCGGGCTGTGGGATACGCTGACGGCGAAACATTTCCAGAAGAATTTGACGGAGATCCACGTCGACTACCTGGACAACTTCCTCGTGCTCGCGGGCATGGTCGCCGAGGCGCTGTCGCTGCCGGTGGCTGCGCTGGGCGCGCTGGGGCTGGCGTTCGCGGTGCTGTGGCGGGACCGGCTGCAGGGCGCGCTGTGGCTGGCGCTGCTCGGCGGGCTGGCGACCAAGGCGGTGCTGCAGATCGACACGCGCAATCCCGATGACCACGGCTATATCCTGATGGCGCCTGCGGTTTTGGCGATTGGCGCTGGCCAGCTCGGCGCGTTCATCGGCGGTCGGCGCGGCGTGCTGGCGGCGTGGCCGGAAGCGCGGCGGCTACCGCTGGTGCGCGGCGGCGTGGCGCTGGCGCTGGCCCTGGTGGCGCTGCAGCTAGCGGCGCTGTGGGCGGCGCCGGAGACAAACCTCGCGGGGCTGCGCGCGCCGGACTCCGTGGACAGCCAGCTGCGCAACGCCCTGCCGCCGGGCGCGCTGTATCTGCCGAATTATTATGGCCTTGGCTTCAACGAACAGGCGTTTCGCATCGCCGAAGGCCGCCGGCCGGACATCGCCGCGCCGCACCTCTCCTTTCGCACCGGCGACACCGATGACGGCGCCGCGTGGCAGGCGTGGTTTGCCAAGCGTTACCCGGAGTTGGCTGACCTGGCGCAGGCGGCGCACGCGCTCCACCGCGCGCCCGTGGGCAACCTGCTGGCGCGGGCGGAGCGGCAGCCGGTGTGGGCGGAACAGGACCCGGAGCTGCGCATTCCGCCGGGCGTCTACAGTTTTGACGGCATCGCCAACCGGCTGCTGCCGCAAGCGGAGCGCGGCCTGGCGTACGACGTCGCGGCGATTCTCCAGCAGCATCAGCTGGTTTGGACGCAGCTGGACACGGAACTGGGCGTTCGCGGCCTGGCCGATGGGCCGACGCGCGCGGTGCTGCTGTGGCAACACGCGCTGCAGACGGCGCACGCGCTGCGGCGCGGCTGGCTGACGGTGGCGCACGAGGAGCTGGCGCGGGCGCAGGCGCTGAGCCCGCACGATCGGCTGCTGGCGCTGCTGGCGGCGCGCGTGCAGACGCTGGAGATCGCGTTCCATGACGGGGATGCCCAGCAATTTCGTACACTTTGGCAGCATTGGCAGACAATGGATTTTGCCACGCTGGCGTCCGCGACGCCGTGAGGAAGCACAATGGGACCGAACAGCCCGCACTCGACGCGTCTGGTGATTGTGATGGTTGGCCTGCCGGCGCGCGGCAAGACGTATATTGCCCGTAAACTCGCGCGGTTCCTGTCGTGGCTGGGCTATCGCACGCGGGTGTTCAACATCGGCGATTACCGGCGGGCGCGGCTGGGCAACAAGCACCGCGCCGACTTTTTTGACCCGGAAAACGCCGACGGCAACCGCGCCCGCAGTGAGATGGCGGAGGCGGCGCTGGGCGATCTGCTGACCTGGATGGAGGTCGACGGCGAGGTGGCGATCTACGACGCGACGAACACGACGCAGCGGCGCCGCGCGACCGTGCGCGAGCGGTGCGTGCAAAACGGTCTGCAGGTCGTTTTCATCGAGTCGGCGTGCCAGGATCCGGCGATTATTGAAGCGAATATCCGCGAAACCAAGCTGACGTCGCCGGATTACGAG
This sequence comes from uncultured Myxococcales bacterium, assembly GCA_903869075.1. GTDB lineage: Bacteria > Myxococcota_A > UBA9042 > UBA9042 > UBA9042 > CAIYBN01. The sequence goes on along the minus strand of CAIPXZ010000350.1, from coordinate 7,654 downwards.
GGCATGGACCCGGACGAAGCTGTCGCTGACTTTCGCAAGCGCATCGCGCACTATGCCAGTGTTTACGAGCCGTTGGCGGACGCCGACGCCGAGGGCGCGAGCTACATCAAGCTGATCGACGTCGGGCGCGTTGTGGAGGTGCACCGGTTGGACGGCTACTTGCCCGCCAAGCTGCTGTTTTATTTGCTGAATTTGCACGTCGTGCGGCGGCCGATCTACCTGACGCGGCACGGCGAGTCGACGCTGAACGAGGAGGGGCGCATCGGCGGTGACGCGCCGCTGTCGCCCAACGGCCAGAAATACGCGCAGGCGCTGGCGCAGTTTGTGGCGGGGCTGCCGATTCAGCCGGAAGTGTTCACGAGCACGCTGCAGCGCACCATTCAGACCGCGGCGCCGCTGGCGGTGCCGTCCAACCCCTGGCGGGCGCTGGACGAGATCGACGCCGGCATCTGCGACGGCATGACGTACGCCGAGATCGCCGAGCAAATACCCAATGAATACGAGGCCCGCCAGCGCGACAAGCTGCGCTACCGCTATCCGCGCGGCGAGAGCTACCAGGACGTGATCGCGCGCCTGGAGCCGGTGATCATCGAGCTGGAGCGCCAACGGCGGCCGCTGATGGTGATCGCCCACCAAGCGGTGCTGCGCGCGTTGTACGCGTATTTCATGGACAAAGCGCCGGAGGACATCTTGCGGATGGAGATTCCGCTGCACACGGTCATCCAGCTGGCGCCGGGGCCATACGCGTTTGTCGAGACGCGCCACCGGCTTGTCTGACCGCCGCCGCGCGCGATGGCTCGGCCGAAATGCGACGCAGGACCGGTGAAATGCCGCGATAAGCTTGCACGCTGGCCGGTCCGTGGCACGCTGCGGCCGCCAAGGCATTGGCAGCTGGACCGGGAGCCTCGTGGCCATCACCCACCGCGCCGTCACCGCATTCGCCTTCGCCACCGTGGGGTTGTTGTCGGCATGCGGCCCGCGCGACTCCGCCCTGACCGCGCCGCCGACCGCGCCACCGCACCCGACCGCGCCCGCGACATTGCCCGCTTCCGCGACGCCGACAGCTGCCGCAAATGACCCGGCGATCGCCGCGTTCTGGCAGTGGTGGCAGACCGCAGCGCCGCGCGTGGCACAGGCGATCGACGCGCGACGCAGCGCCGATCTGGTGGCGGAAATCAACAGCCAGGTCGACAAGGTGCATCCAGATCTGGCGTGGGAGCTGGGTCCGGGGATGACGGCGAAGAACAGCCTGACGCTCTCAGCGGAGGGCGATCCGGAGCTGCGCGTCGTGGCGGAGCGCTGGCTGACTGCGGCGCCGCCGGCGGACGCGAACTGGCAGTACTTTGCCGCGCGCCAGGCGCAGCCGCTGGGCCGCCTGACGCTGCAGATGGACGAGGTCGACCTGCCACCGAACGGTTTTGCCATCGCCGCGATTTTTGACGACAGCCACGGCCTCGTGCACCTCAAGGCGTACCACCCGAACCTGCATCTGGTCAGCGAAAAGCATCGGCTCCATGCCGTGTTCTTGCTGCTGGACGGCCTGCTGGGCGAGGACAACGTGGAGCGCTGGCTGGGCGGCGTCGAGATCGCGCCGCAGCCGCTGGCGGACGGCGTGCCGCTGGCGGAATTCCTGCAGCGCTTCACGCTGTGGACGGCGCTGATTGGCCGCGATCACGTCGTCGTGTTGCGCAGCACGTCCCTGACCGGCACGCCGGTGGTGGCGACGGTGAACGTCGGCGTCAAGCGCGTGGACCACTTGCTGCTGGACCAGCACGTCAAGGTCACGCTGGACGGCCCGTCGGCGTTGGGCGGCCCGCCGTTGTCGGCGGCGGATCTGGAGACGCTGTTGGACAAGCAGCAGGCGGCGATTCTCGCCGTGGTCGGCAGCGACGCAGTGTTTATCGCCAGCGAGCAGCTGGGACGCCAACGGCTGTTGCACTTGCACGCGGCGGCAAGCGGCCCGGTCGAGGGCCGGCTGCGGAACTGGCTGAAGGCGCACGGCGGTCAGGGCATTGGCCTGTCGTTCGCCGCCGATCCGCGGTGGGAAGTGCTGCAGAAGTGGCGGTGAACATGTCGGTACGCGTGGAACGCAGCGGACCGGTCACGACGGTCATCCTCAGCCGGCCAGAAGTCCGCAATGCCGTCGATCGACCCACTGCGGAAGCGCTGACGGCCGCCCTGCGCGATTTTGACGCCGATGCGGATGCCGCCGTCGCCGTGCTGTGGGGCGAAGGCGGCCATTTTTGCGCCGGCGCCGATCTCAAGGCGTTCGCCGATGGCCGTGGCAATCGCCTGGAAGCGGACGGTGACGCGCCGATGGGGCCGTCGCGGCTGCTGCTGGGCAAGCCGGTGATCGCCGCGATCAGCGGTTTTGCCGTAGCGGGCGGCCTGGAGCTGGCGGCGTGGTGCGACCTGCGCGTCGTCGAGGCGGACGCAACGCTCGGCGTGTTCTGTCGGCGCTTTGGCGTGCCGCTGATCGACGGCGGGACGGTGCGGCTGCCGCAGCTGATCGGCCTGGGGCGGGCGCTGGAACTGATCCTGACCGGCCGCGCTGTGTCGGCCGCCGAGGCGCTGGCGATCGGCCTGTGCAATCGCGTGGTTGCGCATGGGCAGGCGCGCGCGGCGGCGCAGGCGTGGGCGCTGGAGCTGGCGCAGCTGCCGCAGGCGTGCATGCGCGCGGACCGGCTGTCGACCTACGCGGGGCTCGGGTTGCCGCTGGAGCAGGCGCTGGCGGCGGAATTCGCGCGCGGCGTGGCGGTCATCCACGGCGGCGAATCGCAGGCCGGCGCGGCGCGGTTTGCCGCCGGTGCCGGACGGCATGGGCAACGGACATCAGACGAGGATTAAGACGCCTGATTGTCCGCAGCTGACCTGATATTTCCAGATTTATTTCAAGCACTTCAACGCAATCGACGACTGCGCGATCGACCATTTCGCGCCAAAGCCGCTATCTGTTGACTGGCCGGTCCGTTCAGTGCGAGGCTTTCACGCGCGCCCCTGCGCGGCTGCCGCCGCCGTCGCGGGCGAAGGGAGGGACCATGGCCAACGACGCCGCGCCGCTGCGCACACCCAGCCGCTTGACCTGGCTGAACACGGCATTTCTGGCGCTGCAAGCGGTGATGGGCGCGTACCTGTACCTGGTGCCGGACCGCACGACGTTCGTGTTCTCGCAGGTGCTGGTGCTGGCGCACGTCGTGACGTGTCTGGTTTGGCTGCCGTTTTTCGTCTGGTGGGTGGCGGTGCACACCTGGACGCGGTTTCTCGCCAAGCGACTGCTGGCGGCTTTCACCAATGTCCACGGGCTGTTGGGCATCCTGTTGCTCGTCGCGGTGCTGTTCGGCTTTGGCTCGGGCTTTCCGCTGCTCAGCCGCGGCGCGGGGATGCCGCTGGCGTCCTTCCACGCGATCGCCGGCTTGCTCGTGCTGCTGCCGTTTGCCGTGCACCTGTGGCTGGAGCACAAGAAGCTGCTGTTCGTGATGACCGTGGCGCTGTGCGCGGCGGGGCTCGTCAGCGTCGCGGCGGTCAAGGGCGCGGTGGCGGGCGACAGCGAGAAGCCGGCGACACCGAAATTCACCTACCAGAATCAGCCGATGGCGGCGTACGACAACGCGGCGTGGTGCGGGTCCTGCCACACGGAGGTGTACCAGGAGTGGAACAGCTCGACGCACCGCCGGACGATCCAGCTGGACTTCGTCAAGAAGTCGTTCAAGGAAGAGGGTGAAAAAACGCCGGGTTCCACGACGGTCGACCTGACCGACTGGGGCAAAATGATCCATGGCGACCCGGACCTGACCAAGAACATGAACGCGAAGATGCCGTTTCTCGCCTGCGCCGCATGCCACGCGCCGCTGGCGTTTTACGCTGGCTTTGGCAAGACCGCCGTCAACGCGCCGGAGCCGGTAAGCGACGGCATCACCTGCGCATTTTGCCATACGGCACGCGGCTTTGGCGGCGGCAGCATGAACCTCGACCCGGTCTTCGCCGGCGTGCGCGCCACCGGCAAGTTCGACAACCACCAGCTGATGCAGGAAATCCCGTTCTACATTTCCGGCCCGCAGACCGTGCGGCGCTACCTGTGGCAGAACGACAGCGACCCGCTGCGGCGCTGGGTCGGCGACATGCTGATCCGGTGGCGGCCGGAGATGCATGCCCGCGATTATCATCCGGATTTTCTCAACACGTCCTTGCTGTGCCACGGCTGCCACGGCTTCCAGGGCGAGACAAAGGGCGCGCCGGGTCGCGCTTTCGACACCTGGGCGAAAGGCCAGTACAACGATCAGGATCCAGCCAAGCGCACGGAATGTCAGGATTGTCACATGGCGCGGCGGCCGGACGGCCACCCGGTGCATGAGCCGGGCAAGCTTGTGCCGTGGGCGCCGACGCGACCTCAGCGGCGCTACCACTATTTCCTCGGCGGCAACGTCGGCGCGGCGGCACCGCACGACGACGTGTACATCAAGGCGGAGCGCGACCTGCGGCTGAAGGGTATCGCGTTTACGCTGCCCAAGGCGCGCATCGCCGACGGCGTGCTGGAGGTCGACGTAGCGCTGCACAACCGCCTGAATGCACACTATTTTCCGGCGTACGAGACAAAGCGGCGCTGGGCCTGGGTGGAGCTGGCGGTCACCGACGCGAACGGCAAGGAGGTCGCCCACAGCAAGCCGGGACCCAAGGTCAACACGGATCTGCCGGGGTGCTGCCGCGCGGGTATGGACCCGATCGTGTACTTCCGCGTCGCGACCGAAGGTATGGAAATTCTTGCGGATACAATCGTACCCGCCGACCAGACGCGCACCGACGTCGCCAAGCTGGCGCTGCCGCCGAACCCGGTGCTGCCGCTGAAAGTGACGGCGACGCTGTGGCACAACTGCGACACGGAGCCGGTGACGACGGCGCATCTGACGGTGCCGTGAAGGCGCTGCTCGCCGCGCTGCTGCTTGCCGGTTGTCAGCCCGCGGCGCCAAAAATGGCTGGCAATCCGCCGCATTACGTGCATCCGGTCGTGCCGCCTGGCCGCGAGCCGGCGGGTCCGCCAACCGCCGACGACCTGACGCCGCCGTGTCCGTCCCTGCCGGCGCCTGCCGGCGAGGCGCGCGTGCTGCTGCCGGGTGGCGTGCCGCTGGAGCTTGTGGCAGTGCCGGCGGGGACGGCGCAGCTGGGCACGGCGGAGACGGCGCCTGAGCGGTGGAGCGATGAGCGCCAGCACACGGCGACGGTGGGCGCGTTCTGGCTGGGCAAGACGCCGGTGACGCAGGCGCAGTGGCATGCGGTGATGGCGACCTCCCCCGCGCATTTTGCCGATTGCGGGCCGGAATGTCCGGTCGAGAACGTTTCCTGGCACGACTGCCAGGCTTTTGCGGCGCGGCTGAACACCTTGATCGGCTGCGGATTTCGCCTGCCGACCGAGGCCGAGTGGGAATACGCCTGTCGCGCCGGGGGCGACGACACGCCGCCCGGTGCGCCGCGCGACGCCCGCGCCTGGACGTGGGACAACGCCGGCCAGCGGCCGCACCCGGTCGGGAGAAAATTCAGCAATCCATGGGGCTTGTACGACATGCCCGGGCTGATTTGGCAGTGGTGCGCCGACCGCTACGTCCCCGAACCCGGCGCCGACACGCGCCGCGGCACCACGCGCGCCCTGCGCGGCGGCTCATTCGGCGACAACAGCCGCAGCGCCCGCTGCGCCGCCCGCGACAGCGACGGCGCCGACGTCCGCCTGCCCATCTACGGCTGCCGCATCGCCCGCAGCCGCTGAACGCGCTGGTGCGGCAAAAGCCAACCTTGACCCGTCCCACCCAACTTGCCAGACTAGCCCGCGGTCGGGCAGGTCTGCCCGCGCATACGACGCGCGCGGGGCGTGCGATTTTGGGGACTATGCCCGGCCTGCGCCGAAAACTCGCCAACTGGCTGAACTTGAACGCGAAACGCTCCGGTTGGGTCGTCGCCGCCTTGGTCGCGCCGCATCTTGTGCTGGGGACCTGGCTGGCGCTCGTGCCGGACCACCTTGCGTTCACGGCGAGCCAGATCATCGTGCTTGTCCACGTCGTGTTGTCGCTGCTGACGCTGCCGGTGCTGCTGTGGCTCATCGCCCGCCACGTGCGCGGCATGCAGGCGCCGCGCGCGCGCGAGAGCGTCACGGCGCTGGCGGTGCGTTGGCTGCTGACGGCGGCGACGTTTATCGCGATTGCCACTGGGCTCTTGGTGCTGCGCGGCGGCGACATCATCCGCGCGCATACCTGGCACACCTGGTGCGGGGTGGCGATGACGCTGCCGTTCGCGGTGCACCTCTGGCTCGCGGCGCAGCGCAAATGGGCGGGCGTGAGCGTCGCTCTGCTGGTGCTGGCGACCGCCGGAGCGCTCGGCGTCGGCAAGCTGCTGCCACCGCAGAAGCTGGAGGCGGAAGCGCCGGATTTCGCTTTCAAAACGCGGCCGACCGAGCTGTATGAGCCAGCCGAGGACTGCGGCTATTGCCACGAAAACGACTTTGCCGAGTGGAAGCGCTCGACGCACGCCCGCACGATGGACGTCCGCGCCGTGCGCGAGGGCTTCGTCACCTTCAAGGAATCCGTGGGCTTTGACCTCGCCGCAGTGGGCGCCATCATCGACGGCGCCAAGCCGGAGCACTTTGACCAGGCGATCTTCAGCTGCGAAATGTGCCACGCGCCGACGAGCTTTTACGGCGATGACAAGGTCAACCCGCTCGTCGCCAAGGGCGTTTCGGCCGAGGGCATCGGCTGCTCGTTTTGCCATACCGTTCGCCAGGTTGTGACCAAGAACAGCCACAAGCTCGTCGCCACCGACCTGCACCTCAACGGCACTGTCGACCTGCCTGGCTTCCTGCCGGACATCCCGCAGTTCGTGTCGGCGCCGGAGACGGTGCGGCGCTACCTCGGCCAGGGCAGCAAAAATCCGCTGTTACGGCAGCTGGGCGACTTCCTGATCCGCTGGCGGCCTTCGGTGCACAGCGCCGATTACCACGCGCCGGTGCTCGACAAATCCGAGAGTTGCATGCCGTGCCACAGCATGGGCACGCTGGACGCGGCGCCGGAAATTCCCCGCAAAGTGTTCATCAGCTGGCGCGAGAGCCCGTACCGCACGGACGATCCCAGGACGAACGTCGGGTGCGTGGACTGCCACATGGGCCACAAGCTGACGGGCAAGCCGCTGCGCGAGTGGGTGCGGCAGGTGCCTTGGGGGCCGCTGCGGCCGGGCGGCGTGAACCACATGATGCTGGGCGGCAACGTCGGCGGCTCACTGGAACATGGCGATCACGATGCCGCCAAGCTGCAGCACGAATTCAACAAGAAGGCCGTGAAGATGGCGATCAGCGACGTGCAGCCGGCGGGCGATGGCCTGAGCGTGGCGGTGCGCATCACCAACGACATGGTCGGCCACTATTTTCCGGCGATGGAGACGCACAACCGCTATGCCTGGATCGAGGTCCGCGCGCTGGACGCCGCCGGCAAGCTGTTGGCGGCGACGGGCAAGCCCAAGTCGGAGGAGGATTTTGACGGCGAGTCGCCGCTGATCTTCCGCTGCACGCAGCAGCCCAAGCCGGAGTGCGACACGCTGATTCGCCCCAAGGCGACCCGCGAATACCGCGCGCAGGTGCACTTGCCGGCGGGCACGCGGCCGGCGAAGATCGAGGCCGTGC
>CAIPXZ010000349.1 GCA_903869075.1 uncultured Myxococcales bacterium | reverse complement strand
CGCATCTCGGCAAGCTGCTACTGACCCTGGACTGGCTGGCGGAGCAAAAAGGCAACAAAGTCGTGGTCCTGCACGCGACCGATCTCGAGGGCAACTGGGCGCAAATCGAGGAGCTGCGGGCGGCGATCGCCAAGCTGCGGCAGGCGGGCAAGAAGGTGCTGTACTTCAGCGACAACCTCGGCACGCGCGGCTTGGCGCTGGCGGCGGCGTGCGATCGCATCGCGGTGCCGCCGGCGGGCCTTGTCTCCGCGCACGGCGTTGCCACGGATTTCATGGGCTTGCATGAGTCGCTGGAGCGCATCGGCGTTGTCGTCGAGGCCGTGCGCTTCGCCGAACACAAGACCGCGCCGGAAGCGCTCGTGCAAGATGAGCCATCGGCGGCGCTCAAGGAGCAGCTGACGCACGCGGTGACCCGCAGTTGGCAGAATTTCACCGAAGCGGTGGCGCTGGGCCGCGGCCTGACGCCGACCGGCGTCGAGGAAATCATCAAGCAGGGCGTGACCTTCCCCGAGGACGCGCTGGCGGCGCACCTGATCGACGCGGTGACGCAGGAGTCCGAGCTGCCCAAGCTGCTCAAGGCCTGGGGCTGGCAAGCGGACGAGACGGCGCTTGGCGAATTCCACGTTCCGGCCGAGCGGCAACGGCGCTGGGGTGCGCTGCCCAAGGTCGCTGTCGTCGAGGTCGTCGGCAGCATCGCTGACCACACCGGCGGCACCGGCTTGACCGGCCAAGCGATCGGCGGCACCGCAATGGCCGACGTCATCACCCGCACCGCCAAGGCCACCGGCGTCCGCGCGCTCGTCGCCCGCATCGATTCGCCAGGCGGCGGCGTCATCGGCAGCGAAGCCATGCGCGACGCGCTGGATCAGGCCGCCAAGCGCGTGCCGATCCTCGCGTCGATGGGCGGCGTCGCGGCCAGCGGCGGTTACTGGACCTCGCTCGGCGCCGGCACCGTCTTCGCCGACCGCAGCACCGTCACCGGTAGCATCGGCGCGTTCATCCTCAAGCCGAGCTTGGCCGGCTTGTGGCATAAAATCGGCTTGCACATCAGCAACATCAACGCCGGACCGTGGTCGGGCGTGACGAGCTTCAACCACCCGTGGACGGCGGAAGAACGCGCCACCGTCACGACGCAATTGGGCCGCTATTACGGCATGTTCCTCGACCGCGTCAGCAAGCGCCGCAGCCTGCCGCGCGACGTCGTCGAGCCGCTGGCCGGCGGACGGATCTGGTACGGCAACGAAGCGCTGGACCACAAGCTCGTCGATCGCCAGGGCGGCCTGCTGGACGCGATCGCCCAGGCCAAGGCGCTGTCGGGGCTGGACCAGGAGGACGAGTCGCAAGTGGAGTTCGTGCCCCGGCAGACGTTCGCGCAAAAGCTGCGCCGGCAGCTGATTGGCGTGATGGCCGACGGCGATGCGCCGGCGTCCGAAACGCTGCTGCAGTCGCTGCGCGTGGCGGTGGGGCCCTGGCTGGACGCGGCGGCGCTGACCGAGCTGACGGCGGGGCCGCTGGCCTTGCTGCCGACGCCGCCGGACGCGGTTGGCCCGTGAAATCGCGGCAGGTCTGCAAATCCCATAGTTTCGTCGGGACCAGATGTGTATGCTGTCCCGCATCGTCCGCAAGGACCTGCCCAGAGCGGAGCCGATGACCCTGCCCCCGTTGCCTCACCCGCGTCGCGCGCTGCCGCTGCTGGCTCTGCTGGTGGCCTTGGGTGCGTGTTCGCCGGGACAGCAAACCGCCACGACCGCGGCGGATGCCAGCACCGCTGAGCCGGACGCGCTGCCGACCGAGGTGGGCGCGCTGAAGCTGATTGCGGTGACACCGAACATCGGGCCGCTGGCGGGCGGCGGGCAGATCGACCTGACTGGCGTGGGTTTCGCCCCGGACGCGCGGGTGTTTCTCGGCGCCCAGGAATGCACAATTGCCTGGCGTGGCGGCAAGACGCACCTGTACGCGGTCGTGCCGCCGGTGGACACGCCAGCGTCGGTGGATGTGCGCGTGCAGAGCGGCGTTGATGCCCAGGGCGCGCCGCGCTTTGTCGGCTTGACCCGCGGCTATGCCTACCTCGGCGAGACGCACGCGGACAGCTTTACGCCAGCGCTTGGACCGGTCGAGGGCGGCACGCAGATTACCGTGCGCGGCAGCGGCTTTCGCCCCGGCGACAAGGTGCTTGTCGGCTGGCGCGAGGCGAGCGCGAACCAGGTCATCGACGAGAGCACGCTTGTGGCGCTGACGCCGCCGGCGCCGGACTTGGGCACGGCGGATGAGCTGAAAACCGTCGTCGCCGTGCGGCATTCCAGCGGTCTGGCGGTGCTGACCGGCTCCTTCCTGTATGGCCGGGCGCCGCAGGTCGCGCGCGTGGAGCCGAGCGTGGTGGCGCCCGCGGGCGCGGACGTGAAGCTGCACGGGCTGGCGCTGGGCCACGCCGACGAGCTGTACGCGGGCGGGCTGACCGCGGCGCTGGCGGCTGGCACGGCGAGTGAGGTGCGCGGCGCGACGATTCCGCCGATGACGACGCTGGATGCCGCCGCGCAGCCGGGCGTGCGCGACCTGCTTGTCAGCAGCCCGTTTGGCGCGACGCTGCTCTCGCCGGCCTTTGCCTACGCCGGTCCAGTGGCGGCGGCGCAGCTGTTTGGCGTGGCGCCGGCGCAGGGGCCGACCGATGGCGGGACGGCGGTGACGCTGCTGGCGGCGCTGCCGGCCGGTGCGCAGGTGACGGGCGTGACGTGGGACGGCGCGAGCGTGCAGTTTGCGCAGACGGCGGGCCAGTTGACTGTGCAGACGCCGCCACACGCGGCTGGGGCCGTCGCCGTGGCGATCGCCACCGATCACGGCGCGAGCACGCTGGCGACGGGCTTCACCTACGTCAATGTGCCGCACATCGACGAAATCGTGCCGAACAGCGGCCCAGCCGCGGGCGGCACAGCGGTGCTGATTAGCGGCAGCCACTTTTCCGGCGATTGCACAGTCAGAATCGGCACTTGGAACGCACAGATCGTCAGCATGAACGACGGCACCATCCGTGCAACGACGCCGCCTGGACCGTTGGGCAATGTCGACGTCGTCGTGCGCTGCGACGGCCAGAGCGGCGCCCTGCCCGGCGGCTTCCAGTACTCCGACGGCGCGCCGCACATCAACGCCGTCGTGCCGGTGCAAGGCGCGACCGGCGGCAGCACGCCGGTCACGGTGTACGGCAGCGGCTTCCAAGCCGGCATGAAATTCTACTTTGCCGGCAAGGTCGCGACCGGCATCGTCGTTGTCGACGGCGGCAGCGCCACGATGCTGACGCCGGCGCACGACAGCGGCCCAGCCAACGTCGACGCTGTGTTGGACAGCCAATCCGAAACTTTGCTGAGCGGTTACCTCTATTTTGACCCCACGGCAGCTGACGGCGGCACCTGGGGCGAGCCGATTGGCGGCACGCTCAACGTCACGGTCATCGACTACTACACCCGCGCCGGCATCCCCGACGTCACCGTCGTGCTCGGCCAAGCCGGCGACGCCATCGTCAACAAATACAAAGGCATAACCGATCAGGCCGGACAGACCGTCTTCAGCGGACCCGACGTCGTCGGCCCCATCACCGTCTCTGCGGCCAAGGAAGATTACAGCGCCAGCTCCATCGTCTCGTTTGACGCGCGCAACGCCACGCTCATCCTGTTTCCGCTCGCGCCTTCGGGATCGGGCGGCGGCACGCCACCTGTCACGCCGCCGGATCCGCTGCTGGAAGGCCGCGTGCTCGACATCGACAAGTACCTTGCGGTCCCGCCAGCCAACTGCGTCAAGGGCAACACCGCGGGCGACGTCACCTGCAACACCTGCGCCAGCGACGCCGACTGCGTCGGCTTGCCCGGCGGCGCCACGTTCGCCTGCATCGACAACGGCCCCGCCGGCTCGCGCTGTCTGCCCGACTGCACGCAGGCCAACGTCTGCGCGGCCGGCTTTGGCTGCTACGCCGAGTCCAGCTGGCCCGGACACGCCGTCTGCAAGCCAACCGCAGGCATTCGCAAGGTATTTTGCTCAACGAGCCAGCGCGACACCGACACGCCCAACCAGACGCCGCCCGGACCCGCCGCGCAGGTCATCAGCGGCGTGCTGCCCTACGACGCCATCGCCGTGGACGAAAGCACCGGCGCGTTCCAGCTGGACGGCCGCCTGGACGAGCTGGCGATCG
>CAIPXZ010000348.1 GCA_903869075.1 uncultured Myxococcales bacterium | reverse complement strand
TTCCAGTTTGCCGAGGTGGAAGCGCGGGTCGCGACGCACCTGGAGCTGCGCCGGCAAAAGCGCCAGCTGCAGGAGACAAACCACAAGCTGCGCGAGTTGGAGGCGCTGCGGGACAGCCTTGTCCACATGATTATCCACGACTTGCGCTCGCCGCTGACGGGGATCTACCTGAGCCTCGGCCTGCTGCGCGACGACGCGGCGAACGTCCTGACGGCGACTTCGGCGTTCTACGTGGAAGCGGGGCTGCGCTCGACCAAGAAGATGGTGGTGATGGTCAGCGAGGTGCTGGATACGAGCAAGATGGAAGCGGGGCGGATGCCGCTGCACACAGCGCCGTGCGACCTGCGGCTGGTGTTGGACGACGGCATCGCCGCGAGCTTGGCGCTTGCGGGAGAGCGGGAGATCCGCTTCGACCGTCCAGGCGAGCCGGTGCTTGTGCTGGCGGATCGCGAGATCCTGTTGCGCGTCGTTCAGAACTTGCTGGCCAATGCGCTGACGTTTACCCAGGAAGGAGATCAGGTGCGACTGGCGCTGGCGCGAACCGGCGACCAGGTGCGCGTGAGCGTGGAGGACAGCGGCCCAGGCATCGCGCCGGAGCACCACCTCAAGATCTTTGAGAAATTTGCCCAAGTGGAGGTGCGCGCCAGCCGACCGCGCTACTCGACCGGCCTGGGCTTGGCGTTTTGCAAGCTGGCGGTCGCGGCGCACGGCGGGACCATCGGCGTCGACAGCGCCACGGGCGCGGGCAGCACGTTTTGGTTCGAGTTGCCGGCGAGCGCCGCCTGAATGCGCCCAGCGCGACGCCCGCCCTACTCCGCCGCCTGCATCAGCGCCCACGGCGCGCGGCGCCGCAGCCGACCGGCGTGCTGGAACCACGCGAGCGCGTCTCGCACCATGGCGATGGGCGGCTGGACGGTGTAGCCGAGGTGGCGCTCCGTCAGCGGCCGCACGAAATCGCAGTTGCTGCGCAGGATTTGCAACGACGCCGCGGTGTACACCGGCCGGGTGCGGGTCAGCTTGGCCCACAGCTCCGCCGCCGGCACTGTCGCGCGCACCAACCACCACGGCGTCTGCAGCCGCGGCGCCGGGCGACCGCCAACTGCGCTCACCAGCTCGGCAATCTGCCGGACGCTCAGCCGGTGGCCAGTCAGTAGGTAGCGCTGCCCCGCGTGGCCGTGCTCCGCCGCCGCCAGCGCGCCGGCGACGACGTCCGCCACGTGCACGAAGTCGTAGGCACCCGCGACGAGCGCCGGCACCGCGCCGTCGTACATGCGCATGAGCCCTTCGCCCATGAAGCTCGGCTGGTAATCGTGCGGACCGACGACGCCGGACGGGCTGCAAATGACCGCGTGCAGCCCGCGCGCGACACCGGCGCGGACGATCGCCTCCCCCGCCGCCTTGGAGCGGTCGTACGGCAGATCGTGCGGCCGGTCGGCGGGCAGCGCATCCTCGCCTATCGTCTGGCCGCTCGGCGGCGCGCGCAGCGCATGCACGGACGAAAAATGCACAAGCCGCCGCACGCCCTGGCGCAGGCACGCGTCGACAACCGCGCGCGGCCCATCGATGTTCAGCTGCGTCAGCGGATCATGTCCGGATTTCAAGGAGATATGCGCCGCCAGGTTGTAAACGACATCTACCCCGGCCAGCAGCTTGTCCAGCACAAGCGGGTCGCGGACGTCCCCGCTGACCCGTTCGACGTCCAGCCCGGCCAGCGGCGCGTCATCGCCGTAGACGAGCACGCGCGGCGACTGTCCTTGCGCCAGCAGTTTGCGGACGAGGTTGGCGCCAATGTGACCCGTAGAACCAGTGATTGCGACCTTCATGGCCGGCAGAATAGTGAGGATTTAAGCGCCTGTCATGTGCAAAAATGTGAGCATGTCGAAGCGCTTTCAGCCAAACACCGGATCTCTATGGTTGCTGATGTTCCGCCAGCGGCGGCGAACAGACGGTCGCTGCACCGACGGCAAAATGACCTACACTGGAGAGGGGATGGTCGCGTGCTACCCGCCGCGGCGTGGCCTGAATCGGAGGCAGCATGGGACAGCGGTGGTTTCTGGCGGTGGTGCTTGTTTTGGCCGGGTGCGACAGCGCCGACGACGCGACCGGCGGCAGCGACGCGGTCGACAGCGCCAGCAGCGACGTGCCTGATGCGAGCGCGGACGCGATTGTGCCGGACGCGAGCGCCGACGTCACCGTGAACTGCAGCGGCACGGGCACGTGGGCGTTCGATAGCCTGCAGGCCACCGCCAAGACGTGCCAGACCGACAACGACTGCTTCATCGCCTCGCACCAGACCGACTGCTGCGGCACGCGCGTCGCCTACGGCTTGAACAAGTCAGCGCAAGCGCAGTTCCAGGCCGCCGAGAGCGTCTGCGACAGCCAATACCCCGGCTGCGGCTGTCCGCCGGCGCCGACGCAAGCCGAGGACGGCTTCAGCGCGACGACGCCCGCCGACCTGCTCATCGGCTGCATCGCCGGCACGTGCCGCACATTGGTCAAAACCACGACGCCGGTGTGCGCCGGCGCGGTGTTGCAAGCGCCCAAGCCGTTCAAGTGGTGCGGCGCCGACGCCGACTGCGAATTCTCCAGCCACCAAATCGACTGCTGTGGCTCACTCGTCTTCACCGGCATCGCTAAGTCCGCCAAGCCGGCGTTCGACGCCGCCGAGAAAGCCTGCACCGGCACCGCGATCTGCAACTGCGTCGGCAAGCCAACGACGCTCGACGACGGCCAGGTGCTGACAACCAACGCCGTCCCTGTCCATTGCGTCAAGGGCGCGTGCTGGACTGGAAAATTCTAATCCAAATCAGGCAGTTGCATTCACTGCCGGCGCGCCAGTCGCTGCAGCCGCGCCGACTGCTCCACAAGCGCGATGAACGCCGCGCGGTAGCCCTGGTCATCGCTGCCGACCGCTGCCCGCGCCCAATCCGCCACGCCGGCAAACGTCGCGTGGCCCTTGAACGGCGAGTCGCGCAGCAGCAAGCCCCAGCCCGCGACCGCCGCGGCGAAGCGCAAGTCCTCTGGCGCGCTGGCAAAATCGCGGCCTTCGTCGTGCACCGCCGCCGCCAGCTCCTTGCTGAACCAGCCATCGCTCGGCTTGAAGCGCACGCGCACCGTCGCCAGCGCGCCACTTTTTGCCGCCAGCGCGGGCCGCGGTGGCTGATCCTGCAGACGACGCGCGCCGTCCAGCGGCTCCGGGGAATCCGCCGGCACCACCTCGTACAGCGCCGTCACCGCGCCGCCCGAGCCCAGCTCGCCCGCGTCCTTGGCGTCGTCCTTGAAATCGCGCGCCGCCAGCAGCCGGTTCTCGTAGCCGAGCAGCCGGTAGCCCTTGACCAGCGCCGGATTGAATTCCACTTGGATTTTCACATCTTTGGCGACCGTCACCAGCGTCGCACCCAGCTCCTGCACGAGCACCTTGCGCGCCTCCGCCAGCGTGTCGATGTACGCGTGGTTGCCGTTGCCCTTGTCCGCCAGCAGCTCCAGCGTCTGGTCCTGGTGGTTGCCGATGCCAAAACCGAGCACGGTCAGGAACACGCCGGTCGCCCGCGCGCGCTCGATTTGCGCCAGCAGCGCCGCCTGGCTCGTGGCGCCGACGTTGAAGTCGCCGTCGGTGCACAGGATCACGCGGTTGACGCCGCGGGCGACGAAGTGCTCCGCCGCCACCTGGTACGCCAGTTGTAGCCCCGCAGCGCCGGCCGTAGCACCACCGGCTGCGAGGTTGGCGATGGCCTGGCGAATCGTCGCCTGCTCGCGCGCAGGCGTGGACGGCAGCACGAGCCCGGTCGCGCCGGCGTACACGACGAGCGCCACGCGATCTTGCGGCCGCAGCTGCGCCACCAGCAGCTCCAGCGCCCGCTGCACAAGCGGCAGCCGCGCCGGCCCCGCCATCGAGCCCGAGACGTCGACGAGGAACACGAGGTTTGCCGGCGGCAGCCGCGACAGGTCCAGCGCCGCTCCCTGAATGCCGACGCGCACGAGCCGATGACTGGGCTGCCACGGCGCCGCTGTCACGTCCGCCTGAATGGCCAGCGCCGTGTCACGCGGCGGCGGCGGGTAGTGAAACGGGAACCAGTTGACGAGTTCCTCAATCCGCACGGCATCTTGCGGCGGAAGGTGGCCATCGTTCAGCATCCGCCGCACGAGCGCGAAAGCCGCGGTGTCGACGTCAATGGCAAACGTCGAGAGCGGCGCATCCGCCGTCGCCTGGAAGCTGGATTCATCGATCGGCGGGTGGCGCTGCGTGCCGAGCGCGTCGAACGGATCGGCTTGCCGCACGCGCGGGAGGTCGGGATCGGCGTCCGTGCTGATGTTTTTCTCGATGTACGGCCGGCCGTCGATCACCCCATCCTGCGCCACGCCGCCGCAGCCCAGCAGCTGGCC
Organism: uncultured Myxococcales bacterium; assembly: GCA_903869075.1. Taxonomy (GTDB): domain Bacteria; phylum Myxococcota_A; class UBA9042; order UBA9042; family UBA9042; genus CAIYBN01. The sequence goes on along the minus strand of CAIPXZ010000348.1, from coordinate 1,958 downwards.
CTGCAGCTCCTCGGTCTTGTTGAACGCGATGCTGATCTTGATGAATTCGTGCTCGGCACAGCCTGCGTCCGCCTGCGCCACGCACTGCCGCAGCGCCGCGAGGTTGGACGTCGCGAGCCGTAACAAGCCGTTCATCGTCGTCAGCGCGTCGTTCACGCAGTTGATCCGGTTGATATTTTGCGCCGTCCGCGCCGTCGCCAGCTCGGCAAAGCCATCCGCGACCATCTGCTCGATGTGCGCCACAAACGCCTCACCCTGCGCCAGCTGGACCGCTTCCGGTCGCGTTTGCGCCAGACTCGGCGCCGCCACGCCGCAGGGCAGGATCAAAACCGCTAGACACACAGCCAGTTGCCGCATCGTACACCTCCGGTGGCGCGCCCACGGCAAAGCCAACGGTTCCACGCCACGCGCGCGGACCGCTTTGCGGTGCTGCAGGTCTTGTTGGGTAGCCAGGGCCAGCGCCCGGCGTCAGGATCGTAGTTGCCGGCGGGCGCGGCGAGGATCATCCGCGGGCGCTCACTGCGCCGGCAGCCCCGCGGTCTCGATCAGCGCGAACACGACAGCGCCGATGCCGTACGTCAAATCGTCCTCGACCGGCACCGCGGCGTAAACCGCGAAAGTACCGACGTTTGTCGGACCCGAGACGCCGGTGACGACCGGACCGTCCGCACCGGTGACGATCTTGGACTTGACCGCGACCAACGCCTTGGCGCACCCCGGCAGCACCTCATCGCCCAGCACGCCGATGCGCCAGCCGCGCGCCAGACCGGCGGCGAACAGCGCCGTCGCCGAGGTCTCGAGGTACGTCTCGCCTGGCCGGTTCAGAACCGTCCACCACATGCCAGTCGCCGCGTCCTGGCTGGCAATCACCGCGACCGTGAGCTTGCGCAGCGCCGCCTCCGCCTTGGCATCGGTCTCGCCGCGCAGCTGCCGCGTCCGCAGGTAATCCGCCAGCGACCACACGACCCAGCCATTGCCGCGGCCCCAGAACACGTCCGGATCCTGCGGCATCAGGTTCTCAGTCGCGTGGTGGAAAAAGCCGTTGGCGTCCTGGAGCTTGTCGATGAAAATGCCGACCTGCTTGCCCATCTCGTTCAGCGGCGCCGGGTCGCCCGTGGCCAGCGTCAAGCGCATCAGCGGCTGGCCGAACATGAACAGCGAGTCGACCCACAGCGCCACGCCCAGCGCGTCCGTCGTCCCGAGGTGGTTCAGACCGCCCTCGGGCGTGCGCAGCGCTTCGTGGTCGACATAGGCGAGAAAATCGTCAATCGGCTTGCGGTATTTGGCGTCGTTGGTCAGCTTCCAGATCGGCACGACCACGCCGACCGGCGCGCCGGTGTCGCTTGTCGTAATCGCGTAGCCCGCGGCGATGTTCTGGTCCAGCCACGTGCGCGCGAACGCCAGCGCCGGCGCGTCCGCAGTCACGCGGTAGAGGTCAAAAAACGCGCCGCAGAGCACAGCGCCGCCCCAGCTCCACGGATAATCTGCCTGCGGATGCAGCGTCGCCTGCCGGTGCGCCAAGGCCAGCGCCAGCGTGAGGTTGGCCGAGGTCGGCGCGCGCTTGCTGGCAAAACAGGCGTCGTCGGTCGGCGGCGCGGACGTGCACCAATCGTAGGGCACGGCTGGCGCGGGCGTGGCGGTCGGCTGGCAAGCCAGCAGCGCAAGAAGCGGCAGAAAAGCGATGCGGCGCGACATGAGAGCTCCGAAGTGACGGCGGTTTACGGCGGGAACGTGGCGACCGGCGCGGTGTTGCCGGTGATCAGCGGCTTGCCGTTCAGCGCGACCGCGCTGCCGTTGGCGATCAGCGCGAAATCGCCGGCGGTCGAGAGGATGGTGAAAGCAGCGTCGGAGGTGACACTCTGGCCGCCGTCGACCGTGAGCGTCGTTGGCGCGTTGGCGTTGCGCAACCACGCGATATCGCGCCACTTGATGCCGCCGGTGCTGCCGTCGATGCGCCA
>CAIPXZ010000347.1 GCA_903869075.1 uncultured Myxococcales bacterium | reverse complement strand
GGCAGGCGGCGGAGTCGCTCGGCGACTGGACGCTCGTTGGCTGCACGGTGTCGCCCGCCTTTGAATTCGCTGGGTTCGAGCTGCTCGACGCCTGACGCCGCCGTCCCAGACCGCGAAAGAAGTTGCCGCGCACAAGCGGCCATGCTTTGCTGAGGACCATGACGACTCCCCCGCCCGAAGTTCCCCGTCCGCCGCGCAAACGCCCTGGCCTGAGCCTGCGGCGCATCGAAAAAGGCGCGATCCGCACCGCGACCGGGCTCGTGAACTGGTTCGAGTGGCTGCAGCGTGAGCCGACCGACGTCGTCGACCGCACGCCGTTCGACGTCGTGTTCCAGCAGGACAAGCTGCAGGTGCGGCATTACCGGCCGCTCAAGCTCGATCAGGACATCCAGCTGGGTCGCGAGGTGCTGCACGTCGACGCCGACCTGCACCCGGTGCCGGTGCTGCTGATTCCGCCGCTGATGGTGCGGCCGTTCATTTTTGACCTGACGGCCAAGCGCTCGCTGGTGCGCACGCTGATGCGCGAGGGCTTTGACGTCTACGTCGTCGATTTTGGCGTGCCGGACAAGGCCGACAAGTCAGTGAACCTCGAGCGCTACGTGCTGGATTGGGTGCCGGCGGCGATCGACGCCGTGCTGGCGAATTCCCGCGCCAAGCAGCTGAGTTTGTATGGCTATTGCATGGGCGGGCTGTTCGCGCTGCTGCATACATCGGTGCACCGCGACCCGCGCGTGCACAGCATCGTGACAATTGGCTCGCCGATCGACGCACACAAAATGGGCCCGCTGTCGGTGATTGTCCGCCTCGGTCACGACCAGGTCGATTTCCTGTCGCGCAAGCTGGGCAACGTGCCCGGTCCGGTGTCCAGCGCGGCGTTCCGGATGATGACGCCGTTCAAGTCGCTGACGCGCTACGGCGACCTGTTCGTCAACATGTGGAACGACGAATACGTCAATGGTTTCGATGCAGTAACGGCGTGGACCGACAATTTCATCGACTATCCCGGCGAGGCGTTCCGCCAGGTGCTCAACGACTTCATGCTCGGCAACAAGTTCAAGGACGGCACCTGGGAATTCGCCGGCAAGACCGCGAATTTGTCGGCGATCACCTGCCCGGTGCTGGCATTTGCCGGCCATACGGACAACGTCGTGCCGCCAGCCGCGGCGCTGGAGCTTCTGCGGCTGCTGGGCAGCACCGACAAACAGTTCGTCGAGGCGCCGGGCGGCCACATGGGCGTCTGCGCCGGTCGCGATGCGCCCAAGCACGTGTGGCTGCCGAGCGCCCGCTGGTTGGCAGAGCGGCAGCCGCACGGCTGAACACTTGAACTTTACGGGATAATCACGCGACCCGGCGCGCCATTGGCGCCCGTGGCGGTGTGGCAGGAGTTGCAGGCGCCGCTGGCTTGCGGCGTGGCCATCGCGCGGACTTTGCCGTTGTTGATGACGCGCGCCGTGTACTTGCCGGCGAACATCTGGTTGTTCTGCAAGAAGAAGTTGCCGGCGCTGTTGCTCGTCGCGGTGACGGTCTCGCCGGTATCGACGCTCTTGAGCTCGATGGACACGCCGGTGACGCCGTCGCAGGTGTCAGCGTCGGCGCCGTCGGAGTACACGGTGCCGGCGATCGCGTAGCGCGGGCCGTGGCCGTTGCCGTGGCAGGCGATGCAGTCCATGCCCGGGTTCATCTGCGAGCTGCCGCTATTGCCGCCAGTCCAGCGCGTGCCGCTGCTGATGCAGCTGGGGTCTGAGCTTGTCGAGGTGCAACCAGCGAGAAACAAAAGGGCGACGACGACGCGCGGGAGGTGGTTCATGGTGATCTCTCAGGTGGGGGAAGACGAGGACAGGAGGATTCTCCTGCGCCGAGCTTAACAAATGCCCAGCCTATTGCGTCCACTTCGTTCAAACTTCTTTACGCACTCTTGATCGGCGGCAGCGCGACAACGAACCGGGCACCTTTGCCCGGCTCCGACTCCACGCGAATCTTGCCGCCGTGGGCATGCACGATGTGCCGCGTGAGCGCCAAGCCCAGGCCGGAGCCTTCCGTGGCGCGCGACAGACGATCATCGACGCGATAGAAACTGTCAAAAATCCGGTTCTGGTCGGCGCGTGCGATGCCGGGGCCGTTGTCGCTGACGCTCAGTTCGACGTCGCGACCGGCGCGGCGCACGTCCACGGCGATGCGTTTCTCGGCGCCGGTGTACTTGAACGCATTGTCCAGCAGGTTCTGCACGACCTCCTCCAGCGCGTCGCTGTCCGCCAGCAGCAGCGGCAAATCGCCGGCAATCTCCGTCGTCAGCTGGACGTCGGCGCCGACGGTGCGCGGCTCAAAGCGCGCGACAACGGTCTCGACGACATCGCGAATGTCCATGGATTTCGGGATATATCGCAGCTGCCCCGACTCCAGCCGGGCAAATTCAAGCAGCCGGTCAATCAGCTTCGACAGCCGACCGGTCTCCTGCGACAGCAGAGCGCGAATGCGCACGCGCCGCTCCG
>CAIPXZ010000346.1 GCA_903869075.1 uncultured Myxococcales bacterium | reverse complement strand
TTTCTGGTGAAGTTCCTTGCGCCTGTGCTGGTGTTGTCGGCGTGTTCGGACATCGGCGTGCCCGCTGGGTCAGACGAGGCGGCAGACGCGACGACCGACGTCGCGTTTCAGTTGAAAGACAGTCACGCCGATCTGGAGACGGCCGGCTTGACCGACGCGAACACGGACGACGGGCTCGACATCGCGCTCGATGCGACACAACCGACCGCAGGCGACTTCAAGAAACCCTGTCAAGAGAACTCCGACTGTGAAAGCGGCTACTGCGTGGCAACCGCGAACGGCAAAGTGTGCTCGTCCCTTTGCTCCGACGCGTGCCCCAACGGCTGGTGGTGCCAGCAGGTCGCCTCGGGCAGCGATTCCGTCTACATCTGCAAGCCGCGGTTTGACACGCTCTGCAGCCCGTGCGAGGTCGCCGCCGACTGCAACCTCTCCGGCGGCTTGGACAACGTCTGCGTCAGCTACGGCGGCAAGGGCTCATTTTGCGCGGCGGCGTGCGATCCGGCGAAGAACGACTGCCCAGAAGGCTACGGCTGTCAGGAAACGACCGACCCGGGGACCGGCGAAAACGGGAACCAGTGCGTGCCACTCTCGGGGCAGTGCACGTGCACGGACGCCGCCAAGGTCAAGCTGGCCAAGACGACGTGCTGGAAGACAAACGTTCTGGGCAAGTGCAAAGGCACGCGGTTCTGCGGACCTGGCGGCCTGACGGACTGCTCTGCGGCGATGCCCGAGGAGGAGTCCTGCAACGGCGTCGACGACGACTGCAACGGGGTGACCGACGAGAATCTGGGATCTGCCAAGTGCAGCAAGGCCAACAGTTTTGGCGTGTGCTTCGGCGTGACGCCGGGGTGTTTCAACGGCCAATCCAAGTGCAACGCCAAGGATCCGACGTTTGAAACGTGCAATGGCGAAGACGACGACTGCGATGGGCAGACCGACGAGGCGGTGTGCGACGACGGGAATTCCTGCACTGCCGACAGTTGCGACCCCGGCAGCGGCTGCAAACACGCCACCACGGGCGGCGCCTGCGACGACGGCAACGTCTGCACACAGAAGGACACGTGCGCGGCGACCTTCTGCGTGGGCGGCAACTTGCAGGACTGTGACGATCAGAACCCGTGCACGACGGACGTCTGCGACGCCGTGAACGGCTGCACGCACAGCTTTGCGGCAGCGGGCGCGACCTGCATTGACGATGGTGACCCGTGCACGAGCGACACCTGCGACGGCGGCGGCACGTGCGTGCATCTGGCGGGTCAGGGCTTGTGCAAGATCAATGGCCAGTGCGTCCCGGCCGGTTTTGTGAACCCCGCCAATCCTTGCGAAGTCTGCGCGCCCACGAGCAGCACGACGGCGTTCACCACGCAAAACGGCCTCACCTGCGACGACGGCGATTTGTGCACGATCGGCGACAAATGCACCGCGGGCACGTGCAGCGGCGCGCCCATGGACTGCTCCGGCCAGGCTGGCCAGTGCACCAAGGCGGTGTGCAGTCAGGGCATCTGCGTGGTCTCGCCCAAGGCGGCGCTCTGCAGCGACGGCGATCCCTGCACATTGGACGACGTCTGCGTGGGCGGGGTGTGCAAGGGCAATCCCAAGGACTGCAGTGGCTTGGACGACGCCTGCTTCATCGGCGTCTGCAACGGGGGCAACTGCGCGCAGGCGCCCAAGTTGGGTTCGTGTGACGACGGCGACCCGTGCACCGTGGGCGACACCTGCGCGGGCGGCGGCTGCAAGGGAACGCCGATGGACTGCACGAGCATGGACAGCGCTTGTGGCAGCGCCCAGTGCGTGACGGGCGCGTGCAAGTTCAAGTCGAAGTCCAACGGCACTGCGTGCGACGACGGCAACGCGTGCACGGAAAGCGACACCTGCCAAAGTGGTGGTTGCGCTGGAACGCCCAAGGACTGCTCGACGCTCGACGGCGGGTGCGTGCAGGGCGTGTGCAGCGCCGGGACGTGTTTCGCCAAAGTGCAGACCGGCGTTTGCAACGACGGCGACGCGTGCACGGCCAACGACATGTGTGTCGGCGCGAGCTGCGTCGGCGAGCCCGTTGACTGCTCCGGATTCTCCAGCGCGTGCGGCACGAGCGTGTGCCAGAGTGGCATCTGCACGCAGCCCATCGGCGGCGAATGCAAACCCGGCGAAATTTCCCAGGAAACACAGCCTTGCGGCAATTGCGGCAGCCAGAACCGCACTCGCACCTGCTCCGGCGGCTGCACGTGGGGACCGTGGTCGGATTGGGGCACTTGCGGCGGTCAGGGCGTCTGCGCGCCGGGCGCACAGGAAAACCAGACGTGCGGCAATTGCGGCACGCAGTCGCGAACCTGTAGCAACACCTGCACCTGGGCCAGCTGGGGCACGTGCGGCGGCGCGGGACCGTGCGCGCCGGGCGCCACCAAGGACTGCGGCGACACATCGGGCAACGCCGCGTGCCGCCACACGACCTGCTCGTCCAAATGCCAGTGGGGCAGCTGCGCGTTCAAGTCCGGCAAAGTCTGCGACTACAACAGCGGCACGAACTACAAATGCTGCACGACCGCAAGTCCGCACGGCCACGCATACTGTTCCGCGGATTGCACCTGGTTTTCCTGCCAAGCGGATGTCAGCCCGCCCTACTCGTGCCCATGAGATCCACCCGGAGAGCCGACGCCATGCGCCAGATGCTGCACGTTTGCCTCGTTCTCGCTGCGCTCTTGGCGGCTCAGCCCGCGTTTGGCAACGTCACGCAGTGCGCTGGATCGCAAAATGTTGAAGGGATCGATATTTCGGTCTGGCAAGGCACGATTGACTGGGCGAAGGTCAAGGCCGACGGCAAAGCGTACGCGTCCATCCGCGTTGGCGATGGCTATTACTTCGACTCGAAATTCACCTACAACTGGGCGCAGGCCAAGAAGCACGGCGTGATTCGGTCCGTGTATCAGTTCTTTGAGCCGGATTTGGACCCGATTACGCAGGCGGACATTCTCATCAAGCACGTCGGTGGCGCGCTGGATCCGGAGGATTTGCCGCCGATGATCGACGTAGAGGCGACGGGCGGCAAGTCACCCGCCGTTGTGGAAGCCAACATCGCCAAGTGGGTCGCGCGTATCAAGGAAAAGCTCGGCCGCGACGCGATTGTCTACACCGGCAAGTACTTTTGGGACGACCACGTGCAATCCAGCGCGCAGAAGAACCTGCCGCTGTGGCACGCGCAGTATTGCGGCTGCTGCCCCACGATTGCTGCGCCTTGGAAGAAGTGGACGTTTTGGCAGTACACGTCCAAGGGCAAGGTCTCCGGGATCAGCGGCAACGTGGATTTGGACAAATACGCCGGGACGCTGGCCAAGCTTCAGGGCTGGATCGGCGCGACGACGGGCTGCGATGCGCACTGTGAGGGCACCAAGGTTGTCGACGACGCCTGCGGGGTGACCGACTGCGCGAAGACCTCGGCCAAATGCATAGACGACGCGCTCGGCGTGCGCTGCGTGTCGATCTACTGTCCTGCGACCGGGTCGAGCAAAGTGTGCTTGCCGTCGACGACCAACACGGCGATGGCCACCTGCACCGACGGCAAACTGGGCAAGTCGACGAACTGCGCAAAGGACACGCTCTGCTCGGCTGCAAGCGGAGGCTCGGCCAAATGTTTGTCGACTTATTGCGTCGCCAGCCCGACAACCAAACCAGTCGCAAAAGATTTGTGTCTTCCGGACGGCGGCAAATACACGTGCGACGCCGCGGGAGACATCGCGCCCACACCTTGCCCAACCGGTTCGGCGTGCAAGATGACCGCGGGAACGGCTACGTGCGACGCGGTCATTGTCGCGATCAGCGCCACGCCCGATGCGCTCGGTTGGTGGTCAGTGCGCGGCACCGGCAGCGTCGAAGCCCACGGTACAGCCAAGAGCTACGGCGACCTGACGGGGACTTCGATGGCCAAGCCGGCAGTCGCGATTGTTTCCAGTCCGACTGGCTTGGGGTACTGGATCGTGACCGCCGACGGCGACATCACGTCATTTGGCGACGCCGCGCCGCTACCGGGGCTCGCGGGGAAATCGCTGCCCTCGTCGATCGTCGCCGCTGCCCGCGCCGGTTCGACGCAAGCGTTGTGGTTGCTCGCAACCGATGGAACCGTGTACCCGATTGGCACAGCGCCCACTCTCACGTCCGTTGGCGCCCTTGCAGCCAGCGACGTGGCCGTTGGAATCGACGCAACCGCCGACGGCCAAGGGTATTGGGTTGCGACCGCTGCCGGCGCGGCCTTTGCGCGTGGTTCCGCAGCCTCCGCCACAGCGGCGGTTCCCGCACCACTGCCATCGCCCATCGTGAGCTTGACCCGCAGCGCAGGCGGAAACGGCTATTGGCTGGTGCGGGCCGATGGTCAACTCCTGCCTGCGGGCGACGCCAAGCCCGGCGGCGCGCCGTTAAGCGTGAGCGCCCCCATCGTGGGAATGGCGCGACACCCGTACGGCGCAGGCTACTGGATGGTCGGTCAGGACGGCGCAGTCTACGACTTTCCCTCCGCGTGCACCGCCCAGTGCGTCGGTTCTGGCCTCCTGGACAGCAGCTGCGCGATTCAATCCTGCGCGGCCATGGAAGCGAATTGCGCGGACGACGCGCTCGGCGCTCGGTGCGTTTCTCAATACTGCCCAGCGACAGGAAGCGCCGAAGTCTGTCTGCCCGATCCGAATGGGTTTCTCCACGGCACCTGCACAGACGGCGTGCTGACCGAAGACAAGTGCATTCCCGGTTTGCAATGGTGCAGTACGGTCGGTGCCGCCAAGGGCAAGTGTGTCTCGGTCTACTGCGCGGACTACCCGGACTCGCCGTCGGTCGACCACAACTTGTGCATGGGCGACGGGACGCGCTGGCACTGCGACGCGACAACCGGTCAGCCGACACCTTCGCCTTGTCCAAACGGTACGCAGTGCCTCTCCGGGACGGACGCAACCTGCGTAGACAATCCGAGCCCGGACATCTGGGAAGACACGACAGACGACGTGGGTGGCGGCTCGGCCGGTGCAGGCTACGACGACGCGGACGCGGAGAACGGCGACGACACGCTGGCCGAGGATGCCACGGCAACAAGCAATGACGACGCTTGGGATGCAACAGGCACGGCGGACGATGCGACCGGCGTAGATGACGCAAGGTCGGCG
>CAIPXZ010000345.1 GCA_903869075.1 uncultured Myxococcales bacterium | reverse complement strand
GCGCTGGCGCTGCTGGCGGCCGGTGACGGTGATGCGTGGCTGCTGCGCAATCACGGGCTTGTGGTGCGGTCCGCCTCGGCCGAAGGGGCGGTGCGGCGCACGCGGGCGATCGACGCGGCGTGTCGCGCGCTTTTTGCCGTGGCGCCGCGGGAAATGCCGGTGCCGCCGCCGCTGCAGCCGCAACCGGTCGCCGGTGGTGTGGTGGCGCCGCTGCCGCCGCAGCCGGTCGCTCCGCCGCGCTACCTGTTTCCCGACGCCGCCGTGCTGACGGCGCAGACGCCGGTGGCGGCGCTGACGGCGGCGCATGCGGCGGCCAAGCTCGTGGCGGATCCGCGCCCGGGCGTGCTGGCGGCGCCGGACGGACAGCGCTGGGCGGTGGCGCGGACGGCGGCGCAGCTGCGCGACGTTGTGGAAGTGGTGACCGCCCACGATTGGCTGCTGGCGCGGCTTGGCGCGGCGGCGGTGGCACTGCCGGCGGCGATGACGGCGGCGATCCTCGACATGCCGGCCGAGCGCTACCGCCAGCTGGGGGCCAGCGCATGAAGCCGTGGCAAGCCTTTGTGCCGATGGGCGGTAGCGGCCAGCGCTTTGCCGATGCCGGTTATGACCTGCCTAAGCCGCTCATCGACGTCGACGGCCGTCCCATGCTGGCGCACGTGCTGGCGGACCTGGCCGACTGCGAGCGGCTGATCTGCGGTGTGCGGGCGGAGCACTTGGAAACGACGGCGATCGCCACGGAAATCCTGCGGTTGCGGCCGGATGCGCGCATCGTCGCGGTGCCTGGCCACAAGGATGGCCCGGTGCAGACGCTACTCGATGCGGCGCACGCCATCGACCCGGAGCTGCCGCTGTTCGTGCACTACGCTGACTACGCGACGGCTTGGGATTTCAAGCAGTTCCGCGCGTGGTGCGAGCTCAACCGCTGGGACGCGGCGCTGGACGCCTACACGGGCGCGCTGCCTCACCTGGGCGGGCCGACGCGCTATGCCGGCCTGCGCACCGACGGCGAGCGCGTGCTGGAGATCCGCGAAAAACACTGTTTTGCCGAGAACATGCGCGACGGTTGGCACTCCGCCGGCGGCTATTGGGTGCGGCGCGCTGGCGACCTGCTGGTGGCGGCGCAGGCGGTTGTCGACGCCGATACGCGCGTGGCGGGCGAGTGGTTCGTGTCCACGGCGCTCGGCCGGCTTGTCGCTGAAGGCCACAGAACTGGTCGATTCCCCTTGGAATTTTTCCACCAGTGGGGTACGCCCGAGGATCTGCGCACCTGGCAGGCGTGGCAGCGCGGCATGGCGCGGCTGGACGACCTGCCGCGGGCGAATTCGCGCTCGGTGCAGCTGACGCTGCTGGCGGGCCGTGGCCAGCGGTTTGCCGCCGAGGGTGAGCCGTTGCCCAAGCCGTTCGTGCCCGTCGCGGGCCGGCCGATGGTCGCGCAGGGTCTGGCGCTGTTGCCGCAGCCCCCGGCGCGGGTGGTGGTTGTGCAAGCGGCGCATGTGCCGCTGCTGGCGACGCTGGCGCTGACGGACGCGCCGCTCGACGTGGTCGCGCTGACGGAGGTCACGGCGGGTCAGGCGATCTCGGCGGACCGCGGGCTGGCGCGCCTGCCGCCGGGGACGCGGGTGCTCGTGGCGCCGTGCGACGCCGGGCTGCTGTTCGACGTGCCGCGCTGGCTGGCGCTGGAGGCGCGCACGGACCTCGATCTCGTCGTGTTCACGGCGCCGTGGCACCAGCCGGCGCACTGGCAGCCGGCAAGCTATGGCTGGGCGGACGTGGCGCCCGATGGCCGCGTGCTGTCGATCGCCGTGAAGCAGCCGGTCGCCGGGCTGCCGCTGGCGCAGCAGCAGGTGCTGACCGGTCAATTCTGGACGCCGGACGCCGCGCGGCTGCGCGCTGCCATCGCCGAGCTTGTGGCGGCGGACGAGCGCGTCAACGGCGAATTCTACCTGGACAGCGTCGCGCGGCGGCTCGTGGCGCAAGGCGCGCGCGTCTGGGCGCTGCCGGTGGACCTGTGGCTATCCTGGGGTACGCCGCAGGAGCTGGCGGATTTTCGCTATTGGAATGCGCTGTTCCGCGGCGGCCGGCCGCTGGAGGCACCATGAAGGGCGCGCCGCGATCGCTGCAGCTGAGCGTCGTCATCCCGTGCTGGAACGAGGCCGCCAACCTGCCGGCGCTGCTGGCGGCGTGGACGGCGCTGTGGCGCGCGGGCGACAGCTGGGAGCTGATCCTCGTCGACAACGGCAGCACGGATGGCTCGGCGGCGCTGCTGGCGGACGCGGCGCGGCAGTTGCCGTTCCTGCGCGTGGCGACGGTGCCGCCGCCGAACATCGGCTACGGACACGGGATTTTGACTGGGCTGCAGCTTGCGCGCGGCGATGTGCTGGCCTGGACCCACGCCGACGGCCAGACGCCGCCAGCGGACGTGCTGCGCGCCTGGGCGGCGTGGCGGGACAGCCCGTCGCCGCTGAAGACCATCGTCAAAGGTCGGCGCCGGGCGCGACCGCTGGCGGACGCGGCGTTCACCGCCGGCATGAGCGCGTGGGCGTCGGCGCTGCTGGCGACGCCCTTGCACGACATCAACGCGCAGCCCAAGCTGTTTCCGCGGGCGCTGCTGGCGGATTTTGCCGATCCGCCGCAGGACCTGTCGCTGGACGTCTACCTGCTGTGGCTGGCGCGGCGCCACGGCTATGCGACCCAGACCATCGACGTGATTTTTGGCGCCCGCGCTCACGGCCAATCGCGCTGGGCCACGAGCCTGCCGGCGCGCGTGCGCGCGGTGCGGCGGACCATCGGGCTGCTGTGGCGGCTGCGCGGGCGCGTGGCGTAGCGGTCAGCAGATCGCGTCGAGCGACAAGTCGAGATCCGCCATCCGCGGGCCGCGATCGTGCAGGTCGCGCGGCTGCTCGAACGCCGGCAGCGGTGCGTCCTGCGTGGCGACGAAGGCCTCGGCCAGCGCCAGCGCCGCCAGCAGCTGCGGCGGCGTCAGCGGCGCCCGGCGCAGCTCGCCCAGCGCCGCGGCGCAGCGCAACGCGACCGCCACCGTCTCCAGCAGCTCCGCCCAAGCGCGTGCCAGCGACACGTCGCGATCAAACGGCATGGCCAGCAGGCGCGTGCCCAGCCAGGTCTCAAAAACCTGCAGCAGTTCGCGCTCTTGCGGCACGAGCCACTGCCGCAGCTGCTCGCGCCACTCGCCGACAAGCGCGTCCAGCAGTGCCGGCAGCTCGTCGCTGTGCAGCGCCAATTCCGGCAGCAGCGGCCGGGTCCGGGCGACAAAATGCGTCAGCCGTTCGACGTCCGCCGCGGCACAGCGCGCCTCCAGGAACGCGCGGAACGCCAGAAAGCCGCGCGGCGTCAGCGGCGGCGGCGCGGCGGGCAGCGCGCGATCGTGCACAGCCTGGTCAAAAGTCAGCGCCAGGCGCGTCAGACGGCCCAGCAGCGGCAGCGTCGGCTCGGCGGCCAAGTCCAGCAGCGCATCGCGCAGCGCCGCAAACGCCGGCCACGGCACCGGCAGATCGGGTAGCAGCCGCACCGTCAGCTTGCCGTCCGGCTGCCACACATGCAGCGGTTGCCGCCAGCCGCCCTCGCTGTGCGCCGGCGTCACCGGCTCCTCCGCCGCGTGCATACGCGCGCGCACACCCGGGCAGAGCGTGGAAAACGCCAGCGACACGCCGTCCGCCGTCTGCACCGCCAGCAGCGGAAAATCGTTCCACGGCGGCCGCGCCAGGTCGTCCAGTTTGCCGTCGAGCGCCGCCTGCGTCGCCGCGCGCCCGGGATGGCCAGCCGGCTGTGGCGCCGTGCGCACCGGTTTGCACAGGCAGGGCTGGCGCTGGCAGGAAAAATCGTCCAGGACCGAGGGAAAAGTCACGCGCACGGCAAGCCCTCCAGGTGGCGGCGCCCCGCGTGCTGCGCGTGGCTACCGCGCCGGTGTGTACAGGACAACGCCGCGCGCCGGCAACCTCGGGCGGTGACGCGGCGAAATCGCATGTGTTTTCAGGGATCAGCGCTTGGGCCCCAGCCAGACGCCGCGGCTGTCGATCAGCCCGACGGTCAGCAGGACGAAGTACCAGTCCACAAGCTCACCCAGCTCCGTCACAACGTCGCGTGGCAGCGGCTCGCGCCAGCGCCGGCAGTGCTGCACCCACGCGCCGACGTCGCGCAGCAGCTCCAGCAGCATTCCCGCCGCCTTGGCCGCCGCGGCCGCGAACTCGGCCAGCTCAACGTGCTCGGGCACCTCGTCCGCCTGCATCCACGGCCGGTCCTTGGTCTCCCCGCGCGGAAACTGCGACTTGCTGCGCGGCAACCGCCGGACCGAACTGCGCGGCACGCGACCCAAATTGTCGGCGTACAGCGCGCCCGTGCCCGAGCGCCTGCGGATGAGGGGATGGCTCATGGTCAGCTTGCGCGACTAGACAGCCGCTTTCTTGGCCGGCTTGGCGGGCTCCTGGATCCAGATCAGGCTGCCGTTGGCGCCCGGGCACGAGCCCTTGATCACGATCAGGTTCTTCTCCGGCTCGACCGAGTGAATCTTCAGATTCTGGATCGTGACCTTCTCGACGCCATACTGACCGGCCATCTTCTTGCCCAGCCACACGCGACCCGGCGTGGTGCGCATACCGAGCGAACCGCCGTGGCGGAACACTTCGTGCGTACCGTGCGAGGCCTTCGGCATGTGCATGTTGTGGCGCTTGATGACGCCGGTGAAGCCGCGACCCTTGGTGATGCCGCTGATGTCGACGATCTGGCCCGCCGAAAACGCCGAAGCGTCCAGCACCATGCCGACTTCCACCTGGCCGACGTCCTCCGCCGACACGCGCATCTCACCGATGTGCGCCAGCGGCTCGACGCCCGCCTTGGCGAACAGACCGGCTTCCGGCTTGATGACCTGCTTGAGCTTCTTGGTGCCAAAGCCGATGACCAGGGCGTTGTAGCCGTCCGGACCGGCTTCGGTCTTGACGCGCAGCACCGGGCACGGCCCGACTTCGAGGACGGTCACGGGGACGCGCTGGCCCTCGACATCAAAGACCTGCGTCATACCAATTTTGCGACCGAAAAGACCTTTCGCCATTGTGTGCTCCTGCCACGCCCCTTGGACGTGCTTGGTGGAGTCCGAATCGAGCGGCTGACGGCGCCCACTTGGGCTATTCCGCACTGTGCGGGCCAGCATCGACCATGCGCCAAATTGCGGCGCGGAAGGGCAGGGAGTCTAGGGCTTTTGCCCAGTTTGGTCAAGCCCCAACCGCCGGCTCAGCCGCGGGCTGGCGATCACGCCGGCTTGCAGCCACTCGCCCAGCGCGTGCTGGCTGCCGGTGACCGCCACGCCACAGCCCGGCACGGCCTCGATCTGCGCCTGCGCCAGGCAGCGCTCGGCGGAGGCGACGGCGACATGCGCACCCGGCGCGACAGCATCGACAACCGCGGCCAATTCGCCAGCGTCCATCAGGGTTTCACCGCTCATCCGCGGCAGCCAGAAGCCCGCCGCCACCGGCGCCAGCGCCCGCACAAGGTCCGCCGCGACGCGATCCTGGCGCACCGCCAGCAGGATTTGCCAGCGCTTGCCGCGCTCCGCCAGCAGCGCCGCCAGCGCCGCGATGCCCGCCGGATTGTGCGCCGCGTCCAGCACGATCGTCGGCGCCGTGGCCACGACCTCGGCGCGACACGGCCAGTCGGACTCCGCCAGCGCCGCCACCACCTCGTCGATGCCCGCCAGCGCGCGCCCCTGCTGCTCGAACCACTCCGCCACGCCCTGATACGCCAGCACCGCCGCCGCGGCGTTCTCCAGCTGATGGGCGCCCGGCAGCGCGATCTCCACCTCCAGCGGCCCCGGCAGCAGCGGGCCGCTCAGCACGCCCGCCTGCAGCCAGTTTGGCCCGACAAGCCCGCGCGCCGCGACGACGGCGTGCTGACCGACCAACAGCAGCCGCGGCGTCAGCCCGTGCTTGCGCAGCGCGTTCTTGACGAGCACCGCCTGCGTCGCCACCAGGATCCGGCCGTTGCGCGCCACCGCGGCCTTTTCCCAAGCGATTTCCTGCAGCGTTTTGCCGAGGATCGCCGTGTGGTCGTGCGAGAGGTGCGTCAGCACGCTGACGATCGGCTCCGTGGCGTTCACCGCATCCAGCCGGCCGCCCAGGCCGACCTCCAGCACCGCGATGTCCACCTGCGCGTCGGCGAAGACAAGCAGCGCCGCGGCCGTGAGCGCCTCGAACGGCGTCGGCTCCAGGTCCTGCGCCTCGGCTTGCACCTGTGCGAGCGCGGCGTCCAGCACCGTCGCCGCCACGCAGGTCGCGCCCACACGCACGCGCTCGCGCGTCTCCACAAGGTGCGGCGAAGTGTAGTGCCCCACCAGCAGCCCGGCCTCGCGCAGCAGCGCCGCCAGCATCGCCGAGGTCGAACCCTTGCCGTCGGTCCCGGCGACAACCACGCACGGCATCCGCGCGTCCGGTCGGCCCAGCCGCGTCAGAATCGCCTGGATCCGCGTCAGGCCGAGCGCCATGCCGCGCTGGCCCAAGCTGGCCAGCCACAGGTGCCCGGGGCCGTGGTGGGAGACGAGCGCTTCGTTCATCAGGGCGAGTCGCTGCCGTCCAGGACGGTGACGTCGTTGGGCACGCCGCTGGGCGCGATGTCGCCGGGATCGACGACGTTGGCGACGCTGTTGCCAAAAAACAGCGAGCGGACCCAGACATCGCTCGGGTTGCTCTCGCGCGACAGGCCCTCGGCGTTGCCGCTGACGCGCAGGCCGTCGCCGGTGACGTCGGAGTCGATGACAACGAGGCCCGCGGACTGCATGCCGGTGATCAGCAGCTTGGTCAGCTTGACGCTGCTTTGTGTCGTGATTTCAATGCCATTGCTGCTGGCCAAGCCGTCCGGCGTCGTGTCGCGGAACACGCTTTGCGCGGCAACGGCGGCGCCGCCGGTCTGGGACCAGCCGGCGCCGGTGACGGCCTGGACGACGATGCCGGCGAGCTTGACGTCGCTGTCCAACGCGCGGATGCCGGCGCCGATCGCGGTGCGCAGCGCCACGCCGGCGAGGTTGAGCGTGCCGGTCAAGCCGACGGCGCCGATGCCGACCCAGCCGGTGACGTCGCCGCCGCCGACCCGCAGGATGCCGCCGGCTTGGGCGACGAGCGCGTGACCGACGCCGATGGCGCTGGCGGTGACGTCGCGGATGCGGACGTCGAAGAGCTCGAGGTTGGACGTTGCGCCGTCCGGGTCGCTGCCGTCCACGAGCACGCCGATGCCTTTGGCGCCGACGATGGCGACGCGGG
>CAIPXZ010000344.1 GCA_903869075.1 uncultured Myxococcales bacterium | reverse complement strand
CTTTTTCAGCGACTCGACCGACAAATCCGGCGGTTTGTACTCCGGCTTCATCGACGCCCGCATC
This sequence comes from uncultured Myxococcales bacterium, assembly GCA_903869075.1. Classification (GTDB taxonomy): domain Bacteria; phylum Myxococcota_A; class UBA9042; order UBA9042; family UBA9042; genus CAIYBN01. Next base: position 2,960 of record CAIPXZ010000344.1, on the reverse strand, counting down.
CCGCCGGCATCGGCCGTCACGCGGCCCTTGGCGCCCAGCGAAAAATCGCCCAACTTCAGCGGATCCGGGGACTTGTCGTACTCCCAGACCGTCTCCATCACCGACACGATGCCGAGATCCAGGCCGACCTTCACCTTGGCAAAAAACGTCAGGATCAGGTTCAGCGCCGCCGACAGCCGCGCGTCCACCGGCATGTCGAAGCCCAGGCCGCGGCGGTTGACCGTCAGCGTTGGGTTGGCGTCCAGCGCCGCTTCCAGATGCAGGTTCAGCGCCGCGCGCAAGCCGGCCTGGACAGCGACGACGACCGCGGAAACTTCAACCGATCCTTCGACATACGCGTTGAGGTCCATGTAGGCCGCCGACGACATCTGGCCCGCCACGCTCATCGCCGCAAACGACGGATCCATCAGGTCCACCGACCCGCCCAGCGACAGGTTGCGCAGCGTCAGCGGCTTGACGCCGACCTCGAGGCCCAAGCCCGCGCCCACCTTCACCTTCACGTTCGGCGGCGTGTAGACCAAAAAGCTCGTATCCAGCAGCTTGAGGTCCTTTTTCCACGGCTCGGGCTTGAAGACCTCGAACGGCCCGGGGATCGTCACGCCGCCCGCCAGCTTGACGTGGCCATCGGCGTCCAGCGCCGCTTCGGCCTTGCCGCGGATGTTGTCGGTGATGCGCACGTCCACTTCACCGCGGCCGGTCAGCTTTTGGTCGCGGGAAACGGCGACGTCCAGCTTGCCCTGCACGCGCTCATGCGGCTGGAACTGCACCTCGCCCGCGCCGTACAGCAGCGGTCCCGCGCCGGTGTCCTCGTAGTTGACCTGGAACGTGCCGCGGCCGATCTTGCCGGCGTCGATCTGCGCGCTGCCGATGGCGCTCGCCAGCCGGCCTTCGACGATGCTCGCCGACAGCGTCGCGTCCGTCACCTTCGCCGGTCCCGCCGTCCACGGCTGGATCTGCTGCACCGTGCCCTGGCCGCTGAACGTGTCCTTTTGCAGGTCGATCTCGCCCGCCACCGTGCCGCGCGCGATGCCGGGCAGCTCCAGCGCCACGCTGCCCGCGACCTGTGTCAGCGCCTGGCCATCGACGACGGCGCGCACGTCGCCGCCGGTGATCTTCAGCTTGCCGCCCGCCAGCGACCGCGGTTCCGTCAGCTTCAGCGTCGCCGCGCCCTTCAAGCTCTCCAGCGTCGAGCCGGCGTCGACCTGCACGGTGCCTTTGCCCCAGCCGTACACGGTGATGTCGGCGGTGCCGCCAAAGGACGTCAGCTCGTTCTGCTTGAAATTCGCCAGCACTTCGCCGCCGGAAAGCTCGGCGAACCGGCCGATTTTGCGCGGCGTCGTCAGCTTGATGCCCGCCTGGCCGTCGAACGCGTCCAGCTTGGAGCCCTGCGCCATCGCCACCCAGCCGGTGCCAAAGCCCTTGACCTCGCCGTCGGCGCGGCCCCAGACCGACGTCAGCTGGTTGCCCTCCACGGTCGCGCCCAGGCTGCCGTGCGTCACCGTCACCAGCGATCCCAAGTGCTTGGGCGTCGTCAGCTCCAGCTTGCCGGCGCCGGAGATGCGCTCGGTCGTCGAGCCGTCGGCGATGCTCAGCTCGCCCGTGCCCCAGTCGCGCACCCCGAGCTTGGCCAGCCCGCCAAAATCCGCCAGCGCCGACTTGGCCACCCGCGCCCGCAGCTGACTGCCTTGCAGCAGGCTCAGCGGCCCGGTCAACGTGTGCGGCTGCGTCACGTTCAGCGTCGCCTCGCCGCTGATATCCGCCAAGTCCGTGGCTTCAAAGCGCAAATTGCCCGCCAGCCAGGTGTCCAGCGCCATGTCCAGGTTGCCGCGGTACAAATCCACCGTGCTGTCGACGAAATCGGCATCCACCACCGCGCCCTTTTTAAGCGTCAGCAGGCCGATTTTCTTCTCCGCGTCCACCCGCAGCGTGCCGTGGCCCGCCAGGTGCTCCAGCCCGCCGTCGCCTTGCGCCGTGACGCTGCCGGTCAGCCACTTGTCGTAGCGCACCGCCGCCGCGCCGTGCACGCCCTGCAGCCCGCTGCCGTCAAAATGGCCGTCCAGCGTGCCGCCCTTCAGCAGGTCAACGTGCGCACCGAGCGCCTTTTCCTTGACGACGCCCACGGTTGCGTCGCCCTTGAGCTGCTCCAGCGCCGCGCCGCCGTCCAGGTTCAGGCGGCCCTCGACAAAATCGCTGAAGCGAAAGCCCACTGCGCCTTGCCATTTGTCCAGCGCGCCAGCCGCCAGCGTCGCGTCCGCCCGGCTACCGCGCAGCAGCGTCACGCCGCCGGGCAGCGCCTTGTCGGTCAGCGTCCGCACTTCCGCCGCGCCCGCGAGGCTGTCCGGCGCCACATCGCGCGTCACCGTCACCCGACCGTCCACCCATTTCTGCCACTGAATCGCGGCGTTACCACGCACCGTGGCCAGCTTGTTGCCGGCCAGCGTCGCGCTCAGCTGGCCGCCGGGCTGCAGCATCACATCGCCGCCCAGCGGCTGCGGCGCCGTCACCACCGCCGCGCCCGTGCCGGCGACATTGCCCAGCGTGCTCGCGCCGTTCACCGTCAGGTTGCCGCGCAGCCAGTTCTGGTAGCGCCAGTCGACCATACCGCCAAAATTCGCCAGCTTGCCGCCCGCCAGCCGCGCCCGCACATCGCCGCCTTTTTGCAGCGTCAGCTCGCCGAGCGTCTTTTCCGTCTGCAGCTGCAGCGTCGCGTTGCCGGTCACTGCCTTGACGTCCGCCGTCGGTTCCAGCCGCACAGCGCCCGCCAGCCAGCCGTCGTAGGTCGCCAGCGCCAGGCCAGACACGTTGCTGACGGCGTTCTGCTTGACCGTCGCCTGCAGGTTGCCGCCTTTCTTCAGCACCACCGCGTCGCCCAGCGGTTTGTCCGCCAGCAGCTCGAACTGCGCTTGGCCGTTGAGATTTTGCAGCGTCGTTCCCGCCGTCAGCGTCACCGCGCCGCCCAG
>CAIPXZ010000343.1 GCA_903869075.1 uncultured Myxococcales bacterium | reverse complement strand
TGGTGCTGCCGGCGCTGGTGATGACGATCGGCCACCCGGATATCGGCGCAATTATCGGCGGTTACGTTGGCTTGCTGCTGCTCGGCACGGCGTTCCTGGCGCTGGGGCTGATGGCGTCGACGTGGACGCAGAACCAGATCGTCGCGTTCATCGTCGGCATGATGCTGTGCATGTTTTTCTGGACGGCGACCGACGCGCTGATGCGCCTGGTGCTGGACCAACCGCCGCCGGCGCTGGCGCTGCTGAGCTTCCAGAGCCAGTTCGCGGACTTTGCCCGCGGCGTCATCGATTTGCGCAACGTCCTGTATTTCCTGAGTGTGACGGCGATCGCGGTGCTGGCGTCGACCTACGCGTTGCGCGCCCGGCACTGGCAGTAACCACCGGTCAATCCAAGGTTTTTTCGTTCCATTTTGTCGGCCTGGAGAGTGAGATGGCACAGACGAGCAAGAAATCCAAAGGCCGCGCCGACGCGCTGGTGCTGCTGGCCGCGGCGCTGGGCGTGGCGGTGCTTGTGAACGCGCTGGCGGCGCAGAGCGCGGTGCGGCTGGACCTGACCGAGCAGCAGGTCCACACGTTGTCGGACGCCAGCGTGACGGCGGCGAAGGCGCTGGACGACGTGACGGTGACGGTTTACGTCTCGAAAAAGCTGCCGGAGACGCTGCCGACGCCGCAGGGCAAAGTGCCGCTGCGCGGTGTGGAGCGGGCGTTTCGCGACAAGCTGGCGGAATACGCGCGCGCGGCTGGCGGCAACCTGAAGCTCGTGTTTGCCGAGGACGGCAGCCCGGGCGTCGGCACGATCGAGGAACAGGCGGAGGCGGCCAAGCTGGAGCCGTTCTCGTCGACCGAGGCGCAAGTGACTGGCAGCACGCTGAAATTCCAGAAATACGTGCTGGGCGCGACGTTCCACTACAAGACCGTCAGCGAGGTGATGCCCAAAGCGCTGGCGCCGGGATTCTATGAGTTCGAGATGACGCAAATCCTCTTGCGGCTCAAGGAAAAATACGAGCAGAGCCAGCTGATGAAAGAGCCGCTGGCGCAGGGCAAGGCGGTGTTTGACGGCGTGAAAGCCTGCAATGACGCGGTGCAAAAGGCGGCCACGGTCGAGGCGCAAAAAGAAGACGCCAGCGGGCTGTCCTTGAAGGGCAGCAACGACCCGAACCAGAAGCGGCTGACGGCGTTGCAGGCGGCGGCGGCGGATCTGGACAAGCTGTGCGCGCCGGTGGCGACGCTTGTGGCGGGCGACGGCGCCAAGCTGAAAGGCAAGAACCCGTTTGGCGACCACCTGGTGGAGAGCGCCGGCGAATTCGCCAAGGCTTGGCAGGAGTTCAAGCAGGCGATCTCCGGCCAGGCACCGGCCGAGGGGCAGCTGCCGCCGACGCTGGCGGCGCCGCAGCTGGCGCTGCTGCTGGACCAGCTGTTTCGCGAGGTCGACCGCGCGCACCAGACCTTGGCGGACAGCCCGGGACGCAAGTCCATCGGTTTCCTGTGTGGCCACGATGAGTTCTGCCCGTTTGCGGAGCCGGGCCAGCTTGTCGACAGCCAGGTCGCGGCCATGCTGGGTCAGAACAACCCGATGATGAAGCAGATCGTCCAGGCGGCGACGCAGATCGCCCAGGCCGTCGATGAAACAAACGCCAAGATCGGCGACAACCTATTCACAAAGCGCGGCTATTCGATTCGCCGCATCGGTCCGGATGAAGTGGTGCCGAGCGACGTGGCGGCGCTGATCGTCTACGCGCCGCGCAAGCCGCTGGGCGAGTTCGCGCGCTACCAGCTGGACCAGACGCTGCTGGCGGGCAAACCGGTGGTGGTGCTGGCGCAGGCGTGGCAGGTGGCGCTGCTGAACATGCAGGCGCCGGAGGACCTGGGCAGCGAGATGCGCGCCGACTGGTCGGCGATGGTGGCGACCGGCAGCGATCTGCCCGACGTGCTCAAGCCGTACGGCGTGGTCCTGAGCCGCGATCCGGTGCTGGATTCGACGCACGTGGAGACCGTGCGCGTGACCGGGCTCGTGAACAAGGGCGGCATGCAGTTCCAGACGCAGCAGGATTTTCCCTACGCGCTGATCCCGGTCGCGAACACTTTTGACCGCAGCCACGCGCTGACCCGGTCGCTGACGAGCTTGTCGCTGCCGTACACGACGAGCGTGGCGCCGAGCCCGGAGCTGACGGCCAACAAAGCCTTTGAAGTCTCGCAGGTTGTGCGCTCGTCGCCCTCGTCTTTGCAAAAGCCCGGGCCGGTGCCGGTGCTGCCGCAGACGCTCAAGAAGCTGGTGCTGGACGCCAAAGCGACCGGGCCGCACACGCTGGCGCTGGTTGTGCAGGGGCCGTTCAAGTCGGCGTTTGCCGGCAAGGAAGTGCCGCGGCGGCCGGATCCGTCGGCGGGCAGCAATGACCCAGCGAAGGCGGCGCAGAAACCGACGGACGCCGAATACGACCTCGCCAAGCGCACGTTCAAGGCCGAGGGCAAAGGCAAGCTGCTTGTCATCGCCTCGAACCTCGGCATCGAAGGCCTGAGCCGCGGCGACGTGCTGGCGGGCTTTGATCTGAGCAAATTCCAGCAGTTCAGTCCGGAGTCGATCCGCACATTTACGCAGTGGCAGGCGAATTTCCAGAACTGGCAGATCCGCATCGGCCAGATCTCGCACTTGCTCAATGAAAATCTGCAGTTCTTGTCCAACATTCTGGACTGGGCCAGCGCCCATGAAGCGCTCGTGGCGATTCGCTCCAAGGGCGACACGCGCCGGCCGATGGACGATCTGGAACCGGAAAAGCAGAAGCAGCTGCGGCTGGCGGCGCTGATCGGCTCGCCGCTGTTGTTGATCCTGCTGGGTCTGGCGCGTTGGCGGCTGCGGCTGGCGCGCAATCGCGCGCTCAAGGCCTGATTTTTCTTGGCGTTCCGCCAGCTGAGGAGATGAACAGTCATGAACCGTTCGACGTGGTTCACGCTCGCGGCCTTCGTGGTTCTGCTGGGCGCCTGGTTTGTGCAAACCCGCCCGCGCAAGGTAGACGCGCCGCCGCCGCTGTCGGTGGACGGCTACATCGGCAATGTCAGCGTCGAAGAGGCGCGGACGCTGGGGCAAAAACAGCCGCCGCCGTACACGCACCTGGAGCTGGCGCGCGGCGATGGCCAGGGCGGCGTCGAGACCATCGCCCTGGACCGCCAGGACGCGGACAAGCCGGTGGCGCAGGACGCGAAGACGCCGCCGCCAGAAGCCAAGTGGCTGGCCAAGCGGACGGTGGCGGGCAAGGCGATCACTTGGAAAGCGCAGGGGTTTCGCGCGACGACAATGGCGGAACAGCTGCAGCGGTCGATTCGCTCGACGTTCGCGGTGAAAGTCGACGCCAAGTCCGCTGCCGAGTATGGCCTGGACCCGGCGCACGCGCTGGACGTGACGCTGTCCGGCGGCGGTAAGCCGACCGTGAAGCTGCGCATCGGCCTACTGCAGAAGGCGGAGAAAGACGGCGAGGCGACCACGTGGCTGGCGGATCCGGCGCATCCGGACGTGGCCTATCAGGTGACCAACCGCGACGTGCGCACGGCATTTGACGTCAGCTGGAACGACCTGCGCGATCGGCAGCTGCTGGACCTGGACTGGCCGGCGGCTTCGACGTCGGCACGATGGCCGCAGGTGGAAGGCTTTGGGCTCCGGAAGGATGGCTGCCTCCTGCCTAGTCGC
>CAIPXZ010000342.1 GCA_903869075.1 uncultured Myxococcales bacterium | reverse complement strand
CCTGCGCCACCGCGCCCGAGGGCATGCGCTGCGCGCCCGCGTGCGCGACGAACTGCTGCCCGAGCGGCTGGAGCTGCGACAAGACCGGCGTCTCGCCGATCTGCCGGCCCAAGTGGACGGCGCTGTGCCGGCCCTGCCTCACCGACGACGAATGCGACGGCGCGACGCCGGGCAGCTTGTGCATCAAGCACGGCGCCGAAGGCTTTTTCTGCGCCACGCCGTGCGCCAAAACCGCGGAATGCCCGACGGATTACAAGTGCTCGTACAGCTACGGCGTCGTCGGCCAGGCCATGCTCTGCGTGACGCCCGGCGCCTGCGACTGCAACCCCGCGGCGATCGCCGCCAGCGCCAAGACCACGTGTTCCAACAGCAATTCCGCTGGCTTGTGCAAGGGCCAGCGCAAATGCAGCGCCAGCGGCTTGGAGCTGTGCGACGCGCTTGTGCCCGCGCCCGAGACCTGCAACGGCATTGACGACGACTGCAACGGCAAGACGGACGAAGGCATGCCGGACCTGGACAAGGACGGCATCCCCGACTGCGACGATCCGGACATGGACGGCGACGGCGTGGCCAACGCCGACGACTGCGCGCCCATGGACCCGCAGGTCTTCCCCGGCAACAGTGAAAAGTGCAACGGCGCGGACGACAACTGCAACGGCTTGACCGACGAGGGCTTTGTCGACACCGACGGCGACGGCATTGCCGACTGCGTGGACACCGACCTCGACGGCGACGGCGTGCCCAACCTGCAGGACTGCTCGCCGACCGACGGCACAGTCTTCCAGAGCAACGTCGAGACCTGCAACGGCAAGGACGACAACTGCAACGGCAAGACCGACGAGGGCTTTACCGACACCGACAAGGACGGCAAGGCGGACTGCGTGGACCCGGACATCGACGGCGACGGCGTGGCCAACGCGCTGGACTGCTCGCCGACCGACGCCGCCGTTTTCCCCGGCCAGACCGAGGTGTGCGACGGCAAGGACAACAACTGCAACGGCTTGACTGATGAAGGCTTTCCCGACCTCGACAAGGACGGCTTGGCGGACTGCGTCGACCCGGACATCGACGGCGACGGCGTGGCGAACGTGCTGGACTGCGCTCCGGACAATCCGGCCATCCACGGCGGCGCGATCGAGGTGTGCAACGGCGTGGACGACAACTGCGACGGCCTGACCGACCCCGGCTGCGACCAGGACGGCGACGGCTACTGCAACGCCGCGCTGCCGGTCGATCCGACGTCCAGCGCCTGCCCGAACGGCGGCGGCGACTGCGACGACTTGCACGCCGCCGCGCACCCGGGCGCCAAGGAAATCTGCGACGGTCTGGACAACGACTGCGACGGCGTGACCGACCCCGGCTGCGACCAGGACGGCGACGGCTACTGCGTCGGCAACGCCGGTGTCAGCGCGACGTGCCCGAACGGCGGCGGCGACTGCAACGACAGCGACCCGCAGATCAACCCGAAGGGCACCGAAATTTGCGACAACAAGGACCAGAACTGCGATGGCGTGACCGACGAGGGCTGCGACGCCGACAAGGACGGCTACTGCGCCGCCGTCGTGCCCAGCGACGCCAAGTTCCCGGCGTGCCCGAACGGCGGCGGCGACTGCAATGACGCAGACAAGACCATCAACCCCGCCGCGGCCGACCCGTGCAACGGCAAGGACGACAACTGCGACGGCATCACCGACCCCGGCTGCGACCAGGACGGCGACGGCTACTGCGCCGGTCCGGTCGGCGTGAGCGCCGGCTGCGTCAACGGCGGCGGCGACTGCGACGACTCCAACGCCAGCATCCACCCCAAGGCGGCGGAAATCTGCGACGACATCGACAACGACTGCGTCAACGGCGTGGACGACGGCTGCGACGTGGACGGCGACGGCTGGTGCGTCTTTGGTGCGCTCGTCAGCGGCACGCCCAAGGTCTGCAGCAACGGCTTGGGCGACTGCAACGACAAGAACAAGAGCGTCTACCCCGGCGCACCCGACCTCTGCGACGGTCTGGACAACGGCTGCAACGGCCAGATCGACGTCAACTGCGACCAGGACGGCGACGGCTGGTGCGACATCAACCGCGTGACGATCGGCGCGCCGTACGTCTGCCTTTACGGCGGCGGCGACTGCAACGACAACGACTTTGCCATCCACCCGCAGCATCCGGACACGTGCGACTTGCTGGACAACGACTGCGACGGCATCACCGACCCCGGCTGCGACGTCGACGGCGACGGCTACTGCGCCGCCAACAAGGTCATCGTCATCGGCTCTGGCGCCTGCCCCAAGGGCGGCGGCGACTGCGACGACCTGCAGGCCAGCGTCCACCCCGGCGCCGCGGAGCTCTGCGACGACCTCGACAACAACTGCGACAAGGCCACCGACCTCGGCTGCGACGACGACGGCGACGGCTGGTGCGACGCCAACATGACGACCGTCGGCACGCCGAAGATCTGCGCGCATGGCGGCGGCGACTGCACCGACATGAACGCCGCGGTCTACCCTGCGCACTTGGAGATCTGCGACAATTTTGACAACAATTGCGACGGATTGACCGACGCCGGCTGCGACGACGACGGCGACACGTTCTGCGACGCGACGATGGTCACCGTCGGCGCGCCCAAGGTCTGCCTGAGCGGCGGCGGCGACTGCAACGACACCGACGCGACGATCAAGCCCGGCTCGGTGGAAGTGTGCGACGGCAAGGACAACAACTGCATCGCCGGCACCGACGAAGGCTGCAACGACGACGGCGACGCGTATTGCGACGCCACGATGAGCACCGTCGGCAACCCGCAAATCTGCCCCAGCGGCGGCGGCGACTGCGACGACATGAACGCCCAGGTCAACCCGGGCGCCACGGAAATTTGCGACGACATCGACAACAACTGCGTCGGCGGCATCGACGAAAAGTGCGACAAGGACGGCGACAAGTACTGCGACGGCTT
>CAIPXZ010000341.1 GCA_903869075.1 uncultured Myxococcales bacterium | reverse complement strand
GCCGGAGGATGAGATTCGCGAGGTGTTACATCAGGTTATGCAGCAGCCCGGCGCGCGCAGGCAGTACAGGCGGCGCCAAGGCATGGTCGAGCCGGTGTTTGCCGAGCTCAAGGGCATCCAGGGCGAGATACGATTCCGGCGGTTTGGCCTGGCAAACGTGCGCGCGGAACACGCGATTCACTGCGCGGTGCACAACATCCGGCGGGTGCTGGCGCGGGCGCGGCGGCCTGCGGGCGCGTCCGGGCGCGCTGGCGATGCCGGCAAGCGGGCGCGAACGGGCCAAGTCGCACGGGAAGTGGTCAAGCTGCCGACACGGCAGAACGCGGCGTGGTACCGACCGGGGAGGATGTCACGATGAGCGAATTCGGCAACCCGCAGGCTGGGATATTCAACGGCCTCCACCGATTTGTACACACTTGGGAGCCATGGCCGCGGGCATGAACTGCTCACCGCTCTGGTCGTGTGACGATTTTTGGCCGCCGTGCGCGTCATGCGTGGCGAATGGCCTCTGGTGTAATCAATCGGGCGTGTGCGCTGGACCGGTCACTGCAGGTGGCGCGTGTACCTGGCCAGTTCCCTGCGCGAATGGCCTGACATGTGTTGGCGGCACGTTCACGTGCGAATTGCCGCTGCCGAGTGGCGCGACGTGCACGTACTTCAGCGATTGCGGTGCGATTGGCCCAGGGTGCTTGAAGACATCCGGCAATGAGCAGCCGTCCGCGCCCGCCAGCAGGTGCTGGAGTGATTGGAATTCAATACCGTGTGGCACCGGAAAATGTCCCGCCGGGCAGTATTGCGTGCATGGAGAGGGCGCCGGCGCGTGTGGACCAAATCCCAAGGTCGGTGAGCCTTGCGAATGGTTCAATGATGCGTGCGTCGCGAGTTACTGCAGCAGCGCCACGGCGACTTGTACGGCATACCATCTCTGCCAGTCGCCGAGCTGCGGCAATTCCGCGTGTAAAATGGATGGCAGCTGTCCGTTCAAGCGGATCGCGGACGCCTGCGCGACGGATGCAGATTGCACTGACAGTTTCACGCTATTTACCGGCATGTGCGTAAATGGAATTTGCCGCGCGCGAAGCACCGCTTGCGCGCTGCCAGCCGCGGTGACGCCATGAGCTGCGCCGCCCTGAAATCTTCGGCGCATGCGTTGGCCCGCTCGCCAAGCGGTCGCACGAATTTGCCGCCGCCACGACGCGCGATGTTCGCGCATTTGGCGCTGCCGACCTTGAGTTGCGGCAGACGCCCAGCTTGGATGTGGGCGGCGGGGATTCTTTTCGTCGCTTGCAATGCGGTGCAACCGAGTCGTGACCTCCCGGCTGCGATTGCACTCGACGCTGATGCAGCGGCCGACGTCAGCGAAGCAACCGCGCTACCACTGGATAGCCTCATCCCCACCTATGCGCGGCGCAACTGTGAACTCGCCGTGAAGTGCACGCTTGGCCTTCACGCCGACCCATCATGGCTGCAAACGTGCGCGCTGTTGGAGGCAAATTTCCTCTTTGGCAACCTCCCCTACTACCACGTCCTCGATCGGATTCGCCTCGTCGAGTTAGGACGGTTGAAATACGACGGCGTTGCAGCATCGCGGTGCTTGGCCGCGGTCAGCTGCCTGACCAATGGCGGGCATTGGGCCACCCCATGGACCGGCGAACCACTCACACTCGAATGGCTGGGAGGCATCGAACCCGAAAGCGCAGCAGCGGCGGATGCCGGCGGCTGCAGCGCGGTGTTTTTTGGTGGCCAAGCCGAGGTCGGGCAAGCGTGTGACGACGATGCAGAGTGCACGAGCGGGCGCTGTTGGGGCTGTCCCGGAAGGTGCAGGGTCCCGACCGTCGCCGACACCCCCTGCGGACGAAATACGCCATGTGAGTTGGGCATGAACTGTCTGCCCAGCCGTTTTGGGGGCTTTCGCTGCGTCCCCCGGCGGCCAATCGCCATTGGCGGCGCGTGCCTGCCGGCGGCACAGCATCAGTGGCAACACAATGACGGTTTGGCGCCTTGCGCCCCCGGCGGTTGGTGCAGCGACGCGACGGGAATTTGCGAGGCCCTCGGTGACCTTGGCGCACTCTGCACCTCATGGGATCAATGCACGCCCGGTCTCGCCTGTGCGGGCAGCAAAAATCCGCGTTGCACGTTTCCGGTGCCAGTTGGCGGTATTTGTCAGAATACTTTCGACTGCGTCGGCAACGGGAACGGATCGGTCCAGTGCCTTCCAGCGGATTTGAGCAGCAACGGCAAAGTCATCCAGCGGTGCTGGCAGGACGCGGCAACAACGCCCTGCGGCACGGGGAGTTGTCCGCTCGGCAGCTACTGTGCAGACCGGACTGGCAAAGGCATTTGCGCGACAAACCGGCAGCCGGGCGCCAGCTGCGTGCCAGGTGCAACAGGGTGCAACCTGAGCTACTGTGACTACGACAAGCATGTCTGCACAACATTTCAGCATTGCGCGTCGCCCAGTTGTCCCATGGAATTCTGCGAAAACGATGGAAGCTGTCCCGCGGCGCGCATCGGTGATTCGTGCTCGCTCAACCCGGATTGCAACTACTACGCGTGTCTGGACGGCCAGTGCCGCGCGCCAAACGCCGCGTGCGGCTACCCGGAGAACACGCCATGAAGCCGCTTCTCGCCCGCATCCTGTGCACCGCCGCGCTCGCCGGCTGTTCCCAATCCCGGGTCGCCCCGGTCGCCACCGCCGACACAACCGCCTGCCCCGACGCCGTCGCCGACGTCCCGCCCGACATCGCGCCCGACGCCACACCCGATAGCGCCGACGCCACCGCCGACGCAACGCCACTGCCAGCCGCCATCACCCCCGGCGAGCTCATCGACCGCCTGGCCGACGCTTACTGCGCCGTACGCGTGCAATGCAGCGGCGCCCACGGCCTGTTCCTCGGCGATGACGGCGTGGCGTGGCGCGGCGTGCCGTGCGGCAATCGCTTGCGGACGCGCGAAAACACGCTGAACTTGCGGCAGCGGCTGCGGCTTGTGGAGCTGCACCGCGTCGCCTTCGACGGCGTCGCTGCCGCCGCGTGCATCGCCGCGATGGACTGCAGCGGCCGGCTGCCGGACGACTACGTCGGCGGTCCGCGCATCGACGACCCGCGCTACCCGATTCCCGAGGCGTGTTCGCGCGTTTTCGTCGGCGCCTTGCCCGCCGGTCAGCGGTGCGCCGACGATGTCGAGTGCGCCAGCGGTCGCTGCTGGGGCTGCCCCGGCGTCTGCACTGCGCCCGCTGCCACCGGCGCCGCGTGCGGCCGCAACGTCGCCTGCAGCAAGCACGATGTCTGCTTCGCCGGCCACTGCCGCGCGTTCACCGCCGCCACCCAAGGCGAGACCTGCGGCCTGCCAAACATCCTCGACGACGGCTCCGCCTATGCCATCGACGATACCGAGACTTTTATCCCGTGCGCCGCGGCGCTGGGCTGCTACGGACCGCCGGTCAACGGCTACGCGACGTGCATACCGCTGCCCACGCTCGGCCAGCCGTGCGGTGCGGGCGCCTGCTTTCCGTCGGACTTGGGCTGCGCCAACGGACTGTGCGCGCCAGTCGCTACCGGTGGCCCGTGCGGCGCCGGCTGCACTGCGGATCCTTGCAGCGGCATCCAGTGCGCGGGGGACTCGAACTGCACGTTCGCCAGCTCCGACAATCACCCCACGCAATACATTTGCTGGCCAACGGCGTCGCCGTCCATGCCGTGCGGCGAGGTCATGTGCCCGCCCTCGGAGCATTGCGTCGACTCCGTCACCGGGTCCTGCGCGCTGCCCAAACCCGACGGCTACCCGTGCAAGTTTGAACTCGACATGTGCGAGCACATCTGTGACACGACGCTCAAAAAATGCGGACAATGGCCGGTTTGCAAGGAGCCCAGCTGTGCGCACTGCAACGCCAGCGGCTTCGGCTGCCTGCTGCGCCGCGTCGGTGACAGCTGCGTGGCCAACGCCGATTGCGATCCGGACGGCTACATGAACGGCGTGCACACGGTCGGCTGCGTGCAGGGCCAGTGCGAGCGGATCAACGCGGCGTGCGGCTGGCCGGAGAACACGCCTTGACGCCCACGCCGCCGGGCGTAGGCTCGCGACAAGGCTGAGGTTTGCGGAGGCTGCGTGTTGGGACTGCGCTGGCAGTGGGGGTTGTGGTGCTGCGCGGG
>CAIPXZ010000340.1 GCA_903869075.1 uncultured Myxococcales bacterium | reverse complement strand
ATTCAAGGAAGCCGCGAGGCAAGTCACCGATAGTGTGAACTCGCACAAACACGATGCGACGCTCGTGGAAGAAAACTTGTTGCCGTCGGCGCAGGAGAAGCATCAGTTCAGCGGTGCGGATCACAAGACCATCGCGAACCATATCCGCCAGATGATCGAGCAGGTCGCGCAGGAAGTGGCGCCGGACCTGCAGTTCCTGATTGGCACGATGATCGAGGTGCCGCGCGCGGCCCTGACCGCCGACGAAATCGCCAAGTACGCGGATTTCTTCTCATTCGGCACCAACGACCTGACGCAGACGACTTTTGGCTACAGCCGCGACGACGCCGAAGGTCGCTTCCTGGCGCACTACGTCGCGCAAAAGCTGCTGCCGGAGAATCCGTTCGTGGCGCTCGACCAGAAGGGCGTCGGCAAGCTCGTGCAGATGGCGGCGGAGCTTGGTCGCGCGGCGCAGCCCGGCATCAAGCTCGGCATCTGCGGCGAACACGGCGGCGAGCCGTCGTCCATCGACTTCTGCCACCGCATCGGCCTCAGCTACGTCTCCTGTTCACCGTTCCGCGTGCCCGTCGCCCGCCTCTCCGCCGCGCAGTCCGCGGTGCGCGAAGGCGGCGTCCACGCCACGTCGTCCGCGGTCTGAGCCAGCCAGCCGTGTCCAAGCTGTCTCATTTTGCGACAGAACGCCGCCATTCGCCGCCGCCGTATCATTTCGAGACAGGTTTCGCGGGGTTGGCCGCCGTCACGCAGGCGATGACGAGGCGATCCACGGACCGTTTACCTTGAAATCAGTGATGATTTTGGCAATCCAGCAGACTTGGCACGGCGCTTGCAATGCTTATCCTTCGAGTGAGCTGAATCCCTATGACTTCCATGAACTCCATTCACCATCTCCTTTCACCTTGCGACGCGCTTCGGCCCGTCAGCGCCCCCATGGGTTCGTAGCAACGACTGCTGTGCCGGCTCTCCATCGTTAGGGAGTGGAGACCCGGAAGCGAAAGCTGCAGTTGCCAAGCGCGCACCTCCTTCCACCAACAAACTCTCGCTCCAGGCTGAGGCGACCGTGACGAAAGTCCGGCCGCCTTCGCCTTTTTTGGCGAATGACAGCGCCGAGCGCGTTTATGTCGTGTTTTCAGCCGGTTGCAACCGCGGTCAGAGCGCGTCGATCTCGGCGTCGTGCAGCCCGAGCAGGTACAGGATCGCGTCCAGATTGCGCTGATTCACCACGTATTTCGCCTGGTCGCGCACGACCTGCTTGGCGTTGAACGCGATGCCCAGACCCGCGCAGTTCAGCATGTCCAGGTCGTTGGCGCCGTCGCCGATCGCGATCACCTGCTCCAGCGCGATCCGCTCCGTCTGCGCGATGCTCCGCAGCAATTCTGCCTTGCGCTGCCGGTTGACGATCGCGCCCAGCACGCGGCCGGTCAGCTTGCCATCGACGATTTCCAGCTGGTTGGCAAACGCGTAGTCCAGCCCGAGCCGCGCGCGGATGGGCTCAGCGACCTCGATGAAGCCGCCCGAGATCACCGCGAGCCGGTAGCCCAGGCGTTTGAGCACGCGGAT
>CAIPXZ010000339.1 GCA_903869075.1 uncultured Myxococcales bacterium | reverse complement strand
TCGCCACGTTCAACGATTTCGCCACAGCGGCAGTTTCAACCGGCTCGCTCACGTATGCCGGGGCAACCGTCTCCACGAACATCGTTCCAACGAATAACGGGTGGACGCAAGCCTGCAGCGTTCACTACCTCGCGGCGCCGCCGCTGCCGGATCGCTCGCCGCCGCCGACGACGCCGACGGCGCGGGCGCCAGCTCCGGGCGAGACGCTTGTGACGCTGGACGTGCTGGGCGCGCCGGCGCGGGTCGATCGCATCGTCGGTCGGCAGACGCTGGATACCGGCGCGTGGCCGATGCAAGGCCGCGGCCGCTGGCAGGCGCTGACGCCGTACCTCCAGACAACGCCGGTGTGCCGTGCGCCGTGTACCGTGCCGCTGCCGCAGGGCGACCTCGAGCTGCTGTTCACCGCGTTGGATCCGACGTCGCCGCGCGCCAGCTCGGACGTCGTGCACATTGGCGCCGAGCCGGTCGTGGTGCGCCATGAGCTGGGGTCCCATAGCGACCACACCGGGCGGATGCTCGGCGCGGTGCTGCTCGGCGGGCTGGCGGGTTCCGGGCTGTTGACGGGCGGGGCGCTGGCGATCATCAGCCAGGATCGGCGGCCAGGTCAGTTCGACGCAGCGCCGGCGGCATGGACGGTGGCGGGAATCGGGCTGGCAGCGGCGATCGCGGCCGTGTGGCTGGGCATCGGCAGCGCGCCGGAGCTGCAACCGGGCGCGACGACCGTGTTTCCGGCGGCCGGCGGCCAATACGCGCCAGCTGACGGCCGGAGGCGACGATGACGGCGGCCGAGCGACTGCGCGGGCGTCATCACCGGCGATTCGGGCATCGCCGAGGCGCGGAAAGCCCGGGGGAATTCAGCCGACGCGGTCGCGCTCCTGCGCCGTGCCAGCGCGCGCCGTGCGCGGGTCTTCGCTGGCGAAATCGGGCAATTTCTTGGCGAAATAGCCCATCAATATCCGCGACGAACGGCCAACGCGTGGCACGCCGCGTCCAGCCAATTTCAGGCCTGAACGCAGAAAACCCTTGTCACAGCTCTGTAAAACCACGGTTGACGGCACCGCGCCGGCAGTTCAGGATTCCTGCTGCGGTGTGGATTGGTTGCCAACACCCCAAACCGTCATTGATGCAAGCTGCCCCGCCACTTTCTGCGTTCCAAGGAGCCGAATGCCAGCTGCAAATGACGCGCGCGCCGCGTTCCAGTCAGGCTTTTTGCCTGCAGAACGCGCCAGTGAAAATGAATTGCAGGCGCAAATCGCGTTGTTCCACAACGATGCGCTGACGACGGCGCTGCGGGATGCGGCGCTGGGATTTGTGCTCGTCCTCAATCAATACCGGCAAATTGTCCACATAAATCCGCCATTTGCTGAATATCTCGCGCTGCGCGGCGTTGATTCGCCACTGGGCCAGCGCCCGGGCGAAGCGCTGGGCTGCATCCGCAGCCTGGAGACGCATCTCGGCTGCGGCACGACCGAAAGCTGCCGGTCGTGCGGCGCGGCGGGCGCCATCGCCGCCGGTCTGCACGGCCAAGTTCACGTCGCGGAATGTTGTATCCAGACTGCACAATCTGGCGATGATTTGGACCTGCTCGTGCGAACGACGCCGCTTATGCTGCACGGTGAACCGTTCCTGATCCTCGCGGCGCTGGATATTTCCCACGAAAAGCGCCGGCGGGCGTTGGAGCGCGTGTTTTTCCATGACGTGAACAATACCGCCGCCGGCATCAGCGGGCTCGCCAGCTTGATCGAGCTGGAGCCGTCGGCGGAGTCGGCGCAGAGGTTTGGTCCGCTGCTCGTGGCGGCATCGCGGACGCTGCTGGACGAGATCGCCTCGCAGCGCGAGTTGCTGGCAGCGGAGCGCTCGGAACTTGTGGCGCATCCGACGCTGTTTCGCACGCTGCCGCTGCTGCGCGAGCTGGCGGCGCTGTGCGGGGCGCATGCGGTCGCCAACGGCCGCCAGATCCTCGTGGGCGAGGACAGCGACAACGTGCTGATGCAAAACGACCGGCCAAT
>CAIPXZ010000338.1 GCA_903869075.1 uncultured Myxococcales bacterium | reverse complement strand
CGATGGCCGCTACCTCGCCACGGAGATCGACTTGGGCGCGCGCGCGACCTGGCGGCTGAGCGCGCCGTGGCAAGCCGCGGTGCAAGTCGGCATCGAGCAAGGAATTTTGCTGCCCGGCGGCGCGCGTGGCACGCTGACGACCGGCAGCAGCACCGACAACCTCGCCTACGCCACGCGCCTGACCGTGGCCCTGCTCGGCCGCTGATGCCGGCACCGGAGTTTGCCATGAACCGCAAGCCTTTCCTCGTGATTCTGATGGCTTTACTCGCGTGCGCGCTGGCCGCGTGCACGGACGCGCCCGATGGCCTGGCCGTGGCGCAGCCGGCGGACACGACCGTGGTCGTCGATTTCCAGGCCAAGCCGCTGCCGAACATCCCGCTGCCCAACGATCTGGCGACGCGGTTTGACTCCACATCGCCGACGCTGCGGCGCATCAACGCCTCGCTGATCGCCCCGACGGCGTTTGAGACGCTGACGCGCGAGAACATCGACATGCTCGACGGCTGGGGCGTTTTCGCACCGATTACAGTGGGTTTCAGCGGGCTCATCGACCTCAAGGGCTTACAGTTGGCGCATTCCTGTGACAACTACGACCTGCACGACGACCAGGTGTACCTTGTCGACATCACGCCCGGCTCGCCGACCTACGGCAAGCCGGCGCTGATCGACATTGGCCAGGGCAATTTTCCGGTTGTGTTGAAGGACCGCGCCGGCTACTGGGAAAACGATCCGCGCGGCGACACGCTGTCGCTGTTCTTTGACGAAACGGACGAAGACATCAACAAAAACGGGAAGTTGGATGAGGGCGAGGACACCGACTTGGACGGCGTGCTCGACCGGCCGAACTACCTGCCGCAGTTCATGCCGGAAGCGGGCACGCAGACCGGGGCGATTCCGGCGCCGGACACCGTGGGGCTGCCGGTGTGCGGCAACGACAAGGGCTATCCGGCGAGCTCGGACCTCGCGCGGCGCGCCAACGCCTTGATGTACTGGTACGAGCGCGAGACGAACACGCTGATCATGCGGCCGTTGACACCGCTGCGGCAGCGCACGACGTACGCGGTTGTCGTGACGCGGCGGTTGAAGGACGCCAACGGCAAGCCGGTGGGTTCGCCGTTCCCGACCATCAACCACACGGCGCAGACCGAGGCGCTGGCGCCGCTCAAGGCGATCCTCGCCGCCAACCCGCCGGAGCTGGGCGGGCTGCAGCTGGCGGACGTGGCGTTTACCTGGAGCTTCTCCACCGGCACGATTTACGACGACCTGACCGCGGTGCGCAACGGCCTGTACGGCCAGGGTCCGCAGGCGTATTTGCAGGACAGCTATCCGCCTGAAATGAGTCATGTTTGGCCGGTCTGGGACGCGGCTGCCATGGCTGGCACGCCGCCGCACAACCTGTTCGTGGTGCCGGGCGAGAAGATGACGACGATCATGCGGTTGATCGCCGGCCAGGTGCAGGACGCCAACATCGTCTCCGGCCCGGTCGACGGCGACCGGCTGTACGAGGGCCTGCAGTACGTCGATTACCACGTCTTTGGCAGTTTCGACTCGCCGCAGCTGTTCCCGCGCCTCGACGCCGACGGCAACTACCTGAATTACGGGCAGATGATCTGGCCGCCGGATGTCTCCACGACGCCGGCGCCCAGCCGCGCCGAACGCGTGTCGTACTGGCTGGCCATTCCGCGCAAGGAAGCCTCGCCGCGCAAGGACGGCAAGCCGGCGGGCCTTGTCATCATCGGCCACGGCTACACCGGCAACAAGCTGACAACCGTGCAATTTGCCGGCTATTTTGCGCGCTATGGCATCGCCACGTTGTGCTTGGAAAACGTCAGCCACGGTTTTGACCTGCTGCACGGCAACGATTTGGTGCTGGCCAAGGCGCTGCTGGACAGCATGGGGCTAACGGGCGTCGTCGACGCGCTCTTCCAAAACCGCAGCTGGGACCAGGACTTGGACGGGCAGGAAGACTCCGGCGCCGACTTCTGGACCGCCTACACCTTCCACACCCGCGACGTCGTCCGCCAAAGCACCGTCGACTACATGCAGCTCATCCGGATATTGCGCAGCTACGATGGCAGCAAAAAGTGGCCGTTTGACGCCAACAACAACGGCAAGACCGACGACGACATCGCCGGCGACTTTGACGGCGACGGCAAGGTCGACATCGGCGGCAAAGACAGCGTCATCGGCATCACCGGCAGCTCGTTGGGCGGCATGATGTCGGCGATGCTGGGCGGCAGCGAGCCACAGGTGGCCGCCAGCATCCCGGTGTGCGCCGGTGGCGGTCTGGGCGACGTCGGCGTCCGCTCGCTGCAGGGCGGCGTGCGCGAGGCGGTCATTTTGCGCGTGATGGGGCCGCTGTACACCTCGGCGGTGCAGCCGGACGGCAGCGCGGTCGTCAACACCGTTGTGCCGCGGCTGAACAGCACGGCGCGCATCCAGGTGGCGACGCTGCCGGCGGAGATCGTGGCGCAAGCCGGCGCGGTGCTGGCGCGGAGCTCGAACGGCGAATACGACTGCGGTCTTGTGACCAAGGGCCTTTTCCGCGTCGGCTTGCCGTCGGACGTCACCCAGGTCGGCGCGCAGACGCACACGCTGACGTTCTACCAGGGCAATCCATTCCAAACCGGCGTGCGCGACGACACGCGCGGCAAGGCGTGTACGCTCAAGCAGGGCGCGGTGCCGATCCACACAATCGCGGCGTTCGGCAACGACGTGAAATTTGCCTACGACAGCCGGCCGCTGGCGTTCCAGGCGGGCGATCCACTGTCGCCGCTGGCGGAAGGTCTCGGGCTGCACCGCGCGCGGCCAGAGCTGCGGAAATTCATGGGCTTGGCGCAGATGGTGCTGGATCCGGCGGATCCGGCGGTGCTGGCCAAACAGTTCACCTCGGGCGAGGCGGTGATGGCGACCGGGGAGGTTGTGAACACCCACGGCATCGTGATTACCACGATTGGCGACATGAATGTGCCGGCGTCGACGGGCGCGAGCATCGCGCGCAACCTCGGGAAAATTGACTGGTTTGCCCAGCATCCGGAGTGGAACAACCGCTCGGCGCTGCAGATGCTGGCGGATACGCACATGCTGGAGGCGGTGAACGTGATTGGCCGCTACCTGACGCCCGCGGGCGCGCCGGTGATGTGGGACGTGGAGGACCTGTCGGAATCGGCGACGCTGACGGCGGCCCCGACGGCGATGCCCTACCCGCTTGGCTACGACGGCTATTGGGCGCCGCGGCTGACAACGCCGCTGCACAAGTACCTGATCGGCAACGATGGCCACGGTGGCATCGGCGGCGCGTTCTTCCCGTACGTGCGGCCCGAGGGCAAGCACGATCTCGACTTTCCCGGCGAGCAGACCGACCGCATCACGACGCTCTGCGCGAATCCGGCGACGGCCAACGCCGCGCCGTGCAAGGCTTTGGCCGCGGGCGCAGCGTTTGACCACGGCGCACTGGTGCTGGAGGGGATGATTCAGTTCCTCGGCGGCGGCGGCAAGGCCTTTCCGCTCGCGCCGTGCCAGAGCGACTGGAGCTGCGCCCCGACGCCCGGCCAGCTCAACCCCGCCGACATGCCGTGCGACCGCAGCTGCAGCGGGCCAACGAGCGACGCGCCGTGGATGAAAAAGTGCAGCAGCTGCCCGTAAGTTACGGCGCCTGACAGCTCGCCAGCGCGGCCTTGCAGGTCGTCGTCAGGCAGGTGTTCTGGCAGGTCTGGTCGCCCTTGCAGGCGCAGGTCCCCATGCACACCTGCAACTGTAGGTTTTTCTTGGCTTCTGCTGGGCTGGCGTCATGCACGCAGTTCCACACGCAGGACGTCTGCGCCTGTGGGTCGGTCTGCTTGCAGCCTTGCATGCACGTCAGCGACGCGGTGCAGGTCGCGGTGCCGCTGGGCGCGACGCACGACAGCAGCGAGTCGACGCAGCCGGCCTGGCTGGGGTTGCCTTCACACTTCATGGCGCCCGCGAACGCGGTTTGACCAGCCGCGGTGGTTTGCGCCCAACACGCGGTCATGCACGCGGATTTCTGGGCATCCGTGCCGGTGTTGCAGACGCTGGAGCAGCTCAGCGCGTCGAGGCAGGTCTTGGTGCCGCTGGCGCCGCCGGCGAGGCACGTCAGGACTTGCTCCGGGCAGGCGGCAAAGGCGTCGGTGCCACCGGCGACCGACACGCAGGCGTCGACCGCGGCGTACTCGGTCTGCGCGCTGGTGGACAGCGCGGAATAGCACGCCGAGGCGCACTGCAGCGGGTTGGCGTTGGTGGCACAGCCGGACATGCACGGAAAGTATGTGTCGCAGCCCGCCGCGCCCGTCTTGCCGTTCGCGCCGCAGACCGCGATCTTGCTGATGCACTTCTGGCCGATGCAGTCGCCCATGCACTTGGGGTCGCTGGAGCCGGCGCAAAGGCCGTCGCGGCAGCTGTTCTGGATGCAGGTGGCGACGCCAGCGTAGGCAGTGGCGACTGAAGGGCTGGCGCCGGTGAGGCACGTGCTGTCACAGCCGACGGCCCAGTTGGCGGGCGAGCAGCCTTGCGCGACGCAGTCGATGAGCGACAGGCAATCCGGGTACTTGGCGGGACCAGTGTCGACGGCGATGTCGGTGCCGATCGCGTCGGCGGTGTCGCTCAGCCCGGTGGTGTCGCCGCTCACGGCATCGCTGCCGTTGGTGGCGTCCCCGATGGCGCCGTCGAGCGTGACGTCGCCGACCTGCGTGTAGCCGCCTCCCGAGCCAGAATCCGTCGTTTCGCCGCACGCGACGGTGCCGCACGCCATCGCCACCATCGCTCCGATCAACCAGCCACTGCGCATGGAACCCTCCGTTGTATCCGCCATCGTGCCGCGCCCGGGCCGCCGTTGCAAGTAGACCCTGCCGCGGCCGGTGTGTATGCTGCGACGAGCCGAGGCTCGGCGGGAGGTTGCGCGTGGTTGGTCTTGGCAAAAAGCTCTTGTGGTTGTGCGGTTTTGTCGCCCTGGTCGGCTGCGATGACAACGCCGTCAACGGCCCGAGCGCCGACATCCTCAGCAGCCCGTTGGACACAACCGATGACGCCAGCCTGCTGGCCGACAAGGACGCGCTCGCCGACACCGGCCCGGATAAGGCGGCGTGCCAGGGCACCGCGCTCGACCCGGCCATGGCGGCTTTCGACTACCAGTGCAGCTTTTTGCAGCAGTGCCCGCACGCCGGCAACTGCTCCTGCGGCGACGGCTGCCCGGCGAGCAAGACCAAGTGCGACGCGCAGTTCTGCAGCGATCCGCACCCGAAGTGCTACTGCGGCGGCGGCTGCGACGCCAAGCTGACGCAGTGCCCCGCGTACATCTGCGGCACCACGCCGCCCGCGGGCTGCGACGAACACGACGACTGCGTCTACAACCCGCAACCGCCGCCGACGTGGTGCGGCTGCCAGCAGATGCCCGACCACTGCTCGTGCGGCGCCGACTGCGCCCCGAACGTGCCGCTGTGCGACGCGAAGGTCTGCAAAACCATGCCGACAAAGGGCTGCACCGCCAACCCGACGGCGTACACGAACTGCTACTGCCAGGAATGCGGCATGCTCGGCCAGACGCCGCGCTGCTACTTTTTGCTGTGCCCCGGAGCCAAGCCGTAGCCGGCGCTTCGCCAAGCGTTACGGGGTCTTGGGCGCTTCGCCAACGTCGCCCGGCGTCAGGAACAGCGGCACCGTGACCGAGCCGGTCAGGTTCTTGCCGACCGGGAACTTCGCCGCGTCCACCGCCGTGCGGATGCACGTCAGGAACTTCGGCTCGGTGAACTGCGTCTCCTTGAGGAACAGCTCGCCCAGCGCGGCCTGGCCCGGCTCCGCGCCCGGCTTGATCGCGAATTTCATCAGCATCCGCCCACCGGCTTGCGGCGCGACCTTTTTCAGCTCGGCGTAGCAGTCGCGCAGCGCCGGGAACACGGCCTTGATCGCCGCCTCCGCATCCGCTTCCTGCACGTCGCCTTCCAGCTCCATCTTGCCGTGCGGCTGCGCCGGCGTATCGGTGGCGCCCTGCACGTTCTTCAGCGTCGGCAGCGCGCCCGGCAGCGCGAGCTGTTCCGGCTTGGCCTCGGCTTTGTCCGAGAGCCCTTCCTCCGCCTTGACCACCGGCGCTTTGCCATCGCCCGGGCCGTCGCCGTCCTTCTGGGTCGCGGCGGCCGCCGTTTTGTCGTCGCCAGCCGCGGCTTTCTTGCCGCCGCCAACCGTGAACCACAGTCCGGCGATGACCGCCAAAATGGCCAAAAGGATACCAATGTGCTTGGGCTGCATGTCGCGTTTTCCTTTGTCTTTGAGGATCTTAGAGATGCTTCTCGATCAGCTGCGCCATCGCCGGCTTGGGCCGGCCACCGAGGATCTGCTCCACAACCCGGCCGTCCTTGAACACCATCAGCGTCGGGATCGACGAGATCTGGTAGTTGCCCGCCAGCCGCTGGTTGGAGTCGACGTCCACCTTGCAGATCTTGGCGCGGCCCTTGAAGTCGTCGGCGAGCTGCTCGACGAGCGGCGCGATCGCCCGGCACGGCCCGCACCAGGTCGCCCAGAAGTCGATGAGCACGGGCTCTTTGGATTCCAGCACTTCGGCCTGGAAGTTGCTCTCGGTTACGACGACGACGTTGCCAGCCATGGGGATCTCCTCGCGAAAAATGTGGCCCGCGCGCGGCAAACGTGCCAGTGCTTGGGGCGCCACAGGTTAAGTGGACCTGCGCACTTGCGCAAGCCTGCTACGGTGGCGTGCTGTTGCAAACGCCTGGATCTGTAGGTCCTGAGACGTGGCAATAATTCATCGGCCCGCATGCCTGCTTGTTCAGCCAGATCGGCGGGTCCCAGACGAGGTCCGCGTCCTGGTTGGAGCAGTTCGCCGCCGTGCCGACGCAGGATGCGTAGTATTCCTGTTTGAGAATCGAGCCGCCCAGCGATGCGCTGTCGCACTTGTACAGCGTCTTGAGCACGCCTTGATTGCCGCACTTGGTGCCAGCCGCCATGAACGTGCCGCCGCCGGTGCAGCAGATGGAGCCGGGCTGGCACTGCTGCAGCGTCGTGCAGTCCGCAGCGGTGAGGTCCGGGCTCGTGCAGACCTCGTTGGACTGGCAGTCGGTCACGTCGACCCACGGGCTGTAGAAATAGTTGGCCGGATCGTAGTCGCACTGCACGCTGGTGCCGCTGCACCCGTACGAGACCTGCCGCGTCAGCACGGCGCCGCCGGGCAGGTTGTTGGAGCACGAGTACTGCGTCTTGTTGGCCGTCGCGCATTCGGAGCCGAGCGGCGCGAATTGGCCGTTCGCCGTGCAGCACTGCGTGCCCGGCTGGCACGGCGCATTGAGCACACAGTCGGCGCTGTCGCCCGTCTGCACGCACTTTTCATAGCTCTGGCAGGTCTTGACGATGCTGTACGCCGACTGGTTCAGGTTCGCCGGGTCTGTGGAGCACGTCGCGTCCAAGCCGTCGCAGCCGGGGAACAACTGGCTGGAGAGCACGGTCTCGATGCCGTTGGCGGCGGTGCACTTGCTGACCGATTTTAGCAATGCATCCGCGCACTTTGTCCCTTGATCGGCCCAGTCGCCGGCGACCGTGCAGCAGGTCGAGCCGGCGGCGCAGACGTCCGAGCAGACCGGCGCAGCTTCGGCAACCGGCACGGTGCACAGCTGGTTGTAGGCGCAGGTGCCCGCGGCGGTCCAGACGCCCCAGCTGGGCGTGTTGGCACTGCACACGGCGGACGTGCCCGAGCAGCCCGCGACGCCGTCGTGCTTGGAGTATTTGCTGCCCTTGGTCGTTGTCTCGCACTGGTATTCGGTGGCGACGGTGGCGGTGCCGCAGGCGGTGCCAGTGGGTGCCCACTGGCCGTCGGGACCGCAGCACTGCGCGCCGGGTTTGCACACTGGGATGAGCGAGCACTGGCCCAGTTCCGTCGAGATCGGCACGTCGCACTTCTCTGTCGTCAGGCAGTCCTGGATGATCGTCCACGGCGTCCAAACGGGCTTGCCGTCACACAAGCCTTGCGTGCCGCAGCTGGCGTACTGCACGCGGGTCATCATCGAGCCGCCGGCTTCGCTGCCGCCCGGCGCGTTGAGGCAGCCGTATTCGGTGAAGACGGCTGTGGTGCCGCACAGCGTGGCGCTGTCTGCGAGCCCGTGCGTGCAGGTGCCCGCGGCGCAGGTGTCGGTCGTGCACGGGTCGCCATCGTAGCAGCCAATGTCCGAGACGCAGGCCGGGGTCGGCGCCGGCGTGCCGGAGCAGCTGGGAAACTGGCCCTTGTCGGGCTTCTTCTGGCACAGCGAGCCGTTGGGACACGAGCCGACCGGCAGCCAATTCGTCCAGTCGTAGTTGGCGTTGCTGCCACTGCACGCGGACGCCTGCTTGCCGTCGCAGCCGGGCAGCGCGCGGCGGCCCCAAATGTCCACGCCTTGACAGTCGAATTCGAAAGCGATGGGCGCGTCCGTGCACGGCGCTTGCGGGATCTTGGCGGTCTGTTTGGTGGCATCGCAGCAGACACCGGACGCGCAGCAGTTGTCGACCGGCGCCGAGCCGCACTGGTTGTTGACGCAGGTCGAGGCCTTGCACGTTCCCGGTGGCGCGCAGTCGACCGGATCGTGGCAGCAGCCCGGCAGCGGCGTGTGCAGGCACTTGTTGTCGGCGCAGATGTCAACGGTGCAGACGTCCTTGTCAGCGCACGTCGTGTCGGTCACGCACTCCGGCACGTAAATTTCCTGGATGTCCGGCACATCGGGCACATCGGGCGCGGTATCGAGCGTCTCGGAGACATCGCTGGCAATATCAGGAAGAATATCGGGGATATCTGATGGAACGTCTTTCACCGCGACGTCGGGCAGCACGTCTGGCTTGTCGGTCGCGCTGTCGGTGGACACGTCCAGCGGCTGGAAATACAGCACGTCCGAGTCACCCGAACCCGCCGGCGACGCGCCACACGCCGCCAACGCCAGCGCGACGGCCACGCAGACGCCAAGCCTCGAATGTTCTTGCATGTTCTGGCCCAACCGCGCCACGCAGGCCTCCGTCGTTACCCTGCTAGTGTGCGGATCGCGAAGGCGGGATGCAAGCGATGAAGTCATTCCCACCGCCGCACGTCCATCCCGCGGCACGCCGTCAGGAACGCCGGAAGCGCGTCAACGGCGGCACCTTCCAGCGTTGCGCGGCAATAGAAATAGCGCGCGCTGTCCGGCTTCCACACGCCGGCGACGATGTAGCGCAACGCGCCGGCATGGGCGACGACGACGCGTCCGGAGGCGCCAATCGGCTCGTCGCTGTCGATGGCCTGGACCTGCAGGGCGCGCACCTCAACTTTGTCAAACGATTCTGCCCAGTTCTTGACAGCGCAGCGACCGTCACACGCCGAACCGAACGCGATCGACGTCGCCGCGCCGAGTCCATCTCCCGCTTCCGGTCGCACCACGCCGGGGGCGTCGCCCATGACCCACGATTCGGGGACCAGCGCGACGACGCGACTCTTGGCATCAAACTGTGGAGAAAATTTCAGCTTTTGCGCCAGCGCCGCCGGCACATGGGCATTGACCGCCGGCTGGATGCGCGCGCGGATGTCGGCAAATTCCGCCTCCGGGTCCAAGCCCGCCAGCGTGCCGGTCGCCTCTGTCGGCTGCCCAACCGCCGGCGAAGGCGACGCACCCGGCGCCGCCGGTTTCTTCTGACAT
>CAIPXZ010000337.1 GCA_903869075.1 uncultured Myxococcales bacterium | reverse complement strand
TCGCTTCTAGCGCGCTTCCCTAAACCGCTTCGCGGTTTGCGGCTCCATGTATTCGCCGCCGGGAAGCTTACTTGTGAAGCCCGCACTCGCGTTGTGTCGCTTCTTCCCACCACCAGCGGCCTGCGCGCTCGTGTTCGCCGGGCAGGACCGCGCGCGTGCAGGGGGCGCAGCCGATGCTGATGAAACCGCGGGTGTGCAGCGCGTTGAACGGCGCCTCGGCGGCGCGGATGAACGACCACACCCGCTGCGAGGGCCACAGCGCCAGCGGGTTGAATTTCAGCAGTGGTCGCTCGGCGGTGCCAAAGCGCCGATCGAACTCGACAACGGGCACCTGCGCCCGCGTGTCCGGACTTTGATCGCGGCGCTGCCCGGTGATCCACGCCCGCCGCGACGCCAGGGCCCGCTGTAGCGGCGCGACCTTGCGGATGCCGCAGCACTCTTCGTGGCCATCTTTGTAGAACGAAAACAGGCCCTTTTGCGCGACGAGCTGCTCCACCGCCGCGCTTTCGGGGCTGAACACCTCCAGCCGGACGCCGTACTTCTCGCGCACCTTCTCCAGCAGCTCGTGCGTCTCCGGATGCAAGCGCCCGGTATCCAAAGTGAAAACCGGCAGCGGGATGCCTTCCTCGTGACACATCGCCAGCAGCGCCACGTCCTCGGCGCCGGAAAAGCTGATCGCCGCCGCGTCGCCAAACAGCTCAAAAGCTTTGCGCAAAATCTCCTGTGGCGGCCGCCCCGTCAGCGTCTCGCGCAGCGCGGCGACGTCCTCTTCCTGCAGCGGCATCGGGTTGCTCATGTCAGCCTCGCTCCAAAATGGGCGCCAACCGTACCACGCGCGCGGCCCCGCGTGCAGCGGCTTGCGGCGATCGCGCGCCGCCACCATACTTGCCGCCAGCTTTGGGGGACGATGATGACCGGTTCACGCTCTGTTCGCATGTGGTTTCAGACGGTTACTGGGCTCGCGGCGGTCGCCGCAGCCAGCACGGCGTGCACCCCCACCAACCGCACCGACGGTGGCCCGCCGTTTGGCAACACGGGCGGCGCCTACGATTTGGCATGCAGCAAGAGCAACGCCGAGCACGCGATCGAGGTCGCGGAGCGCAAATACATCCCGCCGTCGCTGTTCGTCCACGATTGGCCGGGCACGGGCAAAACCGTCACCAAGTCGGAGACGATCTCGGAAAACGACTTCATCATGGGCGTCCTCGCGCCGCAGCGGCCGGGCGCGGCGCCGTTGCGCACAACGTTGGTGATGGCGCGCGGCGGCACCGGCAAGTCCAAGCTGGCGGAGTCGATCGCCGCGCAAAGCTGCAAAACTGCGCCGGTTTTCCGTGTCGATCTCAACACCGACATCGCCGAACACGTCGACGAATTTCCGTCGGGCCAGAACCCGATCGCCGTGCACATCGCGCGGCAGATGAAGCTGGACATCAAGCCAGGCGCAGAAGCGGCGTTGAATCAAGCGGTTGGCGAGCAGCTGTTCGTTATCGTGCTCGACTCGCTGGATGAAGTGCCGCTGCTGCAGCGCACGGCGATCGCCGCCAACATCGAC
>CAIPXZ010000336.1 GCA_903869075.1 uncultured Myxococcales bacterium | reverse complement strand
TTGGCGCCGCTGCCGTCGCCGTCGAGGTCGAGGTAGAAGTCCGTGCAGCCCTGCGCGTTCTGGTCGTTCTGGCTGCCGTCGCAGTTGTCGTCGACGCCGTTGCCGCAGATTTCGATCAGGCTCGGGTTGACCTTCTTGTTGTTGTCGTCGCAGTCGCCGCCCTTGAGCACGGTGTGGGTCGTGTCGGGCAGGCAGAGGCACACGGGGCTACCGCCGCCGAAGCCGTCCTTGTCCGCGTCCACCCAGTAATTCGTGCAGCCCTGGCTGCCGGCTTCGTCGGTCTGGCCGTTGCAGTTGTCGTCCTTCAGGTTGCCGCACAGGTCCGGCGCGCCCGGGTTGATCGTGCCGACGGTGTCATTGCAGTCGCCGGTGCCGGCGGAGCAGATCGGCGGATTGCCGACAACCGTCATGCTGGCATCGCACCAACCGTCGCCGTCATCGTCGCAGCCTTCGTCGATCTTGCCGTCGCAGTTGTTGTCCACGCCGTCGCAGACTTCGCCGCACGCCGCGTCGCCGCAGCAGGACGCGAGGTCCTGGCAGTCGACCAAGCCGTTGCCGTTGTTGTCGATGCCGTCGTTGCAGATTTCCGGAGCGCCGCAGGTGATCTGCAGGGTGAGCTGCGTCGCGGTGCCCGTCGGGGTGTCGACCATGACGTAGTAGACTTCATTGGCGGCAGCGGCGAAGTTCTTGGTGCCGTTGCCGGTCTCCGCGATGCACTCGCCCGGCGCGCAGACGTCAGCGACCGTGCGCGTGACGAACACGCGCGCGGCGGTGTTGGTGGAACCGGTGACGGTCAAGGTCGCCGGACGCGACGACGTGCTGGAGAAGGTGTAGCCCATCTCCTTGCCGCCGAACACCGCGTTCGGATCGCAGCCGTAGGTCTTGACCGAGGACGTCGAGCCCGTGCCGCCGGTGACGACGGTGATCGAGTCGCCGCACGCGAGCAGCTGGTTGCTCTTGCAGGTGCAGGTGTTCTGGTAAAGGCACTCGCCCTTGACGCAGGTGTCGATCGTGCAGTCGTCAGTGTCGTCGCAGTCGGCGTCGCCGAGGCAGTCGACGAAGCCGTTGTTGAAGAAGCTCAGGATGCGCTGGATCATGCCCAGCGGTGCGTCGTTGCTGACCGGACCGGCGATGACGCCGGCGAACGGAATCGACGAGGCGACCGTGCGGAAGCCGGAGTCGTCGTCGTGGCCGACCTGGACCCACGGTTGGTCAACCAAGCCGTTGCTCTTCAGCATGTTCTGCGTGCGGTGGATGTCGGACTTCGCCGAGATCGAGTCGATGTTGGTGTTGAAGTTGTGGTCCGGGTCACCGCCCTCGAACGCCATGCCGAACGAGTAGACCTTGGGCTTGCCGTTCACGATCTGCGTCAGGTCGCGGTAGATGCTCTGGCCGAGCAGCTCAGCCGCGATGCCCTCGGGCACGAAGTCGGCGACGCCGTTGACTTTGAACGAGGCATGGAGCGCGGTCGGCGGGTCATACGCCCACGTGTCGCCGCCTTCCATGTACATACGGCCGCCACCGGCGAGGTAGCTCTGGAACTTCGCCGCGCTGGCGTCATCCAGCACCGCGTTGTCCGGGTACACGCCGAGCACGAGGAACACCGCCTCGAACTGCGAGAAGGTCGGGTACATGCTCAGGTCGTCGATGTGCTGCACGACCTTGGTCGGCGACGCGGCCTTCAGCGCCGTGGCGATCGCATCGCCGAACGACACCGGCACCAGCGGCGGACGGATCACGAGATAGCCGCCGTTGTACGACACGGTCACATCGAACGAGCAGATGCTGTACAGCGCGCCGTCCGAGACCTTGAGCTTGACGTGGTGCGTGCCGACGTCCGCGGTCGTGACCGGGTTGATCGTCAGCGTGCTGTTCCAGGACTTGTCGAGCCAGAAGTAGATCGCGCTGGACAGCGTGATGAACGACGGACCTTCGAGGATGGAGAACGACAGGATGTCGCCGTTGTCCGGGTCCTTGGCTTTGAGCGGAATCGTCTTCTTGGTCTGGAACGGCACGACCTGGTTCACCGGGCACGCGGTCATGGTCGGCTTGCCACCCTTGACGATGCAGATGTTGTCCAAGCTGAAGCTATCGACGTCGAACGTCGAGCTGCCGCTCATGCAGAACGCCAAGCGCAGGCCGTTGGAGCCGGTCAGGTTGTTCGGCAGCTTCACGTCCAGCGTCTCGGGGCCGATGTTGTTGCTGGCCATCACGCTGTCGATCACGGTCGCGTTCGCCCAGTTGGCGTTGGCGCCGTCGAGCGAGCCCATGATGGTGATCTGGGTGCTGTTGGCGTTCCAGATGAACTCGTGGTCGTACTGGACCGTGATGGTCTTGGCGCCCGCAGCCTGGATGATCGGCGACTGCAAGCAGGTGCCGTACGCGGTCTTGGTCGGCGTCCACGAGAAGTTGGCGTAGCCGTCCGGACCGAGGTTGCCGGAATGCTGGACGGACCAGTTGTTGGGCGGCGACTGGTCGGCGAACATCGGGTTCCAGCCCATGCCGTGCAGCGTCGTCGGGCTCTCAAACGGCTGGCAGTAGCCGATGTTCACGGTGCAGACGTCCTGGTCCTGCGTCGAGCACTTGGTCGAGCCATTGCCGTTGCCGGCGTCGACGCAGATGCCCTTCTGGCATTCGGTGTTCAGGAACGCGCAGTCGACGTCCTGCGTCTCCGGCTTGCAGCAGAGCTGAACGCCCGAGAGCGTGTCGCTGTAGACGCAGGTGCGCTGCTCGGTGCAGTACTCGGTGGTGCAGTCGTTGTGGTCGTCGCAGTCAAACTTGTCCAAGCAGCAGTTGCCGATCGGGTTGTTGTGGCAGTGGTTCGCCGCGTCGCAGTAGTCCGCGGTGCACGGGTTGTTGTCCTGGCAGTCAATGCCAGCGACAGCGGAATCCACGGTGCATTCCAAGCAGTTCGGGTCCTGGACTTCGAATTTGCAGGTGAAGTGATCGCCGACCGGCGCGGATGTGTCGCAGATGTCCGCGGTGCACTTGTTGCCGTCGAAACAGTCGGCGTTGGTCTTGCAGCAATTACCCTTGGGCGACGTGTGGTGGCAGGTGTTGCCCTGGCAGTAATCGATCGTGCAGGAGTCCTGATCGTCGCAGACGGTCAGCGCGTCGGCGTCCGAGGCGCAGCAGCCGGCGATCGGCGACGCGGTGCACTGGTTGTTGACGCAGTGGTCGGCGGTGCAGACGAGCTTGTCGTCGCACTGCGCGTCGGCGGTGCAGCAGCCCGTCGCGGCGACGTGCTGGCAAACGCCGCAGCCGGTGCTCAGATCGCAGGTGTCCACGGTGCAGCCGTTGCCGTCGTCGCAGTCGTTGTCGATCGCGCACGCCGTCGGGTTGGCCTTGTGGATGCAGAGGTTGTTGGTGCCGCAGACGTCCAGCGTGTGGCAGTCGCCGTCATCGCAGTCGGTCGGCGAGTTGCAGCAGCCGGCGACGCCGTTGCTGACGTGCTGGCAGGTGTTGTTGTCCACGTCGCACGCCGGGTAAACGGTGGCGACGTAGGTCGTCAGGTGCAGGTCGGCGCCGGTGGTGCTCCATGGGCCCTGCAGCGAGGTGCCGCCGCTCCACGACGAGCCGTCGTGGTAGACGTCAAAGGTGCTGGCGTTGTACGCCTCGAGGGTCAGCGACGGCGTGAGGCCGTGGATGACGAGGAAATAGGTCGTGCCGGCGGTGACCGTCGGGTTGCTCGGCAGGGCGATCGACACCGGCTGCGGCGAGCCGACTGACGCCGGCAGCGACTGCGAAGCCTTGGTGCCAATCAGCACACCGCCCTTGTCTGGCGCCGCGCTGTACAGCGCCACTTCAATCTGGCCCGAGCCCGCGCCGGCGTCGAGGACGATGTCCACGCGGCTGATCGCGCCCGAGAGCGCGGGGATGAAGGACTGCGCCTGGTAGCTGGTGCCGACTGCCGCGAGGAACGGCGCGTTGCCGGCGATGGCGATGTCCGGCGTTGGCGTCCCGGTCGTGCCGCAGTTCGGCTGGATCTTGCAGCTGTCGATCGTGCAGGCGTTGCTGTCATTGCAGGCCGTGTTGCCGGGCTCGCAGCAGTTCGGCTTGTTGCCGTCCAGCGGGAAGAGGCAGCTGTGGTTCACGCACACGTCGGCGGTGCAGACCTTGCCGTCCGAGCACTGCGAGTCGACGTCGCAGCAGTTGGCGCTGGTCTGGAGGTGCAAGCACTGGTGGAGCGGCGCGTTGCAGGAGTCCTGGGTGCAGAACTTGCCGTCATTGCAGTCGGTCTGCAGGTTGCAGCACTCGGCCTGCTTGTCGTGGACGCACTGGCCAGCGAGCGCGCCGACGGGAATCGGGCAGCTGTCGTTGGTGCAGATGTTGCCGTCGTTGCAGTCGCCAACCACCTTGCAGCATTCGACGACCGGGACGTGCTGGCACTGGTTGGCCACGCACAGGTCGTTGGTGCAGCCGTCGGCGTCGATGCAGTCGGCGTTGATCGTGCAGCAGTTCGGGTCGCCGTTCGGCTCGTGCTTGCACTGGGTCCAGCCGCCGGGCTGCGGGTTGCCGCAGGAGTCGATCGTGCAGATGTTCTTGTCGTCGCAGCCGGCGTTGGTGCCCGTCGAGCAGCAGTCGGTCCGGTCGCCGTTGATGCCATAGCGGCACTGGAACGCGATGCAGCCGCCGAGCTTGCAGGCATCGGGCGAGACGCACTCCTCATCGGCGCAGCACGCTCCCGCGGGCTGGACGTGGACGCACTTGCTGTTGACGAGGTCGCAGCTATCGACGGTGCAGGGCTTGCCGTCGTCGCATTTGGTGTTGCCATCGCAGCAGCTCTCGGCCGGCAGCGTGTGCGTGCAGACGCCCTTGGCGCCGCTGAGATCGCATTTGTCCACGGTGCAGGAGACGGCGTCGACGCAGTCGGTGTCCAAGGTGCAGGCAGAGCACTTGGAATTCGCGGTGTTCGGGTTCAAGCACGACTCGCCCGGCGCGCAGAACCAGTCGTCCGTGCAGCAGTTGGCGAGCGCCGTGTAGAGGCACTTGCCGCTCAGGCAGATCTCCGCCGAGCAGTTGTTGCCGTCGGCGCAGTCGGCGTCGACTTTGCACTTGGTGCCGGCCGGATCGAGCGGGTCGGAGATGACCTGGACGGCGCGCTTGGTGCGGGCTTCCGGGTTGGTGAGCTCGACTTCGTTGGCGTCGGTCAAAATGCACTCAATGTTATTCAGGCCTTGCGTGAAGCTGATCGTCGCGATCTGCACCATGTCGGTGTGGCCCGGGACCGAGCCGTCGATCTCCGGCGCCGGCGGATTGGACTTGCTGGTGATGAACGGCAGGCCGCCGTTCACGTAGCAGTGGATGTAGCCCAGGCTCGGCCCGACCTGGTAGTTGGTGACCTGCAGCTGCACGAATGGCAGGCAGAGCGTGTTGTCACCGCCGGGGCAGCTTTCACCCGTGTACTGGCAGGTGTTGCCTTGACAGGGCGCGCCCGGGATCACGTTGGTGCCGCCCGCACCGAGGTAGAACGTGTTCGCCGTTGTCGTCGGCAGGAGGAAGGACAGCGCGGGTGCGCTCAGCGCAAACGTCTCAACGCCGAACTCCGCGTCCACGCCGAGGGCGAGGTCTGCGGTCGCGTCTTTGGACGTTTCCTGTTGGGGATCCTGGCATGCCCACATCGAGAGCGATACGAGCAGAACCGCGAACAGCGCGACGCGCGAAGCACGCCCAACATGCTGATTTCGCATTACAATCCTCCTAGGCCGAATGGGCGTACGACCGCTGTCGGTTAGCCCGATTCCACGACAGCCCGATTTCTAGTCGGTGCAACGAGTTGCAGGGGATCGCAACGTTCGCATGCAGACAGTGACGCGTTCGCGCGGCACGGCGACTGGACCACTTGGCACAGGCGCCGGGACGCGTGACCCAGCCGGGCCGAAGCCTGACCGTGTCACTGGTTTTTTGCCCGCAGCCGTGAAGCCGCGAACAGGTCTGTTTGTTGTCGACGACGGGGAAGTCGCAGACAGCAGCGGCCTGAGGCTCGTAGCCGCAGACCGTGTGGCCACCTTGCATCTGCGCTCAACAGGGGCGGTTGAGCATCAAGGCGGAGCGTGGGCGCTAGGCGGGGTGGATCAGACCCTGCGTTCACGAACACGTGGGGTGCCTGTGCCGAAACGCAGGACCCTCCCGTTTGCAAGGCTATCAAAGCAAAGTCGACAACGCAACTCGTTTGATGGCCGGTGGCGGGCGCACGGCGTTGCGGGCGGGGTGATTTGGCCTATTCGTGTGCGGCAAAGGCTGACGCTCGGACGATCGGCAGCGATCTGCGCGGCGTCGCGCGGGCGCCCGGGGCGTGGGCGCGCGGTGGTCGGCACAGGCGCGCGGGCGATGGGCGAGAACGGGCGCGGCGCGGGACGATGCCCGACCGGCGCAACAGGCGCGGACGCAAGAAAATGGGCCCGATGTCGTCGCCTCCGGAGAGGCTGGACACCGAGCCCAGAAACTGCCTCGCGGCGTGAAACTGCGCCGGCCTTGTGGCCATTCCAAAGCGTGTGCGCTGCCGCGGCTTCCCAAGCGCTGCGCGCCTGCCGCGCCAGACCGCGGCGGCCAGCGGCCGCTCGTGCAATAGGCGCCGATGTCGTCCCGAGGTCCCGACGCCATCGCGCACCGAAGTGTTCTTGATTTGGAGCGGGAAATGGGATTTGAACCCACGACATCGACCTTGGCAAGGTCGCGCTCTACCGCTGAGCTATTCCCGCGTCGCCGTGCCAGCGCGAAGCCGACCGAACAAGCGCGTGGCAGGATAACCGAATTGGCGGATGTGTCAAGCCTGTGCCGCCGACGCTGCGTGCCGGTGACAGCTACTCCGCGCGCATGTCCACGTTGACCGTCGCCGTCTGGCCCGGCTTGACGATGACGCTGACGGTCTTGGACTTGTCACCTTTGGTCAACGTCAACGCGTACTTGCCTGCCGGCAGCTCGGTCTTGACCGGCGTCAGTCCCAGGTCCTTGCCTTTGGCCGACACTTTGGCCCACGGCTGCGCCGTCACGACGATCTTGCCCGGCCCCGCCGGCGCCGTCCGTGCGCTATCCGCGTGCTTTTCCTTGTCTTTTTCCAGCGACAGCACGAACGTCTCGATCTGCGGGTTCTTGACCACAAAATCCTGGCGCTCGCTGCGGTAGCCGTCGGCCTTGGCCTCCACGTGCAGCGTATCGCCCAGCTTGGCGTCGACGATCTTGGCGTTGGAGTTCGCCAGCTGGATCACCTGCTCATTCACCGTGACGATCGCCGTTGCCGGCTCCACGTGCACGATGACCACCGGCGCCTGCGGACCCGCCACCGCCGTCGGCGTCGCCGGCTCGGGGATCTTGACGTCCACCGTCGCGCCGTCCTGGTCCAGCTTGTGGTAGACGATCTTCATGCGCTCGCCGGCGCGGGCGAGGATCTTGACGGTCTTGCCCTCGTCACCGCCGAAATCGCAGTCCGGCTCGGTGCAGATCGGGTTGTCGTCGACGAGAATTTGCTGGGCACCGGGGGCGTGGATGCGGATGCCGATGCGCCGCACCTTCGCCGGTGCGTCGGCTGCGGCCACCGGTGCGGCGGCGCCTGGCGCGTCGGCGGCGGCAGACTTGGCGGCCTTGCCGCTGCCACCGGACGCGATCACGGCGATCGCCGCCAACACGGCAGCAGCCA
>CAIPXZ010000335.1 GCA_903869075.1 uncultured Myxococcales bacterium | reverse complement strand
GGAACACCTCGGCTGGCAGGAAGCTGCGGACAGCATCGTCCACGGCATCGAGCAGTCGATCGCCCAAAAGCGCGTGACCTACGACTTCCACCGCCAGATGGAAGGCGCCAAGCTGCTCAAGTGCAGCGAATTCGCCGACGCGGTCATCGAGAACCTGAAGTAAGCACCACGCGCGACGCGGCTCCGCACGATCTTCGCGGCGCCGCGTCGGCGCGGGTAGCGCCCCCATCGCAATCGCCAGCAGCGGCGGAATACGCCGGCGCAGTCGCGCGTTGAACTTTCGGCGCGGCAAAAGCGTCCTATGTTGCAGCTTGCCCCGTGGGCGGGCAGTTCGTATCGTCAGATGAGTGGTTTTCCGGAGGACTTCGTGCCGCGCCAGGCCAAACCGTCCAAGCTGCGACAGCTTTCTGCGTTCGCCGGTCGCGCGCGGCACCCGCTTGTGGTCGGCGCGCTGGCGGCGTTGGTGGTCACGGCGGTGGGCTGGCGGTATGGCGTGGCGCCGCCGCAGCCGGTTGTGGCGGCGCCGGTCGTCGAAGCGCCGGTGCGCCCGGTGGAGCACCACGCGCCGGAGGACGCCGAGCGGGTGATTGTGACGCTGCGCTGGGGCCACACGGCGGCGTCGGCGACCGATGCCGAACCGGATCGCGCGGGGACGCCATGGGACGGCTACCTGGCGCTGGATTGCGGCGACATCGAAAAGGTCGAGACGCTGGGCATTGAAGCCGCGCCGCCGAGTGCGCCCAACGCCGCGCGCGATCCGGCGACCCGCGATGCCGCCGATCGCATCGGTCCGGTTGTGCGCGGCGACGACGGCGATCAGCGCGTCTACTGGCGCTCGCACACCCACGCCGACTGGGACGGCGTGCGCGTGACACTGGCGATTTGCCGCAGCGACATCGCCGACGGCGCGAGCACGCTGCGCATTGTCACGCCGCAAAAGAGCTACTCGGCGCGGCTGGATTGGAGCGTGGATGACTTTGTGTCGCTGCGCGCGACGCCCGATGGCGGCTCGCTGGACGTGCACATGGCCTCGACGCGCGAGCGGCGGCGCGTGCCCGATGCGCGCGTGACGCAGGCGCCCGTGGGCGCGCAGGTGGCGCCGGTTGCCGAGGCGCCGCAAGCGCCGGTCCAGTCACCGGTGCATTGACCGTCAGCGCGGCACGTCCCACTCCGACTGCATCCCCAACGCCAGCGCCAGGTGCGCGTCGCACAGCGCGTCCTCGCCATCCGCCGCGCGAGCCAGCGCGCACGCCGGGCACGCCGCCGCCACTTCGTACGCGTGCTCGGCGCGCAGCGTCGCCAGGCCCTGCAGCACGCGCAGGTCACCGCGCGCGTCCTGCCGCTCGTCGATCCACGCCGCTCGTCCCGGCAGCTTCGGTGTCCGCGTCGCCATCGTTCGCCTCCGCGGCGTTTGTAGGCCGGGCGTCACGGGATTGCAACGGCGGTGGAGTCGGGTACGCTTGGCAAGAGGGTCCATGTTTGAATTGACGACTGCGATTGAAGTGAACGCGCCGCAAGAACTGGCCTTTTCGGTGCTGTGGGATACCCAGCGCTACCCGGAATTCTTGAGTGACGTCGTGGATGTAGCGGTGGAAGAGACCGCTGAACCGACGGTGCAGATCGTCCACTACGTTGTGCGCGCGCCGCGGCGGCTGGAGTATACGC
>CAIPXZ010000334.1 GCA_903869075.1 uncultured Myxococcales bacterium | reverse complement strand
TTCTGGGCTTGGCCGAGTCCGCCTTCCGGCGGACATCTCGAACAATAGCCCGGGACTTCAGTCCCGGGTGCACGAGGTCGAGCTTGCGACCGCCCTGCGGCTAGAGCTCGTCCTCTTCCAGCCCGGCCAAACCCGGCGCCGACTTCAGCGCCGGTCCGGTCGGTCCTGTGCCAAAAATCGCCTCCAAGTCGGCGCGCGTCAGGTGCTTGACGCCGTCCGCTTGCGACTCAATCGCCGAGATGGCCAGCGCGCGCTTGCGCTCCTGCAGCACG
Organism: uncultured Myxococcales bacterium; assembly: GCA_903869075.1. Lineage (GTDB taxonomy): Bacteria > Myxococcota_A > UBA9042 > UBA9042 > UBA9042 > CAIYBN01. Next base: position 11,549 of record CAIPXZ010000334.1, on the reverse strand, counting down.
AGGATGTGGTCCTCGACCGAGTCTTCCACCGCGAAGCGGATGACAAGTACCGGTTTTGTCTGGCCAATCCGGTGCACGCGGTCTGACGCCTGCTGCTCCACCGCCGGATTCCACCACGGGTCGTAGTGGATCACCACGTCCGCCGCCGTCAGGTTCAGGCCGACGCCGCCGGCTTTGAGCGACACGAGGAACACCGGCGGGCCGTCGTCCGCCTGGGCGCGGGCGATGACGGCTGCACGGTCGCGCGTTGCGCCGTCCAAGTACGCGGTCTCAATGCCCAATTCGCCCAGCTGCTTGCGCAGGATCTTCAGCATCGTCGTCCACTGGCTGAACACAAGCACCCGCCGGCCTTCCGCCAGCAGCTCCTCGACGGTCTCGAGGAACAGCTCCGTCTTCGCCGACGCCGTCACCGCGCGCGCCTCGTCAAACGGCAGCAGGTCCGGGTGGCAGCACGCCTGGCGCAGCCGCAGCAGCGCCTCCAGCACGGTCAGCGCGTTGCGCTCGATGCCGCTCTCTTCGACCAGCCGCATCACCTGCGACCGGTAGGTATTGCGAACCTTTTCATACAGTTGCCGCTGCGGCGGCGACAGCGTGCAGCGCAGCGTCACCTCGGTCACCGGCGGCAGCTCCGTCAGCACGTCGGTCTTCAGACGGCGCAGCAGGAACGGCCGCAGCCGCTGCCGCAGCTGGTCCAGCAATTCCGGTTGCAGCTCGCCCACTTTCTCCACGCCGTAGCGCCGCAGGAACCGCGCGCGGGTGCCAAAGAAGCCGGGCATCAGGAACGTGAACTGGCTCCACAGCTCCATCAGGTTGTTTTCAAGCGGCGTACCGGTCAGCGTCAGCCGGTGCCGCGCCTTCAGCGACCGCGCCGCGTGCGCCGTCTGCGAGTTTGCGTTCTTGATCGCCTGCGCTTCGTCGAGGATGCAGTAGTGGAACGGCTGTGCCGCCAGCGTCTCCTGGTCCAGGCGGAGCAGGGCGTACGACGTCACGACGAGGTCAAACTGCCCGAGCTGCTTCAGCTTTTCCAGGCGATCTTCGCGCACGCCGCCGCGCAGCACGAGCACGCGCATGTCCGGCACGAAGCGCGCGGCTTCATCCGCCCAGTTCTGCACAACCGACGTCGGCGCCACGACGAGGCTCGGGTTGCCGGCATTGCGCCCCGCCTCCAGCTCCGCCTGCAGCAGCGCCAGCGCCTGGACGGTCTTGCCCAAGCCCATGTCATCCGCCAGGCAGCCGTGCAGCATCAGCTCGCGCAGCGCCGACAGCCACTCGTAGCCGCGCTGCTGGTACGGCCGCAGCTCGCCCTTGAAGCCCGCCGGCAGCGCCCGCGGCTCGATGCCCTCAAACGCCGTCAGCCGCTCGACAAACGCCTGCCAGCCGTCGTCGCCCGCCTCGTGATCCGCCGCCAGCTGCACAAGCGCCGGCGCCAGGTACGGGTCCACGCGCCGCTCGCCCGTCGCGTCCGGCGGCGCCAGCTCGTCCAAATCCGTCAGCGCCGCCGCGTGCTTGCGCAGCCACGCCACCGGCAGCCGCGCCATCTCACCGTCGGCCAGGCGGATGTAGCGCGCGCCCGCCTTCCACGCCTTGATGACGTCCGACAGCGCCACTTCCAGATCGCCGGCGAAGATCTCGACGCGCACACCGAACCAGTCGATGCCACTGCGGATTTTGACCTGCGGCACGACGACGCGGCGGCTGGCCCGCAGCTTGGTCAGCTCCTCCTGACCCTGGATCTCGGCGCCGTCGCGCTCGAACGCCGGCAGGTGGTCCAGCAGGAAGTCCAGCGCCTCGTCGGCCGGCAGGCTCGCCGGCAGCACCGCGCCGACCGCGCGGGCGACGCGGGTGTGCCAGCGCTGCTCAAAATGCGTGTCGCGCTGCCACAGCGACGGCGCCACCGCGCGGCCATGCGCGTCCGGGTGATGCGAGCGCGCGAACACTTTCGGCCCGCGACCGGCCATGAATTCGATAACGTCGTGGTGCTCCACGCGCCGGCCGGACTCGCCGTCGTCGGCGCGGTAGTTGAACCACAGCGACACCGTGAGCTGTTCCTCGACCTCTTCCAGCTTGATGACCGCCACCGCCACGGCGACGCGCGCCTGCGGCAGCGCGGTCGTGCGCTCGACAAGCGTCACGTCGCTGCGCAGCTGCGGCAGCACATCGCGGGAAAAATCGGCGATTTCCGACGCGGAGACCTGCACCGCGCCGGTCCGCAGCAGCTTGAGCACCGCCGGCGCGCCGCAATCCGGCCGCACCATGCACTTTTCGCCGCGCAGGAACAGCCACGGCGACGGCCCCGGCATCAGCACGAAGTCGTCGCCCGTGCGCCCCGGCACGCTCGACTGCACCTGCGCGCGCAGTTCGATGCCGCCGCCCGGCGTGTCCTGGATCAGCACGCTGACCGGCCGCAGCACGCCATCGACAGTCGCGTCCTCGCCATCGACGCGCAGCGTGAACGGCTCGGCGTCGACAAAAAGCCGCAGAAACACATCGACAAAGCCCGGCTGAATGGTGCGGACGCGCAGGTCGTGGCGGTTGACAAGGCACAGCACCGGAATCAGGTCGTCGCGGTTCTCCGCCGGGTCATCCTTGGTGCGGTAGCCAAAATGGCCGACGACGCTTGGCGTCCAACCCAGCACCACACCTGCAGTTTTCTTGCCGCGATCCGAGAGCGAGCGCTTGCGCCGCACCACGCCGACGGTCGTCTCGCCCTGGCTCTGGTGCAGCGTGAGGTCGTAGCCGATCCACGATTGCCGCAGATCGCCGACCTTGGCCGCGCCGGAGGGCAGGTCCAGCTGCCGCCAGCCGCCGCGCTGGCCCGGACGCAGCTCACCCGCGCCGGCCGCCGCCAGGTTGTGCTGCAGCGCCAGCGCCGCCGCCATCGCGTGCATGCAGGCGTCATCGCCTTCCTCGCAGGAGCAATCCCAGCCATCCAGCAGCGCGCCCTCGGACGTCTGCTCCAGCGTCAGGTTCACTTCGTCAGCGCCTTCGCGCTCCGGACCGACGAGCACAAGGTAGCGCGGGCTATCCGGCGCTTGGCGGACGATGCGCTGCACGAGGCCATTGCGAAACGCCTCGGCCCCGGCCAAGCGCGCGCGGTTGCCGATGCTGCTTTCCAATAAACTCAAGTTCAATCGCATGGTTCGGGCTCGGCTGAAAGGGCGGATTCTGCGGCAGGGCCGTCGTCCAGGTCGTCACCGTCCGACTCACCAGGAATCGGACCGGCCATCTCGTGTACAAAAACCGTGGCAAAGGAGCCGGCGGGCAGCGCGAACGCCAGCACCAGCGACGGCACGCCCGCCGCGTCGACCTCTTCTTGCACGGTCACGTCGGTCGGGAAGATCGCGATCGGCCGCCGGGTGCCTTCCGCCAGCGCGCCGAGCACCGCGAACTGCGGCTCGGTCAGGCCCATGGCCGCCAGCACGCCGCTCTCCAGCTCCCACGCCGCGCCGCTCGGCCGCACCATTTTTGGCCCCCACATCGGCGCGGTGATGCCGACCTCACGCCGCGCCAGCCGCACCTGCTCACGCGCCGGGTCATCGGTCGTAAACGTGCCGCCCGTATCGGGTTTTTGGCAGACGTCGCCCGCCAGGACCTGGCTGAAAATTCCGCGCGCCAGCCGCTCGGCGACCGTGCGGTTGAACACTTCGCCCTGCAGCGCCGACGCCGCCAGCCGCCGCAGCGAGCGATCACCCAAGTGCAGCACGTGCGTCGTGCCGTCCGGCGTCTGCACCCGCGTCATGTGCTGCGCGCCCTGCGTCAACGCAAAGCCCGCCGCCAGCGTCGAGCCGCCGTGGCCCATCCGCTGGCTGCCAAAAAAGTTCGGAACACCGTGGGCTTGCAGCACAGCGATCTTCGCCTCAGCGCGCGCCTTGGCGTCCGGCACCACGTCGCGCAGGCGCAGGACAAAACGGTTGCCCGCCAGGTGACCGGTGCGCAACTTGTTGCGGTGCGCCTTGACGTCAAGCACGCGAATTCGCTCGGTTTCCAGCCGCGCCAGGCGCTCTTCCGGCACCCGCGGCACGCTCAGCCACTGCCGGGTCACCGCGCGGCGATCCTTCAGCCCCGCCATGCCGATGTCGCGGTTGGACACGCCCAGGGCGCGGGCGACGTGGCGGCGCAGCGACTCCGCGGCGACGTCGGTCTTCTCAATCCACAGGTAGAGGTGGTCGCCCTGGCCGCTCGGCAGGTACAGCGGGATCTCTTCGACTTGAAAATCCTCGAGTTCCACGCGCAGCCGACCGCCGCAGCCGGGCAGGTCAGCGGTCAGGCGCGGCAGGGGGTGCAGCGGCGCGAAGGGACAAAAATGGTCAACCGAGTCCGCCATGGGGCATGTACGATGCACGTTCTTGGCGTTGTGCGCAACGACCCCCTGCTGCTGGTCGCGCCGCAGCGGCAGATTGCCCAACGACAGCCGTGGATTGCGCCGCAGCGTCGGGAGTTGCACACTTGGCCGCTGGAGGCGCAGATGACGATTGAGCGGGAAACGCAGGTGCCGGGCGCAGCGCAGCAACCCGATGCAGTGTCTCACGATTTTGCTGACGCGGCGCTGCCGGAGATCGGCCCCGCGGCGCAGGCGGTGTGCGACGCGATCGGCGATCTGATGGCGTTCTGGGGCTTTCAGCGCTCGCACGGCCGTATTTGGGCGCTGTTGTTCCTGATGGAACGCGAGTTGCACGCCGGCGAGCTGGCGGCGACGCTGGGGTTGAGCTCGGGGCAGGTGTCGATGGCGCTGCGCGATCTGGACCACTGGGGCGCCATCCATCGCGCGCACGTGGCGGGCAGCCGGCGCACGTGGTACCGGCCGGAAACCAACTTGTTTCGCATGGTTTCGCGGGTGTTTCGCGAGCGCGAGCTGGAGCAGATCCGCACGCTGGCGCGCACGCTGCAGCAGGCGCGCGCCGAGCTGCAGACGTCGGGAAGGCGCGATGGCGCTGTCGAATTCCGCCTGCGGCGCATCGAGGGGCTGATCGCCGCGGCGGAGCTGGGTCGCAGCCTCGTCGAGCGGCTCGTGGCGGGGACGTTGTTGCCACGGGCGGTGCTGGCGGCGCTGGACCGGGCGATCGCCGACTAGCGCCCGAAGCCGATCGCGCAGCCAAAGTACGGCAACGGCATGCTCTTGGAACAGCGCGTGCCGTTGCTCAGGTCCGTGGATTCCCAAACGCAATCCTGGACATTGACGATCGCGGTGCCGCCGACGCTGCAGCGCCAACGCGCGCCGTTTGTGTAGCGCGTCTCGACGAAGAGCTCGAAGTTGGCCCACCAGCCTGGATCCCAGTGCGGGCCGTAGGTCGGATTGCCCATGACCCAGTCGGTGAACTTGTCGCCGCCGCGGCCGCGCGTCACCCCGAGGCCGAAGCCCCAGCGCAGCGGCACGTGCCCGCGGCGGTAGCGCAAGAGCGCGGCGAACTGCGGGCCAAAGCCGATGCCGGCGCCGGCGGTGAGCGAGATGTCCGGATGCACATCGGCGTCGAACAGGACGCCGCCGACGCCGATCGGCGTGCCCAAGCCCAGCTGCGCCTCCGCGGCAAAGTGCCCCCAGCCGTACAAATTGCTCGGCGCCGCAACGCCCGAGCCCGGCGTCCCCGCGCGCGCCGGCAGGGCGACACACAACAGCAGCAGCGGCAGCAGGTAGCGCATCATGGGCAATTCGTGGCGGAGCACGAGGCGAGCGCGGCGCCGTTTGTATTGTTCACGGCTTTTTGGCAGCCGATGAAGCAGATGATGTCACCGCTCACGCACTTGGCCTGGCACTGCAGGACGCTGGTGATGGCGGCGATGCACGCTGGCTCGGCGAGGCAGGTGTCGTATTCGCCGGCGCAGTTGGCCTTCAAGCAGTCGGCTTTGGCCTTCAGACCGGCCTGGCAGTCGAGCGCGCAGTTGGTGGCGCTCTCGCTGGCGTCGCAGGTGCCGTCGCCGCAGACGGCGATGGCCGGGCAGTCGCCGGGGCAGTTCTGCGAATCCTCGCCGGGTTCGCACGTGCCGTTGCCGCAGACGGCGGCGGTCTTGCAGTCGGCCGGGCAGTTGACGCCGGTCTCGTTGCCGGTGCAGACGCCGTCGCCGCACTTCGCCGCGACGCCCAGGCAGTCGTAGCCGCAGCTGGCGCTCGATTCGCTCGGCTGGCACAAGCCGTCGCCGCAGATCGCGCCGTCGGCGGCGCCGGCGCAGGTGGCAAAGCCACAGGCGGTCGCCATCAGCGGCGCGGACTTGGGGTCGACGCTGAGGTTTTGCGCGCAGTTGCCGATGATCGAAGGGTCACCGCCGGCGCTGCTGGCTCAGTCCAACGCCGCGCCGAGCACGCCGGCGCAGTTCAGGTCCTTGCTGCAAGTGCTGACGGCGCTGGGGCAGAGCTTCTTGACGCACGCGAGCTCGCCCAGCGACGGCGGGGCGCAGTCCAGCGGGCAGCCGATGCCGTTTTCGGGTTTTTGGCAAAACCCGTCGCCGCAGACGGGTTTGCCACAGTCGGCGGCGCAACTGGTTGTGGTCTCCGGGCTCGTGCACAAGCCATCGCCGCAGCCGAGTTTGGGGCCCGTATCGGTGGGCGCAGCGTCCAAGGCGACGTCGGGGGCAGCGGTGTCGGCGGCGCTGGCGGCGTCGGCCGCGTCAACAGCGCTGGCATCCGCGGCGACGTCCACAGCCGGCGCCGTGTCCAGTGCAGCATCCCCGCCAGCGTCCGTCTGGCCTGTCGGCGTCGCCGTCGCGCCGCACGCGTTCAAGCCCAGCGCCGCAAGCGCGAGCCATCGCCGGATTGTCTGCACTTGTGGCATCAGGTCGCTCCTGCTGCGACGATAGACGTTGCGGCGCGCAGGTTCAAGCCCAGCCTTGCGCGGCGATGAGCGCAGCCACCCGCCGCCGCACTTCATCCCGGATGACACGGACTTCCGCGACGCTCCGGCCTTTTGGATCCGGCAGCGGCCAGTCATCGCGCGCCAGGCCCGGCACGTAAGGACACTGCTCGCCGCAGCCCATTGTCACCAGCAGCGCCGCGCCGCGCGCCAAATCATCTGTCAACTTCTGCGGTTGCGCGTGGCTCAGGTCCACGCCGACCTCTGCCATCGCCGCCAGCACCTCCGGGTGCACGTGCGCGCCCGGCTGCGTCCCAGCCGACACCGCGCGCGCTCGACGGACGTCGGCCAGCTGGTTGAACCAGGCGGCGGCCATCTGCGAGCGGCCGGCGTTGTGAATGCAGGCAAAAATAACGACTTGCATCGCAACCTCCCGGCTCACGGCCACAGCCGCCGGCCGAGCCACACGCCCGCGACCATGCCGAGCGCCTGGGCGACGGCGAAGCCTGGGACGTCGATCAAGCGGATACCAGCGAAACTATTGGAAAATGCCCGCGCGAACGTGACTGCGAGGTTGGCGAACGAGGTCGACGACGTGAACCAGTATGCCGCGGTGATCCAGCCGGCGATGACCCACGGCGCCGCGGCAGCGCGCTCGCGAACGATGCCGCGAATGACGAGCAACAGCCCGAAAGTCGCTGTGAATTCGCCGAGCCACTGCCCCGGACCGGTGCGGATGTGCGTGGCCAGCGAGACAAGCGGCAGGTCGAACATCGCGTTCGCCAACAGCGCGCCGGCCAGTCCGCCCAGCACCTGCGCGCCGGCAAACGCCGCCGCGGTCCGCGCCGTCAGTTCGCCATTCCACAACGCCGCCAGCGTCACCCACGGGTTGAAATGCGCGCCGGAAACCGGACCGAGCACCGCGATCAGCGTCGTCAGCACCGCCGCCGTCGCCAAAGTGTTCGCCAGCAGCGCCACCGCGACGTTGCCGCTCGCCAGCCGCTCCGCCATGATGCCCGAGCCGATGACCGTCGCCACCAGCAGCGCCGTACCGATCGCCTCCGCGATCACTTTTCGCTCCGTCACCTGTGCCATCGCTTGCGTCTCCAATGGCAGCGAGCCTACGAATGTTTGCGCGGTGCTGCAAGCATTGGCCCGGCCGTCATGCACTTGTCACACGTCGGCCAACCGCGCCCGCACCTGCCCACGCGCGATCTTGCCCGGGCCGGTGCGCGGCAGCGGCTCACTGGTTTGCAGCCAAATTTCGGGGTGTTTGAACCGCGCCAGACCAGCCAACTGGGTCCGCAACTGCGCCTCGGCGATCGGCACGGCCACCGTCAGCCATGCCGCGACCCGCTGGCCCAGCACCCGGTCCGGGACGCCGACGACGCACGCCTCGCTCACGCCGGGCAGCGTCAGCAGCGCCGCCTCGACCTCGTCCGGCGTCACGTTTTCGCCGCCACGCACGATGAGCTCGCCGCGCCGGCCGCTGACCCACAGCCAGCCGGCGTCGTCCAGACGGCCGAGGTCGCCGGTGTGCAGCCAGCCGTCGACAAGCGGTGCCGCCTCACCCAGATAACCGGTCAGCAACTGCGCGCCGCGAATCAGGATTTCGCCATCGTGCACGCGTAGCTCCACGCCCGCAATCGCCGGCCCCACGCAGACAGCGTCCGCGGCGCGTGGCCACGGCGTCGGCGCCAACCGCGTTGCCAGCGGCGCCGTCGCGACCTGCGCCGCCGTCTCGGTCATCCCGTAGCTCGGCAACACCGGCCAGCCCGCGGCGCGCGCGCGATCGACGAGCTCCGGCGGGCACGCCGCGCCGCCAATCAGCACCGCCAGCAGGCCCGGCGGCGGCGGCACGTCCGCGTCCAGCAGCCGGGTCAGCTGCGCTGGCACCAGCGATGCCAGCCGCGGCGGCAGCGCCGTCAGCAGGGCTGCCAGCGCTTCGGTGGATGGCGCCTCGGCCAACAGCACGGCCATGCCCAGCCGCTCCGCGCGCGCCAGCACGAGCAGACCAGACACATGGCAAATTGGCAGGCAACACAGCCAGGTATGGCCCAATTGGCGATCAAATTGTTCAAGTGCCGCGTCGGCCGCCGCCCGCAGCGCCCGCACCGGCAGCTGCACGCCTTTGGCCGGGCCGGAGCTCCCCGACGTGAACAGCAGCGCCGCCGTCGCCTCCGGCGCGAAGTCTTGCGGCAGCACGAACCGCTGAGGCAGGGAAGCCAGAGAATTCAAGTCAATGCCTGTACAATCGTCAAGAATCAGATCGCGCAGCCGCGGCCCCTCCGCCAGCAGCACGCGCGGCGTCGCGCGGGCCAGCAAGGGCTGGATTTCGGGCGGCGTCAGGCGCGGGTGCAGCGGCAGCCAGGTCGCGCCCAGCAGCTGCACGGCCTGCCACGCCACGAGTGTCGCCGGCTGGTTCCCTGCCCAGGTCGCCACGCAGCTGCCCGGCGCGACGCCCACGTCCTGCAGCCGTGCCGCCAGCGCGTGCGCCTGGCGCAGCAGCGCGCCGTGGGTCAGCGGCATCAGTTCCCCCGCGTGCGCGTGCACGACCGCCAGCGGCGCGTGGGCGGGCGACTCCGGTGGCGCGCGGTGCAGCCGTCCCGCAGTGACGCGCAGGGCGGCTGGCTGCCAGGCCTTTGGCCACAGCAGGTGCGTCGCGATGCCGGCCGCCAGGTCCGTGGGCAGCACGGCGGCGAGCTCGGCCAGGTGGCCCAGACCGACGGGACCGTCCAGACCGCTGCTCAGCACCACGCCCACGCCGGACGCGCGCAGCGCTGCGACGTCCGCCAGCAGCCGCGCGACGGAGCCCCACAGCGGCGGCTTGACCACGACCACCTGGCACAGGCCGGCGCGCGCCGCGGCGAGGACTTCGGCGACCGAGCTGTCGAGCGCATCGACGGCAATGGCAACGACCGAAGGCTTTGTCATGTCCATGATTATGAAGGGATCTTCGACGTATTCCACGCCACTCGCTGCGCAGGCCGCCAGCAGCGCGTCGCGGTCTGCGCGGGTCTGCCAACCGCCGTTCACGTCGAGCCGCAGCCGCCAGCCGTGGCCGCGCGCGGCGTCGAGGACCATCCCCAGCGGCAACACCGGCTCGGTGCCGTCCAGCTTGACCTTCAGCGTCGTCAGCCCCAGCGCCCGCAGCGCCGGTTGCGCCGGATCGGCCCGCAGCGTCGCGAAATCGACGAGCGCCTGCACCGGCACCGACCGGCGCGGCGCCACCGTCCACTGCGGAAACCGCGCATGCAGCCAATCCGCCAGCGGCATCGCGCGTTGCTGCGCCTGGAGGTGCAGCTCGGCCAGCTCGGCGGCGAACCGCTCGACGGCGTCGCGGTGGCGGCCGCGATCGCGCTGCGTCAGGGCGTCAGGCGCGTCGCCCCAGCCGGTGAAAATGCCGTCGCTACAGGCGAAAACGCTGCCGGCTGCGCCGCTAAAGGTGCCGCGCGCCGTGGCGATCGGGCGTCCCGGGATGGCGTAGCGGCGAGGGGGCAGCCAGGTCAGCGGCATGTCAGCGGGCCACCAGAATGCCAAACGCGGCCAGCACGCCGTACACAAGGTGAAATTTGGCGGTGTCGCCGAGCAGCGGATTCAGCACCGCCGGATCGCGGGTCGACCACACTGTGCGGTTCAGCTTGAGCCCGGCGGCGAACGTCAAAGTAGGGAAGAGCCGCGCCCAGAGTTCCTTGTGGGCCAAGCCGGCGAACCCCTGGGTGAGCACCAGTCCCAGCGCCAACAGCACCGGCCAAAACACCGCGCCGAACAGCAGCACCGCGTACTCGATCCGCACGAATTTCGCGCCAAAACGCACCGCCAGCGTGCGTTTGCCGACTTTGACGTCGGTGTCGATGTCGCGCAGATTGTTGACGACGAGGATGGCGGTGCACGTCGCGCCCACCGGGACCGACCACAGCGCGCTGGCAACGCTGACGGTGCCGGTCATCACGAAGTAGGTGCCCATCGTCGCGATAAAGCCGAAGAAGATCATGACGAATACGTCGCCAAGTCCATTGTATCCAAGTGGAAACGGCCCACCGGTGTAGGCGATGCCGCTGAGAATCGACGCGACGCCAATCCACACAAGCGGCCAGCCGCGCAGCCACACCAGGTACGTGCCGCAGACGGTCGCCAGCGCGAACGCGAGGACCATGGCCACGCGCATCTGCCGAGGCGTCACAAGCCCGGCTTGGACGGCGCGCACCGGACCGACCCGCTCGGCGGTGTCGGCGCCTTTCTCGAAGTCAAAGACATCATTGGCGTAATTCGTGCCGAGCTGGATGAACAGCGCGCCGCCGAACGCCGCCAGCCAGGCCAGTAGGTGGCCATGGCCGGAAGTGAACGCCAGCGCGCCACCGACGAGCAGCGGCGACACGACGGCGGTCAGCGTCGCCGGTCGCGAAGCCAGGAGCCACACCTTGACCTGCGACATCTAGGGCAACCGCGGGAACTTGCCGAAATTCGGCTTGCGTTTTTGCAGCCAAGCGTCGCGGCCTTCCTGCGCTTCCTCGCTCATGTAGAACAAAAGCGTCGCATTTCCGGCCAGTTCCTGCACGCCCGCCTGACCGTCCAGCGCCGCGTTGAAGCTCGCCTTCAGGCAGCGCAGCGCCAGCGGCGAGTGCTGCAGAATCTGCCGGCACCAGTCCACCGTCTCGGCTTCCAGCTGTTCGACCGGCACGACCTTGTTGACAAGGCCCATGTCCAGCGCTTCCTCGGCGCCGTACTGCTTGCACAAGTACCAGATTTCGCGGGCTTTTTTCTGGC
>CAIPXZ010000333.1 GCA_903869075.1 uncultured Myxococcales bacterium | reverse complement strand
CACTGCGGGCGGTAACCGCGGCGCGGCGGCGGCTCGCGTTCTCCCGGCAGTGGCGCGGCTGGGCGCACGGTCGGCTCCGGCTCCGGCTCCGGCTGCAGTTGCGGCTGCGGCGGCGCGACGACGGGCGCCGCGGCTTGCAACGTCACGCCCAACAGCTGCGCCAGCAAAGGCAGCACGACGCCACTCCACGCCGCCAGTTCGTCGACGGTCAGCAGGCCGCCGATTGCCTCGGCGCGCGTCATCACCCGCTCCAGCAGCAGATCGCCCGTCAGATCTGAGTCCACCAGCGCGTCCGGCGTCAGCTCGACGTCGCCGAGCCGCACCTGCATCCCGGCCAGCGCCGCCAGCTCCGCCAGCGTCGCGCGCATCGGCCGCCACGCCGCTTGGTGCGCGCCCGGCAGCCGCAGCCGCAGCGTCACGCCGGCGTTGTCAACGACGATCCCGGCGTACATGTGCGCCGTCTCGACGTTTTCGGCCCCCGGTCGCGTCCACGCCATCGTCAGCGCGCGCACCTCGTGCTGGTTGGTGAACGCCGGCTCCGGGCGGCTCGACCACAGCTCCAGCCCGGCGGCGCTCAGGCCAACCGACGCCACCGCGCCTTCCAGCGCCGCCGCCAGCCGCAGCCGCACGCCGGTTCGCTCCGGCGTAAAGCGGTTGGAACGCCACTTGCTGGGGGCGAAGGCGTCAAAATCACTGTCTCGCCAGCCAGCGAATTCTTCAGAAAAAAGTGCCACTTTGGTCTCGGTTCGATGCCTTTCGACGCGCCCTGCCGCGGTGTTCGCGGATCGGGCGGCCGACAACTGCGGCCGGGCCGCGCCAGCCTGTTACGGAGTCGCTAGACGGACAGCGCGACGCGCGGCGTCCGGGCGGCGCCATCGACGGCCGGGTTGAGATCGAACGGCGTGAGCCAGTGCGCGTAGTCGTCGTTGCGGCCGCGCACGATGTCGAAGAACGCCTGCTGCAGCTCTGCCGTCAGCGGTCCGCGCTTGCCGAGGCCGATGGTGCGGCGGTCGATCTCGCGCACCGGCGTGACTTCGGCGGCGGTGCCGGTGAAGAAGACCTCGTCGGCGGTGTAGAGCTCGTCGCGGGCGAACAGGCGCTCGCTGACGCGGATGCCGCGCTTGCGGGCGATCTCGATGATGGAAGCGCGGGTGATGCCGCCGAGGATGTTGGCCGAGAGCGGCGGCGTCGTCAGCTCGCCGTCGATGACCATGAAGATGTTTTCACCAGTCGCTTCGGTAACATAGCCCTGCTCGTTGAGCAAGATGGCCTCGTCAAAGCCGTTGGCCACCGCCTCGCGCTTGGCGAGGATCGAGTTGATGTACTGGCCGGTCAGCTTGGCCTTGGACATCACCGACGCGTGGCCGGGGCGCTTGAAGCTGCTGATCGAGGCGCGGATTCCGTTGGCGAGGCCTTCTTCGCCCAAGTACGCGCCCCATTTCCACGCCGCGACCATCGCGTGGATCGGGTTGCCCTTGGCGCCGATGCCCATCGCGCCGTCGGCGATGTAGATGACCGGCCGCAAGTAGCCTTCGTCCAAGCCGTTGGCGATCAGCGTGTCGACGCAGGCTTGCGCCAGGGTCGGGATGTCGTAGGTCAGGCCTTGGTCGAGCGTGACGAGGTGGCACGACGCCAGCAAGCGGTTGATGTGGTCGCCCAAGCGGAAGACGGCGCCGCGGCCGCTTTCCTGCTGGTACGCGCGGATGCCTTCGAAAGCGCCCAAGCCGTAGTGGAACGTGTGGGTGAGATGCGGGAGGCGGGCCTCTTCCGCTTCGACCATCTTGCCGTTGAGCCAAACGCGAACGTCGGACATGAAATCCTCCCCCCTGCCGTGGCGAACGGGCCGGCAGATGCCCGAGCCTAGCCTGTGTCATGGCCGCTGACAACGCCAAAAGCCCCGGCCGCGCGGGGGCTGTGACAACTTGCAAACAATCCAGCTTGCGGCTAGGTATGCACGCAGGCAAACGCAGCAGGAGACGGCAATGGCGCAGGCAAAATGGACGGTGGTGATTCTGGCGGCGGGTCTGGGCAAGCGCATGGCTTCGCAGCTGCCCAAGGTGCTGCATCCGGTGCTGGGCGAGCCCATGCTGGGCCATGTGTTGCGGACCGCGGAGGCGCTGCAGCCGGAGCGGATCGTGGTCGTGACCGGCCATGGCCGCGCGCAGGTGGAGGCCTGGATCGCCGCGCGCCACAATCCGCTGCCGATCACCTGCGTCGAGCAGGTCAACCCGAACGGCACCGGCCACGCGATGCTGTGCGCCCAGCCCGGCTGGGATGGCGCCGAGGAAGTGCTGATTCTGTATGGTGATGTGCCGCTGCTGCGGGCGGAGACGCTGGCGCAGCTGCGTCACGATCGCGGCGATCGGCCGCTGTCCCTGCTCGTGGCGCGCGTGGCGGATCCGACCGGCTACGGCCGCGTGGTGCTGAACGGCGCGGAGATCGCGCGCGTGGTCGAGCACAAGGATGCCGATGAGGGGGAGCGGCAGATCGACGTCGTCAACGCCGGGATGATGGCCGTGCGCGGTGATTTCCTGGCGCAATCGCTGGCCAAGCTGACGCCGAACAACGCGCAGGGCGAGCTGTACCTGACCGATCTCGTTGGCATGGCGGCGGCGTCGGGGCAGCCGGGCGTGGCGACTTTTGCCGCCGATGTCAGCGAGACGCACGGCGTCAACAACCGCGCCGAGCTGGCGGCGGCGACGGCGGTGCTGCGCAAGCGCGTGAACCACGGCTGGCTGATGCGCGGCGTGGGCATGGACGAGCCGGAGACGGCGTGGATTGAGACGACAGTGCAGTTGGCGCCGGACGCCAGCATCGGCGCGGGCGTGGAGCTGCGCGGGCAGACGCGGGTG
>CAIPXZ010000332.1 GCA_903869075.1 uncultured Myxococcales bacterium | reverse complement strand
TCGGTCTGGCCGTTGCAGTTGTCGTCGAGGTTGTTGGCGCAGACCTCGCTGGCACCCGGGTGGATGGCGGCGTTGGCGTCGTTGCAGTCGGTGCTGCTGGCGACATAGCCAGTCGGCTGGCAGCCGCTGACGCTGGGACCGGCGCTGGCGCCGTACGTGTCCTTGTCGGCGTCGGGCCACCACGTGCCGGTCGGCAAGCCTTCGTCGGTCTGGCCGTTGCAGTTGTTGTCCTTGCCGTCGCAGATCTCGGTCGCGCCGGGGTGGATCGCCGGGTTCGTGTCGTCGCAGTCCGTGCTGCTGGCGACGTAGCCGGCGGGCGCGCCGCACGCGACCTTGCTGGCCGTGGCGCTGCCGAAACCGTCGCCGTCGGCGTCCTGGTAGTACGTGCCGGGCGCGGCGCCTTCGTCGGTCTGGCCGTTGCAGTTGTCGTCGATCAAGTTGCAGATCTCGGTCGCGTTCGGGTGCACCGCGGGGTTTGTGTCGTCGCAGTCGCCGCCCAGCACCGCTGAGAAGCTGTTCGTCGGGCCGCACTGCGCGTTGCCGGTGCCCGTACCGTAGCCGTCGCCGTCCAGGTCGGCAAAGTAGGTGCCCTGTACGCCTTCATCGGTCTGGCCGTTGCAGTTGTTGTCCAAGCCGTCGCAGATTTCGGCGGCGCCGGGGTGGATGCCGGACTTTGTGTCGTCGCAGTCGTCGCCGTTCAGCGCGGTGTAGAAGCCGCTGGGCGCGCACGTGCACTGCGCCCACGTCTGGCCGTAGCTGTCGCCGTCCTGGTCCAGGTGGTAGTTTGTGCAGCCGGTTGTGTTCAGCGGATCGGTGGCGCCGTCGCAGTTGTCGTCGATGCCATTGCAAATCTCCGCGGCGTTGGGATGCACAGCGGCGTTGGCGTCGTCGCAGTCGCCGCCGGCGGCCACATAGCCGGCGCTGGCGGCGCACATGCACTTGCTGCCGGCGGTATAGCTGCCGTAGCCGTCGCCGTCGGCGTCCTTGAAGAACGGCGTGCAGTCGGCGGTGTTGGCGGGGTCGGTGATGCCGTCGCAGTCGTCGTCGATGCCGTTGCAGGTTTCCGCGGCGCCCGGGTGGATGGCAGACGCGGCGTCGTTGCAGTCACCGCCGACGGTCGCCGTGTAGGTGCCGCTGGCCGCGCACAGGCACTTCTGGTCGCCGCTGACGCCGTAGCTGTCGCCGTCGGCATCGTTGAAAAAGACCTTGCAGTCCGCGGCGCTGGCGCCGTCGGTGATGCCGTCGCAGTTGTCGTCGATGCCGTTGCAGACTTCCTGCGCCTTCGGGTTGACCGCCGGGTCGCCATCGTTGCAGTCGCCGCCCAGCTTGACGGCGTAGAGCGCCGTGGGCGCGCAGAGGCACTGCGAGAGCGTCTTGTCGCCGTAGCCGTCGCCGTCGTTGTCGACGTAGAACACCGTGCAGCCGCTCAGGTTATCGCCGGTGTCGGTCAAGCCGTCGCAGTTGTCGTCAATGCCGTTGCCGCAGATCTCCGGCTGGCCGGGGTGAATGCCCGCGGCGGAGTCGTTGCAGTCCTGCTTGCCGTTCGGGCAGACAGCGGGCGTGCCGACGACGGTCATCGTCGCGTCGCACCACAAGTCCACGTCGTCGTCGCAGCCTTCGTCGATCTGGCCGTTGCAGTTGTCGTCCGCGTCGTTGCAGATCTCGGTGGCGCCGGGGTGGATGGCGGGGTTGCTGTCATTGCAGTCGCCGCCGGTGCTGGCGGTGTACGCGCCGCTGATGTCGCACAGGCACTTGCCGGAACCGGCGCCGACGCCGTCGCCGTCGTTGTCCTGGAACCACTGCGTGCAGCCGGTGGCGCCGGGGTCGTCGGTCACGCCGTTGCAGTCGTTGTCCAAGCCGTCGCAGATTGCCGTGGCGCCGGGGAAGATCTTCGGGGTGGCGGGCGCGCAGTCCTGGGCGTTCGGCACGCCGGCGCCGTCGAGGTCCGGCTCGACGCAGTCGGCAAAGCCGTCGTTGTTGCTGTCGGGAAAGCCTTCGTCGGTCTGGCCGTTGCAGTTGTTGTCCAAGCCGTCGCAGATTTCCTTGGCGCCGGGGTGGATGGCGGCGTTCGTGTCGTTGCAGTCGCTGCCGTCGGTGGTGTCGCTGCCCGGGTCGCTGCACAGGCACTTGGCCTTGCCGCCGCCAAAGCCGTCGCCGTCGCCGTCGGTGTAATACGGCGTGCAGCCAACGGAATTCGCCGGATCGGTGATGCCGTCGCAGTTGTCATCCACGCCGTTGCAGGTCTCGGTCGCGGGCGCGGGCGCGCTGCACGCGGTCAGGCCGGCGATGGCGCACTTGCGCGTGCCGGTGCAGGTGCCAAAGCTGTTGGTCTGGCTGCAAGCGGTGTTGGCGCCGACGAGCGCGCCCCACTTTGTGCAGCTGCACTCGCCGGCGGTGTGCACGCACTGCTTGGCGGCGCCCAGCTGGCCGTCGCTGTCCTGGCACGCGTAGCCGCTGGGGCAGTCGCCGCTGGTGGTGCAGCCGGAGCCACAGAAGCTGCCGGCGGTGCCGTAGCTGATGCACAGCGCGCCGGGGTCGGCTTTGCCGCATTCGGCGTCGGTGTTGCACGGCTGGCAAAGCGCCAACTGCTTGGGCTGGCAGGCAAAAGCGCCGTCAACGCCCGCCATCTTGCCGCAGGCAAAGCCCGCCGGGCAGCAGGAGATGCACGCCGCGGTGCAGATTTTGCCGTTCGGGCTGTCGATGCAAAAGCCGCTGTCGCACTCGTCGGCGGTCTTGCACGTCGCGCCGGGCTCGCCGGGCGCGGGGTTGGCGGGAAAGTCGCAGCCGCCGGTGGCGTCGGTGCTGGCGTCCTCGCCGCCGTCGTCGCCGTCGTCGATCAACAGCTCGTTGCCGGCGGTGTCGATGTCGCTGCCGGGGCCGACGTCGCCGTCCGGCAGGTCCGTGTCCTTCGGCGTCACGGTTTCCGTGCCATCGGGCAGCGCGGAGCCGTCCTTTTTGCCGCCGTCGTGGCCGTCCAGCTGGTTGCCACTGCCGTCAGCGGCGGCATCGCTCAAGGTCGTTGTGCCGCTGTCCTGGGGCGCGGGCGAACCGCACGCAGCCAGCAGCAGCGTCAGGAGCGTCAGTTTCAGCAGCCGATCCCGGCCAACACGGCGCGAGTCGCTCGGCCGAAGGGATGCAAGTGGAGAT
>CAIPXZ010000331.1 GCA_903869075.1 uncultured Myxococcales bacterium | reverse complement strand
CGTAGAGCTCGGAGCGCAGTTTCGCGCCGTCGCCCTGTAACAGCGCATCGCCCGGCTGGCCGGTCAGCATGAGCGTATCGGTCAGCTGCTTTGTCGTCGTCTGGCCCAGCGCCAGGTAGCCATCGGCGCCCAAATCAATCGCCGCGAGGATGCTGCGCTGGCCGCCCACCGTGTCCGGACCGACCGGCAGCGCCAGCATGTGCACGCGAATCGCGCGGTTGAGCGGCACGCGGACGTGGACCTGCACGCCCGTCAGCGTCTGGCCGGGATCGGTGAACAGGTTGCGCGTCAGGCCGATGGCCAGCGGCACGAACGCGCCGGTGTGCTTGTCCAGATAGCCGCTGCGGCAGATGACCGCCGTCGGTCCGGGCGTGACGCTGAGCGTGAACTGGCCCGATGCGTCGACGATGCCGCCGTCCTGCTGGCCGCCGCTGCCGTAGATGCCGCCCGCCGCCGGTTCGCAGCGGATCTGCGGTGTGCCGACGCTCGGCCGGCAGCGCCAGCGCGCGTCACTGCCGGCGCCGAACTGGTTGCAGGTGTAGCCGTCGGGGCAGTCGCCTAGGCTCACGCACGCGGTGGCGCAGAAGCCGCCATCGCTGATCGTCGTGGCGTCGGACAGGCCGATGAGCTCGCAGCTGGCGTTGGCGCCGCAGCCGGCGTCGCTTGTGCAGGGCTTGCAGTTGCCGCCGCTGCCGGGCTCGCCGGCGCAGCTGCCGGGCGGCAGGATCGTGTACTTGTCGGCGTCCAGAACGGTGCCGGTGACGGTGCCGTTGGGCGGCACCGGGTCGCCACTGCCGCTGCCACTGCCGGAGCTGGATGTGCTGGAGCTCAAGCGAATCGTTGCGTTTTCCGCCGAGAGCGCGATGAGCGATCCGGCGGTGAAGCCGGCTTTGGACGCGTGGACGTCGACCGGCGCCGCCATGCCGGGGCCGGAAAAGGTGATTTGTCCGCGGTCGTCGCTGAAGCCCTGCCACTGCGTGCCGCCGGCGACGGCGATGACCAGCGCGCCGGGGATGGGCGTCGTTGAGTCGCTGCGGCGCACGACGGTGACGTTGAGCGAGGCGCCGATCGTCGCGCCCCAGGTGCCGCCGTCGCCGTCCCGGGGATCGAAGTAGGTGAAGCCGTTGCTGAGCGTTGCGCGGGTGGCGGGGTTCCAGACCGCCTGGACGTCGACCGGGCCAGGGTCGCCGCGCGGTGTGCGCACGGTCGCCCAGCCGTTGTCGATGACGTGCAAGTCGGTGGCGATGCCGCCGCCAAAACGCACGGATTGCAGGCCGGTGAGGCCTTCGCCGATCACATCCACCCAGGTGCCGCCGGCTTGCGCGCCCACCGCCGGCAGCACCGCGTACAGGCCGTGGCCGCTGCCAGCATACTCAACGGCGTGCCAAGCGGTCGCCTGCGTGCCATCGGCGAGCTGCAACGTCACGTCCGCCGGACCCGGCGCGCCCGGCGGCGCCACGCACGTCAGCACGCCCGGCTTGCCCGGCACCAGCGCGACCTGCGCCGCGGGCAGGGCGCCAATCCGCACCTGCGCCGGCAGCGGCTGATCGCCCGGATGCGGCGACCACGCCAGCGTCAGCACCGTCCCGCCGGCCGGCGCCAGCTGCGTCGGCGCCACGCTGTCAATCGCCAGCGCCGCCGGCAGATACTTGAAACTCTGCGCTTTTTCCGCCTGATGATCGCCGACCTGCACCGCCACATTGACCGTCTGCGGCAGCGCCGTCTCCGGCGTCAGCGGCGGCTGCACAACGAGCGTCGCGCCCGTTCCCGCGGCATCCACCGCGACCTGCAGCACTTTCGCCGGCAACGTGCCAAATGCAACCTGCGCGGCCTGCCACTGCGCCGCCGTCGCCTGGCCCGCCACGCCGAGCGTCACCGGCTGCAGCGCGTTCACCGGCTCCGCCGCCGGCGTCACCGTCCAAATCACCCACGGCAGCGCGCCCGCGGTCGTGTCCACAAGCGCCAGCGCGTGCGGCAGGGTCGCGATGCCGTCCGCTTGCTGGAACACCGCGTCGTAGACGCCCGCCGCCGCTTCCGGTCCCAGCTTGGCGACCAGCGTCGCGCCGTCGGTGCTGAGGATGTCCGCCTGCACCGTGCCGGTCACGCCGACGAAGGTGAGCTTCTCCAGCGTTCCCGCGAGGTTATGTCCGCGCAGCACGACCTGCGTCCCGCCTTTGGCCTGCCAAGGCAGCAGCGCCGGCGCCAGCGAATCGAGGACCGGCGGCGCGTGGTACGTGAATGCGTTCTCCAGCTGGCCGCTGCCGTCGCCGTTGGCCGCCGCGATGCTCACCGTTCCCGCCTGGCCGGGCGGCGTCAGCACCGTCGCCGTATGCTCGTCCAGCACGCTCGGCAGCAGCCCGAGGCGATGGCCGATCACGAACTGCGTCTGCGGCGTGAAGCCGTTGCCGGTAATCGTCAGCGGCGTGCCGCCCTGCGCCGGCCCTGCCGTCGGCGTCACCGCCGTCACCGTCACCGTGCCGACATAACGATAGCCCTTGACGATCTTGCCGTCCGGCACCGCATGGCCTTGCGCGTCCGGCGCCGGCCGCAGGATCACGTCGACCACCCCCGACGGATGCGGCGGCGTCACGATCTGCAGCGTATTGTCGTCCTGGACGTCCACCTGCATCGCGGGCGTGCTGCCAAACAGCACAGTCTGCACATGGCCCAGCGACTGCCCGGTCAGCGTCAGCACCTGCAGCCCGCTCGCCGGACCGACGTTCGGCGTCAGCTGCACCGCCAGCGGCGTCTGGTCGACCGTCGTCACCGGCGTCGCTGCTGGCGGCACGTCCACGGCAACGTCAACCGGCGCGGCATCCACGGCAACGGCATCGGCAGCAGCATCGGCTGGTTGAAAATCACCGCACGCCGGCAGCAGCAGCAGCGCCCAAACCAGCGCTCGCCGCCGCGGCGACGGCGTCCAGTGCAACGGCAGGTGGCGGGGCGGCTGGGGCACGAATTCCTCCGGCATCAGGGTAGCATGAACGCCGCGGCCGTCCCACCGCCGATTCAGCGCGCGGGCAAATTGCCGGCGCGTGCCCATGGCGCGTGACAAAGCCGCGTGCTGACGCTACGTTACCCGCTGTCGCCCCGTTGGCGATCCGAGCCACCGACCATGACTGACCGCGCCCCGCCGGACCACCCGCTGCCCCGCCTGACTGAGCTTTCCGCAACCGCGGGCTGTGCCGCCAAAATCGGCCAGGCAGACCTGCGACGCGCGCTCGCGCACCTGCCGGCGTATGAGGATCCGCGGCTCGTCGTCGGCCATGCGTCGAGCGATGACGCGGCGGTGTACCAGCTGTCCGAGGACGTGGCGCTCGTCGAGACGGTCGATATTTTTACGCCAATCGTCGATAATCCGTATGATTACGGGCGGATCGCCGCGGCCAATGCGCTGAGCGACGTCTACGCCATGGGCGCGCGGCCGATCTCGGCGCTGTCGTTTGTCGCTTGGCCGATGGCCGAGCGTGGCGCGGCGGAGCTCGGCGAGATCCTGCGCGGCGCCGCCGACGTCTGCAAACTGGCCGAGATCGTCATCGCCGGCGGACATTCGATCGTCGACAAGGAGCCTAAATTTGGACTGTTTGTCACGGGTTTGTCGCACCCCAAGGCGATTGTGACAAACGCCGGTGGCCGGCCGGGCGACGTGCTTGTGCTGACAAAGCCGCTGGGCACCGGTGTGCTGACAACCGCGGTGAAGCGCGGCGTGATGCCGCCCGAGGAGCTGCGGCAGGCGGTCGAGTCGATGGCGTCGCTGAACCGCGCGGCGTGCGCGGCGATGCTGGCGGTTGGCGTGCAAGCCTGCACAGATGTTACGGGTTTTGGGCTGCTGGGTCACCTCGGCAACGTGCTGTTGGCGTCGAGCATGGCGCGCGGCCGGGCGGTCGGCGCGCGGCTGCACCTGGACGAAATTCCGTGGCTGGATCGCGCGGTGGACATGGCTGCCGACAACATTTGCCCGGGCGGATCGCGCCGCAATCTGGAGTATGCAGCGCCGCACGTGAATTTCAGCGACTCGATTCCCGAGCACATGCGGCTGCTGCTGGCGGACGCGCAGACGTCCGGCGGGCTGCTGATTGCGGTGGCGCCGCACAAGCTGGACGCGCTGCTGCTGGAGCTTTCGCACCGCGATGTGGCGGTGCGCGCGGTGATTGGTGAATTGCTGGCGGTGGACGACCCGGGCGCGATCGCCGTGGTCTAGCCAAGCCGGCAAAATCCCGCGCCCGGCCGTGCGCGAGCGAGGCCAACTTGACGGCTTGTGACGCAGCGCGTCACACTCTTGCGCCGCGAGGCCAATCGCCCGCACCGCGTTCTCCTACTTCTTCGCGAGGACAGTATGCCGCCACGTAAAAAGATCGTTCCCGAGGCCGTTCAGCAGTCGTTGCCCGAGGCCAAGCCCGCCGTCGCCGCTGCGCCCAAGGCTGCCAAAGCCGCCAAGGCGCCGGCTGCCGCCAAGCCTGCCGCGGTCAAAGCTGCGCCCGCGCCCGTACCTGCGCCCGCGCCCGAGACCAAAGCGGTTGCGGCGGAGCGGACGGTGCGCAAGCTCGGCAACGGCGTCGATCGCATCGCGATCGTCGGTGGTCTGCGGACGCCGTTCTCGCGCTCGTGGTCGGACTTGAACGACGTCGACCCGGTGGAGCTCTCCACGCAGGTCGCCCGCGAGCTGCTGTTCCGTTTGGAGCTCAAGCCGCAGGACGTCGACCAGGTCATCTGGGGCACGGTCATTTCGGTTGTGCGGAGCCCGAACGTGGCGCGTGAAGTCGCCATGAATTTGGGCATGTACCAGTGCTCGGGCTTCTCCGTGTCGCGCGCCTGCGCCTCGGGCTTCCAGGCGATCGCCTCGGCGGCGCAGCAGATCTGGTCGGGCGAGAGCGACGTCGTGCTCGCGGGCGGCGTGGATGTCACGAGCCACGCGCCGGTCGTCTACAAGAAGAAAGTCGTTGACCAGCTGCAGAAGATGCAGCGCGCCAAGGGCGTTGAATTGCTGAAGGAATTGTCGCACCTGAACCCGGTCGACTTCTTCCCGACGCCGCCGAGCATCAGCGAGCGCTACACGGGCAAGACCATGGGCGAGCACGCCGAGGAGATGGCGCAGAACTTCGCGATCTCGCGGCGTTCGCAAGAAGAGCTGGCGATCGCCAGCCACAAGAAAGCCGCGGCGGCCGTGCAGTCGGGCAAGATTGCCAATGAGATCATGACGGTGCAGACGCCGAAGGGGCCGGTGAGCGCCGACAACCTCATCCGCACCGACATGGACGCCGGCAAGCTGGCCAAGCTCAAGCCTGTGTTTGACAAGCGCAATGGCACCATCACCGCGGCGACGTCGTCGGCG
>CAIPXZ010000330.1 GCA_903869075.1 uncultured Myxococcales bacterium | reverse complement strand
CAGCCTCATGCACCTGAGGATGCGGTCCATGTCGCCACGCAGCAAGATCATCATCGCTTCCATCGTCGGGGTGCTTGCCATCGCGCCGTTTGCCTCTCCGTCTTTGCAAGCCTACCGGCGCCGCGCGAAGGCATCTGAGGCCAGCGAGATGCTGGATTTGCTCAAGAAAGGCGCGGCAAGCTACTACACGACGCCGCGGACAAATGCGCGGGGCGCGCCCGTCGACTGCCAGTTTCCCGCCGACGTGCCGTGGACGCCGACCGGGACGAGTTGCTGCGATCCACAAGTCGACAAAGACGGTGACGGTCAGTGCGATGCCGATCCCGAGGCGTGGAATCATCCAACCTGGAAGGCCATGAATTTCGCGATCGCGGGAGAACACTTGTGCCAGTACGCGGTGGAACAATCTTCAGGTGTGAAGTCGCTTGCGACCACAGTCTTGAAAGCGCGGTGCGACTTTGGTTGCGATGGCAACGCGCGCACCTTTGAGGTGACGATCCGCGGCGATCCCAACGCGACTTCCGGGCACTGTGATCAGGTGGGGACTGCGGGCGGTGGGTGTCGGAACGCAGACGGGGACACCGAATAGTC
The DNA here is from genome assembly GCA_903869075.1 of uncultured Myxococcales bacterium. Taxonomy (GTDB): domain Bacteria; phylum Myxococcota_A; class UBA9042; order UBA9042; family UBA9042; genus CAIYBN01. Next base: position 8,882 of record CAIPXZ010000330.1, on the reverse strand, counting down.
AGCTCGATTTGCGGTTCCACCCGTCCCACCCAGCGGCGTGGCAGTCAGCGCCGGTGGCCGTCGTCAGGGGGGAGGAATTTCCGAGGACGGTGGCGCGCCGAATGCGACGCTCCACGTGTTGCCGTGGCGTTCTCTTGCTTCAGGAATGCGCGAAATTGGCTTGTCGCGCGTGACAAGCCAAAATCAAATGTTCACAACTGGCATGCATCGCCCGACTTGCCAACTTTGCCATTTTGTTTTTGGCTTGCAGCGCGCGACATGCCCCAAAAGCAGGTTCATTTTTTGGTTTGCAGCGGCGGATTGACCGGTTTTGCCAAAGTCTGGACGCGCTGCCGGCCGCTTGTCGCCGCTGTCGCCGATTCGCCAGCGGCGTGTGACGGCCTGCAGCGCGGCGATGAATTCAGCTGCCAGAGCCGGAAGGCGGTGTCGACTCGTTGCGGTTGTTGTGCGCGGCCGGCGTGTGGAAGAGGCTGGCGACTGCGGCCGAATTTGCGGCAGTGGACAGTTCGCGACGATGCGGCGAAACTGCTGCGGTCTCGCGTCTGGCTGCGGTTGTGACTGGGCACGCGCGTCGCACCTCGTCGCACCCCGTTGTGGAGTCTCCGCGTGCAAGTGCCCGTCGAACGCGGTTCTCCGACCGCCCACACAACGCCCGCGCCGCCGATCGCAAGGCCGCTGACGTATCGTCCGGCGATCGATGGGCTGCGGGCGCTCGCGGTGCTTCCGGTCATCTTGTTCCACGCCGGCATTCCCGGCTTCAGCGGCGGCTTCGTCGGCGTCGATGTGTTTTTTGTCATCAGCGGCTACCTGATCACGTCGATCCTCGCGCACGAGCTCGACACCGGGCGCTACTCGCTGCTGACGTTCTACGAGCGTCGCGCCCGCCGCATCCTGCCCGCGCTTGTTCTCGTTCTTGTGTGCAGCGCCTTGGCCACCGCGTTCTGGCTCGCGCCGCGGCACCTGCGCGAATTTGGCCGCAGCGCCGTCAGCGTCGCCGCGTTCACGTCCAACGTCTTCTTCTGGCACGAGAGCGGCTACTTCGACACGCTGAACGAGACCAAACCGCTTCTGCACACGTGGAGCCTCGCCATCGAGGAGCAGTACTACCTGATTTTTCCGCCGCTCTTGGCGCTGCTCTGGCGGTTCATGCGCCGTCGCGTTGCGCTTGTCGTCGCCGCCGTGGCCGTCGCATCGTTTCTGATGGCGACGTTCTGGGGACCAGGCCACGCCGTCGCGAACTTCTACCTGCTGCCGACGCGGGCTTGGGAATTGCTGCTCGGGGCGCTGATTGCGCTGACGCCCGCGCTGCGGGATCGCGCGCTGGGCGAGACGCCGCGGGCGGGCGATGAATGGCTGGCCGCGCTGGGCTTGGCGCTGCTGCTTGCGGCGACAGTCGCGTTCGACGCCCACACGCCGGTGCCGGGAATTCCCGCGCTCATTCCGACGGTCGGCACGGCATTGATTCTCACCTGCGCGCACCCGCACACCCGCGTCGCGCGCGTGCTCGCGTGGCGCCCGGTCGTGGCGGTCGGGCTTGTCTCCTACAGCGCCTACCTGTGGCACCAGCCGCTTTTGGCCTTTGCCCGGGTCTATGCGCCAGTGGCGCTCAGTCTCGCCGCGCGCGCCGGGCTTGGCTGCCTCGCCGTGGCGTTGGCTTGGGTATCGTGGTCGTTCGTCGAAGCGCCGTTTCGCGACCGCAAACGCTGGACGCGCACCCAAGTCTTGACCTCAGCGGTCATCAGCCTCGCCGCTGTCGCTGCCGCCGGTGCGTGGGTCGCGCACGCCCGCGGCTTTCCGGAGCGGTACCCACAGCTCTCGTCCGGTTGGTCCGACGACCGCGAGCGCTGCGGTTTCCCGACCTCCGGCATCGATCACATCACATGCGCGCCAGAACTCGCAGTGTTCAAGCGCGCGGGCAGCGAGCGCCGCATCCTGTTTGTCGGCGACTCGCTGCTCCTCGCGATGAGCGGCGGCATTCGCGACGCCTCCCGCCGCGTCGGCATCCCCGTCAACCTCGCCGCGCACACCGGCTGCCCGATCCTGTGGGACGCCACGGTGCGCGACGACGCCGGCACCGGCAATCCCGATTGCTGGGAGTACAACGCCCGCTGGCGCGACCTCGTCGTGCGCCAAGGCATCACCGACGTCGTCGTCATCTCGGCGTTCAATCGCTATTTCCGCAACGGGAAGGTCATGACGCACGTCGCGAGCACGACGCCGCTGCCTGACGCGCTCGTGCGGACCGCTGCAGCGCTCCGCGTGCGTGGAGTTGCCGTGGCGTTCATGCGGCAACTTCCTGATTTTCACGTCGTCTGGAAGCAGGACGTCAACGATGTGGCGTTTGCCCAGCTGCGCGCCGGCGAGCCCGTGCACGTCACGATGCCACGCGCGACGTATGAGGCCGACAGCGCCGCATTTTTCGCCGCTGTGACGCCGACCGGCGCAGAGGTCCTCGACGCATCTGCGGCGTTTTGCGGCGCAGAAACCTGCTCGCCCATCGTGAACGGTCGCGGCATGTACGCCGATAACGACCATCCGGGACGCGAGGGTGACGCCCGGCTCAGCGATTATTGGCAGCGGTATCTGACCGCGCGGTTCGCGCCGCGCCCCTGAACGCTCGCCTGGCGCTTGACCTGCTGCGCCGCAGCTGACGGTTGACTGGGACGGCGCGGATACCGCGTCGGGCAAAAAGCGGCGACGTGCTGGACTCGCCGATTGCGGTGCTGGAGGCGGACGTGAAGCAGCTGGCGCCTGATTTCATCTTTTGTCACGCAGCTTGGAAGTGGGTTTTGGCGGACTTGCGCTGCCGGCAATCCGCAAAACCGGCTCGGCGCGCGTGAAACGCCACACGCCAAAGGGCAGCGACGGGCGATGGCATGCAGCTCGGCTGTCCTGTCAGCTGCGTCGACCGCTCGCGGCTTGACCTGGCCGGCGCACGCGGCAAACTTGTCGCGACGCAGCGATTCGGACCTTCCGAGGCTGCGCACGCGGTCCATGTCGTCGGGACGTCCAAGCTGCGGCCCCTCACTTGCGATGCGCGCCGTCGCCGCCGGACTACAGGAGGGAACGATGAGCTTTGCCGATGTCGATGCCTACCTCGCGACCCTCGCGCCGTATCAACGCCCCGGCTGCGAGACCTTGCGCCAGACGATTCGCGCCATCCGGCCCGACGCGGTCGAGTGCATTTCGTACAACGCGCCGGCGTACCGCATCGACGGCAAGGTCGTCGCCGGTTTCGCGGCGTTCAAGGCCCACATCGCGTATTTGCCCCACAGCGGCAGCGTCTTGCCGCAGCTGGCGGACGCCCTGCAAGGTTACGTCTACACGCCGGGCTCCTTGCACGTGCCCTATGATGCGCCGTTGCCGGCGGGCCTGTTGACGCAGCTGCTGGCAGTGCGGGTCGCGGAGCTGCCGACGAAGGGCAAGTCGCGCGCGGCCAAGGCGGGCGCGTAGGCGCAGGCGAACTGCCGAAGTGGCGATTGCGGCGTTGCGCGGCGGCCGTCGCGGTCCGGCCATGCACAGGTGCTGGCGTAAATCGCGCTGGCCAAGCGGAAGGTGCGGTGCCAACGCACGGAGGCAACTGTCGCGCGGGCGCAGGACTTGACGCCATCGCAAGAAGCGGAAAAACTGCGATAGATCCTGCGTTTCGCACGGACAGCCGCCGACTGAACCCGTCGCGCGAGGGAGGCACACGTGGCAGACGCTCAGGCACTGGCCCTTTCCCGTCGGTTGGCGCGGCACGGCCGAACGCGGGCTTTTGTCGCGGCGCTTGCGGCCGCTGGCTGTGCGGCGCCGAGCAATCCGGGGACGTCGAACTTCGCCGATGCTGGCGATGCGGGCGACGCCAAGTCGGACCTTGCAGCGGAGGGTGCGGATGCGGCAGCGGACAGCGGCGATGCCACAGTCGCCGCCGACGCCGTGGCCGATGCCGACGTGACGACTCCCAAGGCGGACGCAGACGCATCGGCACCAGATAGCGCGCCCGATAGCGCCGACGTCGTCGATACCCAGACAATTGCCGACGTTGCGGTGAAAGACACGATTGCGGATGTGGCGGTCGATGCGCAGCCGGACAGTGCCGGCGATGGCGGGGATGTGGCGGGCGCCGACGTCAATCCATGTGCCGCGGCGTGTGGCCCGGGATGCGAAGGCGCCGCGTGTGACGATGGCAACCCGTGTTCCACCGCGGACACATGCACCAATGGCGTATGCGCGGGCGCGGCGCTCGACGCCGATGGCGACGGTTTCGGGCCCGGTGCTGCGTGCGGCGGCGATTGCGATGATGGCAACGCGGCGATCCATCCCGGCGCGACCGAATCCTGCGACGATACCGTCGACAACAACTGCGACGGCCAGACCGATGAAGGCTGCAGCACCTGCGCCAAGCCCGGATTCGCCGCGCCCGCGTGCAGCGCCTGCCTGGACGGCTTCATCAGCATTGCCACAAATGCCGGCGACGTTTGCGCCCCCGACCAGCCCATCTGGGGCTGGCGCGACTTCCAGACGCAGGCGTACTTCACGGACAACGGCGACGGCACGGTGAGCGACAACCAGACGCAGCTCATGTGGCAGAAAAAGGACAGCGGCGCGGCCCTTGCATGGTCGGCGGCAAGCGGCTACTGCCTCGGTCTCACGCTCGCGGGCCAAAACGACTGGCGCCTGCCGACCGCCGCCGAGCTGCAAACGACAATCGACTTCACCCAGCATGGGCCGGCGGTGGCGAAGGCGTTCGGCCAGTCGAAGACGGTCATCGAATATTGGTCGGCGGTGCTCGTGGTGGGTAACCCGGACAGCGCTTGGGCGATGGACACGCTCTGGGGGCAGAACAACATGCTGGCCGGCGCGACAGGCGCATTCAATGGCATCCGCGCGAGGTGCGTCCGATGACCCAGATTGCACGCCAAGTGAGGCGCACGATGCTGCAGCCCGTGCGGATCTGTCTGTTCGTCGTGGCGAGTCTCAGCGTTGCGCTTGCGGCGCCGGCGTTCGCCAAATCGCCTGCCGGACGCTTCGTGACCGACGTCGCGGCGGGTACGGTGCATGACAATTGGTGGAAGCTGACGTGGCAGCGGCAAAAATCGCCGACAATGCACACGTGGTCGGCCACGTCCGCGCCAGGCAGCGCGCAGGCGTATTGTGCGGGCTTGAGTCTTGCGGGCGGCGGCTGGCGACTGCCCACGATTACCGAGCTCGCGTCGCTTATGGACCGTGCCGAGAGCGGCGAGAAGCTCGACCCCACGGCATTTGCCGGTGAAATTGGCGGCTACTATACGTCTTCGACGCCGCAAGTCGCCAGCACGTCGTTGGTCTGGACAATCGACTTTACCAGCGGCTGGACGTTCGGCTATGACATGGACGGTGCCACGTCCGTGCGCTGCGTGCGTTGACACGCCGGCCAGATTTCCCGGCAACGCCTGCCACCTGCGGCGCTTGCAGAACCGGCACTGCCGCGCCATCCTCAGCGCCCAACCGCTTCAGCCGGAGCCCAGCCTTGTCCCACACCGTCCGCCTGCACCGCATCCTCTGCGCCCCCGCCGAGCGCATCTACCGCGCCGTCCTCGACCCGCGCGCCAAGTGCAAATGGCTCCCGCCGCACGGCTACGTCGGCGAGGTCCAGCACCTGGACGCCCGGGTCGGCGGCACGTACCACATGTGCTTCACAAGCCTCACCAGCGGCGAGAGCCACGGCTTTGGCGGCACGTTCACGGAGCTGGTGCCCAGCGAGCGAATCCGCTACATCGACCGCTTTGACGACCCGAACCTGCCCGGCGACATGACGGTGACCATCAGCCTGCGCCCGGTGGTGTGCGGCACCGAAGTGGTGATTGTCCAGGAAAACCTGCCAGCGGTGATGCCTGTCGAGCTGTGCTACGTCGGCTGGCAGCAGTCGCTGGCGCTGCTGGCGCAGCTTGTGGAAGCCGCGGTGCCGTAGCGGGTGCGCGCCCAGGCGGGTGCCGATGCGAAGCGCCGCTGCGGCGTTTGCTAACCGCCGCCACCCCAGCCATTGCCATCTCCCCGGCCCGATGCGACGCTGCCCCAGCCGCGCCACACCAGCGCTGGCTGGAAGGTCCGCCATGCGCTCCCCGCTGCTTTGCTGCATCCCATGGGCCATTCTCCTCGCCAGCTGCGGCCTCGTGCCGCGCGGCGAAGGGGTCATCTGCAGCGACGACGCCACGCACTTTGCGCTGGCCGCCAGCACGACCAAAGTCGCCTGCGTCACCGATCCATTTGGCCACGCCACCACGCTGGACAGCCTCGGCTTTGACGCCTACGCCCCGGAACAGCTCGGCAGTCCGCCCGGCGACACCGGGGCGCTGACCTTCAACCACTTCGACGACCGCATCAACCTGACCGTCTCCTGCAGCGCGGCAGAGCTCGCCAGTAGCTCCGGCACGATGACCTGCTACGAATTTTCCAGCCCACCCGGACTGCCGCCCGATTACCAGCCGGCGCCGGACTACAACGACGTCAGCGTCAGCCGCGAGACCCTGTTTGCCGTCAGCGTCGTGCGCACGTCGGGACCGCTGTTTGCCAGCGACAAGCCCAAGCGCGGCGACACCGTGCGCGCCGAAATGACGATTTCCGGCACGACGGCTTCCGGCTTCCGGCTCGACCAGTGCAAGCTGACCATCGCTGCGCAGTGGACCGCGCAGCAGGACTGTCACATGACGTCGATGTAGCGATGCGCCAACAGGGAGTTGGGGTCCCGAGCGAATCGCATGCAACGTGCGCAGCAGCTTCCTCTCGCACGCACCACGCCTGACGCGCCCGCGCTACGGCGCAAAGTCAACCCACTTCGGGTCGCCATCGCGAAACCACGTGACCCATTGCAGCGCCGTCGTCGTCCCCACCGATTCCTTCCATGCACTGGGCGACACAACGACGACGTGCGCCGTGCCGTGCGTCTCGAAGACCGCGGCGTTGGTGTGCCCCGCGAGGTGGGCGCGCAGGTCGCTCAAGCCTTGCGGAAAGAGGCCATTGGCGAATTCCGGCGGAAAGCTGACGGTGTCCATGGCGCTGCAGTTGTCCAAGCCAAACGAGTAGAAGAACTTGATGATGTTGTCCTCGTCGTGGCTGAGCAGGCCATAGCGCTTGCCGGCCTGGCGTTGCAGCGCCGCGTCGATGAGCGGCTCCACGACGTGGCCACCGGCGAGATCGCACGCTGTGCAAGCTGGGTGCAAGGAGTCCTGCCAGCCCCACGCCGCTGCCATGCGCTGCTGCATGCACGGCGTCAGGTAGGCTTCCGCCATCGGCGGTCCGGAATCATCCAGCGCATGTACGGCAACCGTCGGGCCAAAAGCGTCCTGCACGCGCAGCCAATTCCACGCCGTGCCAAAGCCGCCCGCGCTGACGCCAGTGAGCACGACGGTGCTGAGCTTGCCATGGAACGTCGGCACGATGCGCTCCAGGAACTTGCCGAGGTTCACGTAGCCGACCTGCGGCTCGCCGTTGTGGCCGTTCATCACCGTGCCGCTGAAGACGTCACCGGAGCAGTACGGGACGTAGACGAAGCTCCAGTCGGCAAACGGGTTGATGCCATCGCGCTGGAGCGTCGCGGCGCCGATGCCGGGGCTAAAGGTGTAGTGCATCGGGTTGACGGCGCAGGTCAGGTCGTTGAAACACGCGCCGCCGCCTTCCAGAAAGAGGACGAGCTTGTCCGACTTCAGGTTTGCGTTGATGGCAAAGCCGGTGGTCTGGCCGTCGCGGCAATACGTGCCGGGCACTTCCACGTATTGCCACTGCTTGTCCTGCACGGCGATTGGCGCGCCGGGCGTAAACGCCGCGACGTCGCGGATCGCCGCATCGCCGGCCGCATCGCCACTGACCGCGTCATCCCAGAGCGGCCCGCTGACGGGCACGTCCGCCCCGGCACAGCCGCCACACAGCGCGAGCCACAAACCAACGCCCGCCGCGCTGCACAAGAACCGGTTGCCCATGTCGATCATCCCCCCGCTGCGGAGTATTCCCGCGCGGTGGCTGGGTGTAAAGGCGGTGGCGAGCGCGCCGGCAGTGCATACCGCGCTACTGCAGCGTCCGGTCCGCCTGCAGCATCGGCGCGCGGTTCGGGGTGACAACCAGCGCGAGCTTGTAGCGCAGCCCCGCGCCCGCAAACACCCGCGGCGGCAGCGGCGGCACGACAGCGCGCCGCTTGCCGATCTGCGCCAGCAGCTCGGAGACCTGCGCGTCGCCGGGCATCGCCTTCAACCGCGCCTTGAGCACATCGCGGACCGCGCGCAGCTTCTCGGCGTCGTCGATCGCCAGCGCCGTCCGCGTCGCCTGCCGCAGCGCAATCCTCCCGCCCTCGACTTCCGGCTGGCTGCGGTAGATCGCAAGCCAGTCGTCGATCGCCCGCCGCGGATCAAAGAACTTCACGGACAAGTCCGCGCGCATCCGCAGAATCTCTTCCAACCGTTTGGTGTTCAGGCCCTTCTCCTGCTCCGTCGCCGGCCGCGCCGCGCGCACGATCTGCTCAATTTCACCTAGCACGACAAGCGCCTCGTCCCACGCCTCGGCGCGGTAGAAAGCCCGCGCGGCGTTCATGTGCAGCGCCTTTTGCCGCGACGTGTCGTTCTGCGGGACTTGCTGCCTCAGGTTGTAATACAGCTGCCCGGCGTGGTGGTAGAGCTCGCGGGCGCGCGCGAGCGCCGCGGCCGCTTTTTCGGGATCCGCCAAGCGCTCGGCGTCGTCCCTCGCCTTCTCGGCGCGGCCGAGCGTTGTGTCCGCCGGGCTGGCGATCGTGAAACAGACGGTCTCATGAACAAGGTTGCGATTGCGCTCGGTTTCATCCTTGGCCAAGAACGGCTCTGCGCGGTCAGCGGTCTCCTGCAACCCGTCGAAGTCGTGCTCGATCTGATAACTCACAAGCAGATCCTTGATCGATT
>CAIPXZ010000329.1 GCA_903869075.1 uncultured Myxococcales bacterium | reverse complement strand
GGTCGTTGATGTCGCCAAACGTGCGCGTGCCGGTCGGGCACACATCGACGCAAGCCGGTTTCTCGCCGTGCTCGATGCGGTGGTAGCACCACGTGCACTTGTCGGCGGTCTGCGTCTTGGTGTTGATGAAGCGGGTGCCGAACGGGCACGCCTGCACGCAGTACGCGCAGCCGATGCACTGTTCGTAATCGACAAGCACAACGCCTTCCTTGGTCTTGTACGACGCGCCCACCGGGCACACCTGGATGCACGGCGTGTCGAGGCAGTGGTTGCACAGCTTGGGCACGAAGAACGCCTTGTCGACCTCTTTCGGGTCAATCGGCGGCAGTTCCGTGAATGCGAACGTGCCCTTGGTGTTGACGTCCACCGCGACCGAGCCGTCCTTGTAGTAGACGTAGCGCTCGACCCAGGTGCGGAACTGCCCGTCCGGCACGTCGTTTTCCTTCTTGCACGCCAACATGCAGCCGCCGCAGCCGATGCACTTGGTGGTGTCGACGAGGTAGCCAAAGAGCACCGTGTGGCCCTTTTTCTCCTTGCCGTCCTTGTCGGTGTGCACTTCGTCAGCGTGGGCATTCTCGATGAAGATCGGGATCGCCGTCAGCGTCATGGCGCCGAACGTGAAGTTCTTGACGGCGTCCCAGATGAACTCGCGCCGCGACTCGGACGTGTCCATCAAGCCCGTGGGCTCGGCCTTGGATTCACAGCAGGTGCCCTGCGCACCCTTCTTCTCACAGCAGCTCATTGGGCACCTCCGGTAGCGGGCGTCGCGGCAGCCGGGGCAGCAGTCGGGGTCGCTGCGTCCGCCGGCTTGGCGGCATCGTCTTTGTCCCCAGCGTCATCGCTGGGCTCCTGCGACGGGTCATGCGGCACATGGCACTGCATGCACACCATCGGGCTCTTGGGATCCTTCGGATCGTTGTCTTTCATGTGCTCTTCGAAAATGATCTGCGGATGCTTGGGGTTACGCCCGACCATCTGCTGGTGGCAGTGCAGGCAGATGTCCTTGATGTTGGTCGGCATCAGGCCAGACTTGTCGCAGATCAATTTTTCGCCCGGCTTCGCGGCCGTTTTGGCGGTCTGACAGGCGGTCATGTGCGCCTTGCCCTCGCCGTGGCACTCGATGCAGTGGACGCGCTCGTGGCTTTTGCCCATCTCGTGCTTGAGCGAGTCGTGACACGCCGTGCAGTCGCCGCGGGTCGTGAGCTTGCGCTCCTTGTCCATCGCGGTCTGCAGCGCCGCGCCGCGGAAGTGGCCGAACTGGCCGAAAGAAGGCGGAATGGTGAGGCTGCGCACGGTGAAGAAACCGATGCCAACCAGTGCCAGCGCGCCCGCCAGGATCCAGAGATGTAGGGTGTCGCGTGAAAACATGTAGAGCTCCTCTCTCTTGCGGGCCGCAACTGAGCAACCCGCTGGATAGGCTTTGCAAGAAGCCTGCCAACGCGGCAAAATCCAGCCACCTCTCTCGTTTAGCCCGCGGCCGGGTCCGGAGCACTTGACGCAGATCAAGTCGGGTGCACAAATGACCCGGACCGGCCTCGTTGGCCGCCGAAAAATCGGCACGCTCCGCAACATCTTGAATTTATGAACCAACGCCGCTCTAGGCACGACAATTTTGTCGACGTTCGGCGAACGCTGTTCGTTGAACATGCTCAACGTTCTGATTTTATTCATTTTGCCTACTGCCGAAAATTCGGCAGGAGCTGCCGAGTTCTCGGCACGGGCTGGGACTGCAACGACTTGGCGGCGCCGCACGCGCCAATTCGTCAGCCAGCAAACGCGCGAATGCGAACTCCCTTCCCTATCCAGCCCAGCTGTGGCAGAGAGGGCGGACAAGGCATCGCGCATGGCACGGTCTTTGCAAGAACCTGTGAGCAGTCTGCGCGCCCGAGCTGTGGCGCCAGGAGACGAGAGACATGGACAGGCACAACACAAACAGCGGGCTTCTCGAGCGCACCTGGCGCGGCGGCCTTGGACGGTTCCTGGTGGCGACGAGCGGGCTGCTGGCGCTGACGCTGGCGGGCTGCGACACCGCGCGCAACTACGATCCGTCGGACACCGGCGTCAGCTCGGATGACGCAACGGCGGTGGACGGCGCCGGCGAGGCCACGCAGACCTTCGCGCCCGTGTGCGAGGCTTGCCATGGCAGCCACGCCAACCCCGCGCCGCCCAACGCCATCGGCGGCAAGACCGAGACGACGTGGCGCGGCGTGGGTGCGCACCAGACGCACCTGCAGACGACGCCGGACATGAACCCGGTGGCCTGCAATTCCTGCCACAAAGTGCCGACGAGCATTTGGGATCCAGACCACATGGACTCGCCGGAGTTCCGCGCGACCGTGACGTTCGGCGGACTGGCATTGGCCAGCGGCGCTACGCCGGTCTACGACCCGGAAACGGTGACCTGCAGCAACACCTATTGCCATGGCGGCAAGCTCAAGGTCCCCGGCAAGAACAGCAAGCCGATTTGGACAACTGTCGACGGCAGCCAGCGCGCTTGCGACTCCTGCCACGGCGCGCCGCCGCCGGCGCCGCATCCGCAGACGGGCGACTGCATCCAGTGCCACGCCGGCACAGCGGGCCCGAACAAGACCATTGCCAACCGAGCCAACCATATGAACGGCAAGGTAGATTT
>CAIPXZ010000328.1 GCA_903869075.1 uncultured Myxococcales bacterium | reverse complement strand
CGGCGCCCAGCGCAGCGTCAGCGTTTTTCCAGGCTTTTTCCAGACTTGCGCCACACCAGCGGCGTTCGCCTGCTGGTCGGTCAGGGTGCAATCCGTCGGCGGCAGCGCCGCCACCGTCGCGTACAGCTGCTGGCTGACGTCCGGCGGCACCACCCACGGGCAGGGCGCCGCCTGCGCCAGCGCCGGCAACAGACACAGCAGCGGCAGCCAGCGACGTAGGCTAACGTGCTGAAAAAAGGTGAAAAAGTCGCCGTGCATCGCCGCCAGTCTAGCGCCGCGTTCGGGCCGAGGCAAGCGCGCCGGCCGGCGTCCGGATTTGCACAAACCGGCGCACTGCGTCAGGCTCCGCGCCCCGCCGCAGCCCGGCGGCCAGGATGCGCGGATGATGTGGCTGGGCGAATTCATGGCATTGGGCTGCGCGCTGTCGTGGGCGGTGGCGGTGCTGCTGTTTCGCAACATCGGCGCGATCGACTCGCGTGCCCTGAATTTGTTCAAGAATACCGCCGCCGTGCTGCTGCTGGCGGTGACGATGCTGCTGCTGGACCGGCACATCGACTGGCACCGCTCGACGCGGGATTGGTGGCTGCTGGCCGGCAGCGCGGTTCTGGGCATTACCATTGGCGATTCGCTGTTTTTCGCCGGGCTGCAGCGCATTGGCGCCAACCTCGCAGCGGTGACGGATTGTGTGTATGCGCCGGTCGTCGTGGCGCTGTCGGTGCTCGTGCTGCACGAGCCGGTGACGCGCGGGCTGCTGCTCGGCGCGCCGCTCGTCGCTGCCGGGCTGGTGGTTGTGACGTGGCAAAAGCCCGGCGGCGTGGCGATCGACCGGCTGGGCATGGCGTACGCGATTGGTGGCGTGCTGACGACCGCCGTCGGCGTGGTGATGGCCAAGCCGGTGCTGGAGCGCTCTGACCTCATCGAGGCGACGACGGTGCGGCTGGCCGTGGCGGCGCTGACGCTGCTGCCGATCCAGGCGGCGACGGGGCGGTTGCGGCTGTCGCTGGCGCTGTTCAAACCGCAGCCGTTGTGGCGTAAGATGCTGCCGGCGGTCATCGTTGGGCCGTACGTGTCCATGCTGTTGTGGCTGGGCGGGCTGAAATACGCGCCGGTGTCGCGCGCCGCGCTGCTGAACCAGATGGCGACAGTGTTTTTGCTGCTGCTGTCGCGTTTTGTCGGCGGGGAAGTGGTGCCGCGCCGCCGCTGGTTCGGCGCGTCGCTGGCGCTGGCGGGCGCGCTGTGTGTGCTGACGTGGTAGCGAGGCGACATGTCGCGGCCGTGGCTGGACCATTCGTTTGAAATCCTGCTGAAAACGCGGGTGTTTGCCGTGCGGGCGCTGCGGCGGCTGAGTCCGCGCGACGGTTCGCTGCACGATTTTTGGGTCATCGACGCGCCGGATTGGGTGAACATCGTGGCGCTGACGGCGGACGACCAGCTGGTGCTCGTGGAGCAGTGGCGGCACGGCTCGCAATCGGTGACGGTGGAGGTGCCGGGCGGCATGCTCGACCCGGGCGAGGACGCGCTGACGGCGGCGAAACGCGAGCTGCGCGAGGAGACGGGCTACGCCGCGGAGGACTGGCAATGGCTGGGCGAGGTGCTGCCGAACCCGGCGATCCAGTCCAACCGCTGCGCGACGTACCTGGCGCGGAACTGCCGGCGCGTCGCCGAGACGCAGTTCGACACGACCGAGGAGTGCGTGCTGCGGCTGGAGCCGGCAGACGGCGTCGCGGCGCTGATTCGCTCGGGCGAGATCAACCACGCGATTGTCGTGGCGGCGCTCAATTTTGCTTTTCTGCGCGGGGTGTTGCCGATGACGCCGCCCGTGCCGGGGCTTTGACTGGAGGTTGGACCGCCATGCACGCCACGGAACCCGGCAAGTTTGATTCCGACTGGCGTGAGCGCGTCCGCCTGCGCAATGGACAGCACGTGACGCTGCGGCTGCTGCAGCCGGCGGATCGCGAGTTGTACCTGAACGGCTTCGCCAAGCTGTCCGCCGAGGCGCGCTACCACCGATTTTTTGAGCCAAAAGACCCCCTGACCGCCGCGGAAGTGCACTACCTGGTCGACCTCGATCAGGTGCACCATTTCGCGATCGTCGCGACGCACGGCCACGATCCGGCGGAGGGCGTCGGCTTGGCACGCTGCGTCGAGATCCCGGGCACGCCGAACGTCGCCGAGCCGGCGGTAACGGTACTGGACCATTGGCAGGGGCTGGGCATCGGTCGCCTGCTGATGCGGCGGCTCGTGGAGGCGGCGCGGGCGCGCGGCGTGGAGCGCTTTCACGTCGACATCCTGGCCGGCAACTCGCCGATGCTGTCGCTGCTGGATGAGGTGGGCGTGGAGCTGCTGCCTGCCCGCGACAACGGCGTTTTGACAGTGGATTTGCCGCTGCCGGATGCGCTGACGGCCGATCCGCGCGATGGTCATGGCCACGACCACCAGCGGCGCTCGGCGCTGGAGCGGCTGCTGCGGCTGGCGGCGAAGGGCATCGTGCGGGTGCTGCCGCGGTCGGCGAGCGGCCTGCGCTGAGCTTGAGTAGATGTTTGTCTACTGGATGAAAAACAAATGAATCGACAACACCTGCCGCCGGGCAGCGTGGCGCGGCCGGACGATGTCCAAGCGCGCCTGGATGCGGCGATGGCGCAGCTGCCGGCGGAGTACGCGCCGCGGACGCGGCACTTCAACGGCACCGAGCACGTGGCCGCCGGTGCGCACGCGCACCCGCTGGCGCCGCCGGGAAGCCAGCCGAACTATGCGAATCAACTGCTGCTTTCCGCCAGTCCGTACCTGCGGCAGCACGCCCACAACCCGGTGGATTGGCGGCCGTGGGGTCAGGCGGCGCTGGCGGAAGCGCGGGCGCTGCAGCGGCCGGTGTTCCTGTCCGTCGGCTATGCGACGTGCCACTGGTGCCACGTGATGGAGCATGAAAGTTTTGAGGATTTGCCGATCGCCGCGCTGTTGAACAGCCGCTACGTGCCGGTCAAGGTCGATCGCGAGGAGCGGCCCGACGTCGACGCGGCGTACATGGCGGCGGTGCAGGCGATGACCGGGCAGGGCGGCTGGCCGATGAGCGTCTGGCTGTGGCCGGTGGACGCCGCGGATGGCACGCTGGAGGGCTTGGCGTACTTTGCCGGCACGTATTTTCCGCCGCATGACGGCCACCGCGGGATGCGCCGCGGCTTTGCCGGCATCCTGACCCAGCTGGCGGACATCTGCCGCGACGACCTGCCGCGGGTATTGGCTAGCGGCGCGCAGGTCGCCGCGGCGATTCGCAGCCAGCTTGTCGGCGGTCCGGCAGGCATGCAGCTGCCAGAGCTGGCGGCGGTGGATGCGGTTGTGTCGGAGGTGGCGCTGAGCTACGACGGCGTCAACGGCGGCCGGAGCTGGGCGCCCAAGTTCCCGTCTTCCATGCCGATTCGCCTGCTGCTGCGGCACTGGCTGCGGACCGGCGAGGCCCGCAGCCGCGAGATGGCGCTGCACACGCTGCGGCAGATGGCGCTGGGCGGCATCCGCGATCACGTCGGCGGCGGCTGGCACCGCTACAGCACGGACGGCCGCTGGTTCGCGCCGCATTTTGAGAAAATGCTTTATGACCAAGGGCTTATCGGCATGGCGCTGGCCGACGCGGTGGCGCTGGCGCCGGAGCCGCTGCTCACCGACGCGCTGGCCGAGACGCTGGACGGGCTGCTGCGGACGCTGCGCAACGCTGAGGGCGCGTTCTGCGCCGCGACTGACGCTGATTCGGAAGGCGCCGAAGGGCGCTATTTCCTCTGGACGATTGCGCAGTTGCACGCGGCGCTGGGCGAGGCGGACGGCGCCTGGACTGCGGAGCTGATCGGCGCGACGCCGCGTGGCACGTTCGAGGGCAGCAACATCTTCCACCTCCGCCGCCCGCCGACCGCCGACGAATGGCCGCGGCTGCGCGCCGTGCGCGAGCGCCTGCGCGCGGTGCAGGTGACGCGTGAGCCGCCGTTGCGCGACGACAAGGCGGTGACGGCGTGGAATGGCTTGGCCATCTCCGCACTTGTGCGCGGGGCGCAGGTGCTGGGCGAGGCGCGCTGGCTGGCGGCGGCGCAGGCGGCGATGGCGTGGCTGCTGGCGGCGCTGGTGCGCGACGGGCGGCTGCTGCGGGCGCGGCTGGGCGCGGAGGCGCGGATCCCGGCGTTTTTGGACGACCACGCCGCGCTCATCCAAGCGCTGCTGGATCTATTTGAAACCACGCAGGATTTGACCTGGTTGCGGCAGGCGGAGCACTGGCAGCTGCAGCAGGATCGGCTGTTCCTGGCGGGCGACGGTCGTGGCTACCTGGCGACGGCGGCGGACGTGGAGACGGTTGTGGCGCGGGCGCGGCCGGACCACGATGGCGCAGAGCCGTCCGGCAACGCGGTGGCGGCGCAGAACCTCGTGCGGCTGGCGGGGCTGACCGGCCAGGCGCGCTGGCGCAAGGCGGCGGAGGTGCAGCTGCAGGCGTTCGAGCCGCTGCTGGCGACGCGGCCGGGCGCGCTGACGGAGCTGCTGCTGGCGGTGGAACAACACGCGGCGCTGCGGCAGATCGTGCTTGTGGCGGCGGATCGCGCGGCGCTGGCGCCGTGGCTAGCGGCAGTGCGGGCGCAGTGGCTGCCGAACGCGGTGGTGCTGGCGGTCGCCGAGGCCGAGATTCCGGCGCTGCTGGCGCTGGCGCCGCTGCTCGAAGGCAAAGCGGCGCTGGGTGGCCAGCCGACGGCGTACGTCTGCCGCGATGGCGCGTGCGCGCTGCCGACGACGGATTTGCCGGCGTTTGTCGCGCAGCTGGCGGTGGCTTAGCGGCAGTCGGGGTCGCGGCCGGCGGGGCAGCCTGGGTCGCAGACGCTGTCGGCGCTGCAGGTGCTGGGCGAGGTGCGGCAGCCGGCGTCGCAGGCGCACAACGCTGTGGCGCCGGGGACGCGGACCTCGCAGATCAACGGCAGGCGGTCGCAGGCGCAGGCGCCCGCGGCGACGCAGTCAGGGTCGGTGGTGCAGGCGAAGTTACAGCGGCCATCCGCGCCGCAGCTTTCCGTAGCGCAATCGGGATCTTGCGGGCAGCGGCCATCGCAGGTGCCGTCGGCGCCGCAGCTGGGTGCGCTGCCGGCTTTGCGCCAGGTCGTGTCGCACAACGGCTTGCCGGCATCGTCCAGGAAGTGTGCGGTCAGCGTCGTTGTGTCGGCCTCCAGGTGCAAAAAGCCAAAGGAATGCGCCAGGAACGTGCTGTTGTCCGTCGGCTTGATGTCGTACAGCCCGGCGCCGCCGCCGCCGGTGACGAGCTGGTGCACGCCGCAGCGCGGCTTCATGACCTCCAGGGCGTGGTCGTGGCCGGAGATCAGCAGGTCCACGCGATGGCACAGCACGCGGTCCAGCCACGCCGCCAGCGCGCCGTCGGCGTCGCCATGCCGGCTGTCCGACAGCCGCGGGTGGTGGCCAAAAGCGATGATCCACGGCTCCTGCGCGGTCGCCAGCACGCCGCGCGCCCACGCTTCCTGGGCGTCATCCACGCGCGAAGTGTCCAGCGCCAAAAAGCGCACGCCGTGGGCGACAAAAGTGTAGTACCGCGCTGGCAAACGCCACGCCTTGGACGGGCTCAGCTGGGTGTACGCCACCGCCGCGTCCGGGTTCGCCGGCGGATAGTAGTCGTGGTTGCCGAGCGTCAGCCAAATCGGGAGGCCAAGCGGCGCGTACGGGCCTTCGAATCGCTCTTTCAGCCGCGGATCGTCTGTCGATCCAATGCCTTGCGGGTAGAAGATGTCGCCGGTGTGCAGCGCGAATTCGCAGCGGTGGCTCTGGCAGTAGCTGACCATCGCCGCGGCGACGCGGAACTGGCTGGGCTCGCCGGTGCCGGTGTCGCCGAACGCCAAAAAGTGCGCGGTCTCGGTCGCGGTGGCGGGCAAGGGCGTCCAGCTGCCGGTGGGATCGCCGCGGTCGGCGCGCTGGGTGGCGCCGCAAATCGCGTTGCGCATCGGGAGGTTGGCGACAGGAGGTGACGGCGTGGGATGCTGCGGCTTGGGCTTATCGCGGCCGCAGGCAAAGGCCAGCGCGGCAGCGATCAGCAGCTGCGCCAAGCGCCGGGCAGAGCTCGGGGACGTCCTGGCCATGCACAGACTCCTGCTGACCCGGGTGCTGAAACGGAACGCGAGGCGATGAACCGCGGCGCGGCTACGCCTTCTCCATCGCCGCGCGGTCTTTCTCGCTGAGCTGACCGGTGCGCGCCTGGGAGTGCAGCTGGTCGGCTTTCTCCTGCATGCTCGCGAGCTTGCGGTACAGCTGGGAAAAGTGCGGGTTCTCAATGAACTTCATCAAGTGGTTCCGGCCGCGGAATTCCTGCGTCGTCGCCGTGTCGATGATCTCTTTGAGAATGCGAATCTCGTTGCGGGTGAACGAGTTGGAGACGCGGATGATGGTCTGCTTGGTCATCGTAGGTTCCTGGCCGAAGCGCGCGGGGAGCGACACGCAGGCGGAGTGTGCCCAAGATCGCGGCTGCTGCCAAGCGGGGGCGAGGCGGTTGTTGGCGGTACGCGCAAAAAAGCCGGCGATCGCGGCGACGGCGGCGGTCAAAGCGCACCTCGCTGGCCCTTGCGCTCCCGTTCGCGCTGGCTATCCTCGGCGTGCTGCCTGATGGCGGCGAGAGCGCGCACCATGAGCTTCATCGACCTCCGCAGCGACACTGTGACCCGCCCGACCGCCGCGATGCGCGCCGCCATGGCGGAAGCCGCGGTCGGCGACGATGTTTTTGGCGACGACCCGACCGTCATCGCGCTCGAGAGCCGCGCCGCGACGCTGCTGGGCAAGGACGCAGGCGTGTTCGTGCCGTCGGGCGTGATGGCCAACCAGATCGCCGTGCGCCTGCACGCGCGCCCGGGCGAGGAGGCCATCGTCCACGCCTGCTGCCACATTTACAACTACGAAGGCGGCGCGGCGGCGGCGCTGTCCGGCGTGACGCTGCGGCCGTTGGCGTCCCGCGATGGCACGCTGGATCCAGCGGAAGTGGCGGCGAATATTCACGGTTCGTCCGACGCGCACCTGGCTGTGACGCGGCTCGTAGCGTTCGAAAATACGCACAATGCCTGTGGTGGCGTCGTGGTGCCGCAGGCGAATATCCTGGCAGTGGCGACGGTCGCGCGGGCGCATGCGCTGGCGCTGCACCTGGATGGCGCGCGGCTGCTGAACGCGTCGGTGGCGACAGGCCTGACGCCGGCGGAGCTCGCGCTGCCGTTCGACACGGTGTCGCTGTGCCTGTCCAAGGGGCTCGGCGCGCCGGTGGGCAGCGTGCTCGTCGGGTCGCGTGAGGCGATCGCCCGGGCGCGGCGCACACGCAAGCTGTTCGGCGGCGGGATGCGCCAGTCGGGCATCCTCGCGGCGGCGGGGCTCTACGCGCTGGAACACAACGTCAAGCGGCTGTTCGAGGATCACAAGCGGGCGTGGCGGCTGGCGGAGGCGATTGCGGCGGTGCCGGGGCTGGTGTGCAACCTCGATAACGTCCAGACAAATCTCGTGTTTTTCGACATCGCCGCCGATCACCCGCGGATGAAAGTGCCGACCGAGGGGCGCGTGAAGCTGACCGAAGAGCTGAAGGCGCGCGGCGTGCTGGTGGCGGGCGGGCCGTACCGGCTGCGGGCGGTGACGCATCTGGACATCGATGACGCGGCGATCGACCGCGCGGTCGCGGCGCTGCAGGCGGTGATGGCGGGCTAGCTGAGGAATTGCGGCTCAAGGCCGAGCTCAGCCATCATCCGCTGGTCCCAGCTCTCCATCTTGTCCACGCCGGCGATGTAGCTGCGCGCCT
>CAIPXZ010000327.1 GCA_903869075.1 uncultured Myxococcales bacterium | reverse complement strand
TCGTGGTTATCCAGACACGCGCGCCGCAGCCGTCGCCCCGCGCCGTCGATGCTCGCCGTCTCCAGCGCGTCGTAGAAGATCCGCACCGCCGTCGCCGCCCGCCGCAGGGACTTGGCCTGGATCCGCGCCATCGTGTCGATCGCCGCCTTGACCTGCGGATCGTTGACGTCGCCCAGGTATTCCTTGTGCCAGCTGCCGTCGTCGGGCAGGTACGTCCCCAGCGCGGTCAGCGTCGGCGCGCCCGCGAGCAGCGCCGCCTCGTACAGCGCCGCGCCATCGCGTGACGCCAGCTTCGCCTCGGTCTCCACCAGCACCGTGGCCAAACCGCGGCCATCTTGCCACGGCGCCGGCTTGGTCGGCCCGGCCTGATACGGCTTGAGCTTGTCGCCCAGCGCCGCCAGCAGCTCCGGATCGTCCTCGCCCATCGCCGCCCACGCCTTGGCGATCTCCGGGTGCGCTGGCCCGCCGGCGATGGCGTTGTAGACCTGATCCTCCAGCCAAGCTTCCGCCATCAGGTGGTGGTTGTGCAGGTAATTCAAGCCGATTTTGGTGAACGACGGCAACGCCCCGCAGTACCCGCCGCAGCTCTTGACCGCTTCCGCCCAGTACGCAAGCTTGGCGCGCTTGAACAGCGCGTAGCTGCCAACCTGCACCGCGTGCAGCGGCCCCGCGGCGTCCTCGACGTAGTGCAAGCCCGAGCCAATCCACGCGATCTCGATCGGCTCCGACGCGCTTGTCATGGCCTTGTGGCCCCAGAACTCCGCCAGCGTCGCCACGTCCAGGTGCATCTGCGCCATCCACGCGGCGTAGGTCAGCACCGGTCCAGGAAAGCCGATGGCCATGACGAAGTTCCACGGCTCGTTCTGCAGCACCGCCACCTCGTCCGACGGATGGTCCGCCGCCAGCTGGTAGTGCGCGTGCGCCTGGCTTGAAAGACCAGTCATTTCGCCCATGTTCAGCGTCATCGGGTCGAACGGCACGAGCTCGCCCGTCTCGAGGTGCATCGGCTGCCCGTGGCCGTCGAGCATCATCCGGTCCTGGTTGCGTCCGTCCAAATCCGGCCACGCGGAGCCCTGGATGTGGGCGTCAAAGCGCTCCGTGCCGTCCAAGCCGTCGACCGTGTCCAAGCCGCGGATGTGGTGGTTCAGGTCGTAATTCAGCGCCAAGAACATGCGGATGGACGTGGCGCTGAACGCCCGCGGCACTGGAAAATGATGGCGAAAGCGCCAGCCGTCCAGATCGTCGGCCTTCATCTCGTCGACCGACAGGGACTCGCCCATCCACACCCAGAACTTGACGAGCGAGTCCTGCGGCAGCCCGGACATGTTGCCGGTCGGCATCTTGCCGCGCAGCGCGCGCTCCGTGATGAAGCGGTGGACATTGACCGAAAACGCGTCTGCCTCGCGCGCGTGCAAGGGCGCGAGCGCACACGCGATTAGGCAGAGGCTGGTGAGGAGACGGTGGCGAAGCGTGGGGCGCGTGGGCAAATTCATGCCGGCATGGTAGCGAACGGCTTGGCGCGGCGTCTACAGCGCAAAATGCACCGGCCGACCGGCGATGCGGCTGACGGTCGCCGCCAGCACCGCGCCGAGTTCGTCGCCGTTGCGCGGGTCGACCCAGCGATCGCCGGCGAACTGGAAATGCCAGGCGCGATCGCCCGCCGCGTCCCACACTTCCTGCAGCGGCGGCTGCACGTTCAGCACATAGACCTGGCCGCCGCCGCCGCGGATGCGCACGACGCCGGCGTTCATCTCGCCCTCGACGACGTCCGGATCCTCGGCGTCCAAGCGCTTGAGCACCTTGGTGTAGATGCCGTCAACGACCTGGCGAAACGTGCGCTCATCCATGCGGACCTACTCTTTGACCGCGTTGCGGTTCCAACTGGGGATTTCCACGATTAAATTGGCGCTGCCGTCGGGCACGCACTGGCACGCCAGCCGCGACTGCGGCGTCAAGCCCGGCGCGGTGTCCAGCATGTCCTCCTCGGCTTCATCCGCCGGCGAGCAGCTGGCGAGGCCTTCCTTGACGACGATGTGGCACGTCGAGCACGCATTGACGCCGCCGCACGCGTGGTCGATCGCCACGTGCGCACCGTTCAGCAAGATGTCCAGCAGCGAGCCCGGGCGACCGTCGCGGCCAAACGGCAGCTGCTCCGGCTTGACCTCAATCAGCGTCGGGTGGCCAGCGAGCCGCACCGTGAACGGGCGCGACGCCGGCGGCGTTGTCGTGGACTTGTGGTAGGGATTGATGCCGCCCATGGGCTGGTTCCTCTCGACCGCAGGCGGTCGGCGCGCGCAGTGTAGGGGAGGCCCGACGGCGTGCCAAGCTAAATCCGACTAGCCCGGTCGCACATTGGGCTTTGCCGCCCGCCGCCGCGCCCGCAGCAGCGCCAGCGCGCCCGCGAGCAGCGGCCACATCGCGTTGGGTCGCGGCGTCGCGTTGCAGCCTGAAGCCGTGCCGGAACTGCCCTCCGCCGTCGCTGAGGTCGCCGCCGCCGGCGCGTCCAGCGACTTGTCGCCCACAACGAGCGTCGGCTGCGTCGGCAACGGCGTGCACTGCTGCAGCCCCAGATGCTGCGCGATCGTCTCCACCTTCGCGCCGTGCTTTTGCACGAGGTCCAGGAAGCCCTGGAACTGGTCCGGCGTCACGTACGCGTCGCTCGGCGCGTCCGCCGAGGCGCGGTGGAACACGAGGATGACCCAGCCGTCCTCGATCTGCTCGGCGCGCGTCAGCAGCTCCTCGAGCTCGTTGTTCTGCGAGATATTGGTCAGCACGTGGCCGTTCAGCTCGTGGAGGTTGTACGGCGGCTGGTTCACGTCCGGGTGCAGCGTCCGCATGTACGGGTACAGCTTGGCCATCGCCGCCAGGATCGGCTGCGTGTACGAGCCATAGGGCGGCGCGATGCCGAAGACGCCCGAGCCCCAAGCCTTCAGCGTCGGGATCGGGTCGGTGATCTCGGACGTCCACTGCGCCGCGGTCAGCGTCGCCAAGTCCGGGTGCGTCAGGGTGTGACTGGCGACCTCGTGGCAGCGATCCATCAGCGATTTCACGTCCTTGGACAAAATGTAGTCGGACTGGTAGCCGGGCTTGTCGGGGTAGGTCGTGATGATGAAGTTGGTGCCGCGCCAGCCCATCTTTTCCAGCCGCGGGATCAGCATGTTGTAGGCGGAGAGCCAGCCGTCGTCGAAGGTGAAGGTGACGGTGGCTTTGTACTTGCCGGTGCCAATCGTGCCGCCGCCGTTTTGGCCGACGCAGGCGACGTCGTCGATGTCCAGGCTGCCGATCTGGCTGATCACGTGCAGCACCCGCAGCCGCTGCGCACCCGCCGGCACCGTCACAGGCCCGGATGCCTGCGTCCAGGTCGCCGCGGCGGGCAGCGTCAGGACCGGCTGATAGGACTCGGTGCCGTCGGCGAACTGCACCCAGAGGATCAGGTCGGTCGGCACGTCGGCGCGGTACCAGTCGCTGACCTGGTAGAGCGTGTCCTGGCCATCGGCGGCGAAGTCGACGCCCCACCACTTGGCGTCGCCGGTCGCGCCCGACGCGGTCACCTGCACGCGCCCGCCGCGGCCACTGTGGCCGACGAGTGTCCAGGTGAAGGTGGCCTGGACGTCGCCCCACTGGTCGGTCGTCCAGCTGGCGGGACCGGCGCCGCCGTCGGCGTTGGCCTGCTCAAAGCCGGCGTTGGGGATCGTCGCCGCCCAGACCGGCGCGGCGCACAGGCAGCTGCCCAACAACGCAAAGTGGCGCCAGTTCATGGGTTCTCCGCGAACGCGGTCTTCAGCGCGTAAAACAAGGGCTTGCGTCGTTCGACGACGTTGCTGACGGTGCTCCAGGTCGGCCACGTAAACAGCGGCAGCTTGGCGCCGACGAGCGTCCCGCCAGCCACCGCGTCGCGCGGCGCGGCGTCCACAAGCCGGTAGTGATCGCCGGACTTCTGCGCCGTCGCCACGAAAATCCGAATGCCTTCGGTGACCTTCACATCCCAGTCCGGCGTCGTCGGATCGTCCCACAAGATGCTGCGGCTGGACGGGTCGGTCACCCAAATCGCGTGCCACGGCAAGCGAATTTCCAGCACGCCGTGCGGCCCCACCTGCACGTTCGCCAGCGTGTTCGTCGTCGCATCGCCGACCACCAGCTTGCCCCAGGCGTGGTACTGTTTCGGCGGCGGCGGCCACTGCTTGCCGTCGAACTCCACGTCCATCGACTGGTACTGCGCGTTGTTGTTGACCAGCTGATTTTCAAGCAGGAATTGCCCATCGGTCGTCGCCACCGGCGTGCCGCCGACCTTGCTGGCGCCGTTGATCTTCGGCATCGGGTCGTAGGTGGCGTCGATCCGCAGCTCATCGGTCGCGCCGTCCAGCAGCACAAGCGACTCAAAGCCGAAGCCGTCGGTCGCCAGCGTCGTGTCCTGCGGCGTCGTCAGCGCGCCCAGCAGGTGGTTGCCGGTGTCGCCCTCCGCCGTCGAAATGCCAATCAGCAGCGAGAGTTTGCTCAAGTTCGGCGTCGCGTCATCGGCCAGCTGGATGCTCAGGTACAGGAACGCCGGGTCCGCCGCCAGCTGCACGTGCGCGAGGCCGCCGGGCTGGGGTGTCTGCTGCGCGGCCGCAAAGTCCTGGGCGCTCCAATCGTCGGGCTTGCCGTCGACGGTCTTGGACCAGCCGGGCAGCGGGTAATACGAGAGAATTCCGAAGTTTTCCTCCGGGCTCATCACGTCCAGCCACAGCCGGCCGCTGTCCGCCGGCAGCATCGTCGGCGTCGTCACCCAGGTGCGCTTGAACCACTCGTCGATCCACTCGAAAGCGACCGTCCCGGCCATGCCGGCTTGCATGCAGCTGTGGTACAAATCGTAAACAACATCCGCCTGTTCCGCCTCGCTGTAGCCGCCGTGGTTGTAGGCGTACGGGTTGATGTGCGCCACGCCCTGGCTGGACGGGATGCCGTATTCGGCGACAAGCACCGGTACGCCGGCGTGGTGCGCCTTCAAGTCCTTCATGTAGCCGAGGTAGCTGTTGACGGCGCCGGCGGCGTCGAGCGTCTTGTCGTAACCCGGGTCGTAGATGATGAATTCCGGGTTGAATGGGTAGATGTGGTAGCTGGCGAACAGGCCCTTGTCGTACGGCGCCACGAGGTCGAACTGCGCGAAGTTACAGTCGACGACGTCCTGGCCGAAATTCGGCGACTCGGTCGGGTGGTGGATCGGGTCGAGCGCCGGCCAGCTGGACCAGCCGATCGGCCGGAATTCGCCGTAGCGGTCAAATTCGTAGCTCAGCACCGTGTCCAGCTCGTGCGCGACCCAGCCTTCCAACGGCAAACCGCCTTTCTTCATGCGGATGTAGCGGCCATTGTACTCGTTGTACCCCGCCCACTTTTGGTTCGACACGGCGACGAGGTTGCCGTCCATCTCATCGCCCGGCAGCCACGCCATCAGCCACGGCGAGATGTCGGCGTCGTAGTGACCGGACGCCTTGCCAAAGCGCGGGTCGATGTCGACGTTGCCGTGGATCGCGTCGACGTCCAAGCGGATCTCTTCCTCAAAAAGCACAGTCGAATCAGTCATGTAGTCGCCGTCGGTGCGCTCATCCAGCCAGATACCGTGCAGCAGGTACAGCGGCTTGTCCGGGTGGTTCAGGTTCCAATCGCGAAAAGCCTGATAAAACACGGGGTAATGCAGCGTGTAGACGCGGATGACGTTGGCGCCCATCTCGGCGATCCCCGCCAGCCAGCGGTCGTAGTCGTCGCGCTGCGCCGCCAGATCGCCGGGATAATAGCCGGGCTTGGCGACGGCCAAGTCGACGCCGTTGACGATGAACTTCTGCCAGCCATCGCCGCGGTTGATCTCAAAGTAGTCGCCGTGGGCGCGGAATTCTGCGGCGATGGGCGGCGGCGGGCTGGCGGAAGGCACGTCCGTACACGCGCTGAGCAGTGCCGCAACGAGCAGGGAAATGGTGAGGCAAATACGCGGCATACGCCCGCCCTCCGCGGGTTGGCGCAAGATACGGCAAGAGCGCGGCGGGCGCCAGTGTTCGCGCAGTGGCCCGCGCAGTGGCAATCGGTTATCGTGCGCGAAGTGCGCAACGGAGGACTCATGCGGCAAGCGACCTTGTGGATGATGGCGGCGTGGCTGGGGCTGTTGAGCGCGTGCGGCAGCGACCCCGCGGGTGCCGGTGCGGACCCGGACGCGAGCACCGATGACGTCTCGACGGTCGATTGGCAGCCGTCCGGCAAGGATGCGACGGTGTTGGACACCGCGGATGGCAGCGATGCCGCGGACGTCGACAGCGCCGACGCGCCGGATACGGTCAAGCCGGACGTTGTGCAGTACGACATCATCGCCGACATCGGCGGCGGCTTACCCTCTGAAATCACGGCGATAACGCCAGCGACCGGCATGTTCGACTTCGAGGGCATCCACGAGGTCAAGGTCACGCTCGCCGCAGCGGACTGGACGGCGTACCTGAACGGCGTCAACCAGCCCGACGGTATGAAGGTCTACACCTGGGACCAGGCGGACGTGGAGTTTGACGGCCAGAAGTTCAGCGCCGCCGGCGTCAAGGGCTTTGGCAACGGCAGCCAGATCGACAACCCAGGCAAGCCGAATATGCGCTTCAAATTCGACCAGTTCGTCACCACCGGCTATGGCCCGCTGGGCGAGAAAGAGTTCCGCTTGAAGGCGTCCGGCCAGGACCCGACCTTCATCCGCGAGCCCATCGCCGGCGCGCTCGTGCGGACGATCGGCGGCAACGGCCCGCGCTTCAGCTGGGCGCACTTCACCGTCAATGGCGAAGACTACGGCGCGTACGAGCTGCAAGAGAGCGTGGATAAACGCTTTTTTTCCAACGCGTTTGGCAACAAGAACGGCGACAAGTTCGAGCCGGTCATCGGCTGCATGGGCATCGACTGCCCGACGGCGGGTGGCTGTCCGGCGCTCAAGCCGGCGTACGTCGGCAGTCCGGGCGACCCGCAGGCGATCGTCGACGCGGCGCAGGCCATCACGACCGCCACTGATGACCAGCTGCCGGCGGTGCTCGACAAGTATTTCTACACCGATGAGCTGCTGGCGGACTACGCCGTCGACGCGCTGCTGTCGAACCTCGATGGCCTCGCGTCAGCGGGGCAGAATTTCACGATCTACGGCGACGAAAAGACCAAAAAATTCCATATGATCCCGACGGGCGTCGACCTGACGTTCGGCAACTTCAACGACGCGTGGTACGAGCTCGCGACGCCGTGGGGGCCGCCGAACAGCTGGTGCGCGGACCGCACGGACACGCTGTACAAGCGGATTTGGAACAACGCGGTGCTCAAGCCCAAGCTGGTGGCCAAGCTGCAGGCGCTGCAGTGCGGGCTCTTCAACAGCGCGACTTTGCTGCCCCTCGTGCAGTCCTGGCAGATGGCGCTCAAGCCGTATGTCTACAGTGATCCCAAGGGCTTGTACACGCCCAAGCAGCTGGACACGGCATACCTGGCGCTGCAGACCTACATCACCAAGCGGCAAAAGACCCTGAGCGACCTGCTGGGGCCGTGCAAATAGCTGGGGCCGTTGATGCCAAGCCAAGCTTTTGAATATTTGGACAAAGCCTGCCTGGCGGCGACGAGCGGGCCGCTGGGCTGCTCGAACGCGCCGACGTGGGAGCTGGCGATCGAGGGCCAGCCGCCGGTCGCGGCGCTGGAGCAGGCGCTGCGCTGGCTGTGCGTGGCGTACCCGAGCTGCGCGGCGACGGTCGTGTCGCTGGATGGAACTGCGGATTCTGCCAAGCATTTCGCGTGGTCCTGGCCCGACACGCCGCCGCTCGCGCAGCTGCTGGAGTTCCACGACCTGCGCGCCGCGCCGGACGACGCGCTGGCGGCGCTGCGCGACGACGTCCACGACCGCTTCCTGGACCTGTTCACCCGCCCGCCGCTGCAGCTGATCCTCGCGTGGCTGCCGGGCGACCGCGCGCAGCTGTTCGTCAAGCAGCACCACGGCCTCGCGGATGGCCGGGCGATGATTGAAATGCTCCCGGATCTCGCGGCGTTCCTGAACCACGCGCTCGCCGGCACGCAGCCGGACGCGCGCGCGCTCGCGGTGGTGCCGCGCCGTGCCGAGCTGGACGCTTTTGACCTGACGCCGTGGCAGCGCCGCGGGCTGCTACTGGCGGGCATCGGCGAGTACATCCGCAGCGCGTTCGTGTCGCTGCGCCGGCCGCTGTCGGTGCTCAAGCAGAACGCGTCGCTGGATTATTCAGGCGGCAACCGGACTTTGCACGTGCCGCTGGCGCCGGAGACGCTGCAGGCATGGAAGGACGCGGCCAAGCGCGCCGGTGGCAACCTGAACTGGATGCTGGCGGCGGCGTTCCTGGTGGCCAACAAGCGCTGGAACGAGGCGCAGGGCGTGAAAGTCGCGCGGATGAACGCGACGACGGCGGCGGAGACGCGGCCGCGCGGCCAGCCGTTTCGCTCATTTGCCAACCATTTGGCCTTTCATATTCCGGACATCGACTTCACGCGCTTTCACGGCATCGCCGACGTGATGCCGGAGATCCAGCGCCAGGTCAAAGCCCAGAACGACCGCCGCGCGCACCTGAAGCGCTACCTGTTCGAGCGCTGGTTTGCGCTGACGCTGAAGATGGCGGATTTTCGCAAGCTGTTGTTCACGTCGCCGCGCACGGTCGTCAACCTGAACTACAGCAATGTGCTGGCGATTCCGATCCCGCGGCTGCACGGTCCGGGCTGGGCGGTGACGGCGGTGTACGTGTCCACGCCGCTCATTCCGCGCACGGCGATCGTGCTGACGCTGACCAACTACGACGGCACGGCGACGCTGAACTTCAACTTCAAGGCGTCGGTGGCGACCGCCGCGGAGGTCCAGACGCTGATGGCGGTGTTTCAGGACGAAGTCGCGCAATTCGTCGCTGCCCATGGTGCCGCATGACCGGCTGGCTGGCGTTTGAGCTGCGCTGGCTGCGGCTGCTGCTGGACGCGACGGTGCCGGACCTGCCGGAGCGCGCGGGGCTGCCGCAGGTGGACCTGACGACGTTTTGGCCGGAGCTTGCGCAGGTCGCGCCGCCGCTGCTGCGGCTGGGGCTGCGGTTCACGACCTGGACGTTCACGTGGCTGCCGCTTGTGCTGCCAGGCTATTGGCGGCCGTTTTTCGCGCTGTCGGCGGATCGCCGCGACGCGTTCCTGGCGCAAATGGCGGACACGCCGGTGTTCCTGCTGCGGCAGCTGGCGGCGACGCTGAAGGTCATTGCCTGTTTTGCGCTGTTTCGCGACCCGAAGGCGCGTCGCGCGCTGGGGGTTGTGCCATGAACGTGCTGGACGGCGCCGGCATCGCCGCGCCGCACGCGGTGACGTGTGACGTCGCCATCGTTGGTTCCGGTCCGGCTGGCGCGGCTGCGGCGCGGACGCTGGCCCAAGCGGGTCTGCGCGTCGTGGTGCTGGAAGAGGGGCCGTGGGTGCAGCCGCGCGATTATCCGGTCGACGGTTTTTCCTCGATGGCGTTGCTGTACCGCGACATGGGCGCGAACGTCGCGCTGGGCAATGCGCCGATGCCGGTGCTGCAGGGACGCGCGGTGGGCGGCACGTCGGTTGTCAACGGCGCGATCTCGTGGCGGCTGCCGGAAGACGTGCGCGCCGGCTGGGTGGCGGCGGATCCAGGACTGGCCGGCACGCTGGATGCCGCTGTGCTGCAACGGCTTTTTGCCGAGATCGAGGACGACCTGGGCATCGCGCCGACCCAGGCCGCGGTGGCGGGGCCGAAGAACCTGCTGATGGCCAAGGGCGCCGACGCGCTGGGGCTGGAGCACCGGCCGATCGCCCGCAACACCCGCGGCTGCGAAGGTCTGGGGCGCTGCCTGCAGGGCTGTCCGCACGGCCGCAAGCAGTCGATGGACCTGACGCTGTTGCCGCTGGCGTGCGCCGCCGGCGCGCAGATCCTCAGCCGCGTGGCGGTGCAGGGCGTGACGGTGGAGAACGGCCGGGCGGTCGGCGTCGTCGGGCGCGCGGCGGGCGGCGGCGTGGTGACGGTGCGTGCCAGCCAGGCGGTGGTGCTGGCGGCCAGCGCGATCCAGACGCCGATGCTGCTGCACAAGAGCGGCGTGCGGCACGGCCCGGTCGGGCGCAACCTGCAGGCGCATCCGGGCGTGGCGGTCGTCGGCCAGTTTGCCGAGACGGTGCGGATGTGGAACGGCGCGACGCAGGGGCACGAGGTCATCGGCCTGCGCAAGGAAGGCATCAAGTTTGAGGCACTTGGCTACGATCCGTCGATCATCGCCAGCCGCATGGATGGCATGGGACGGGCGTTTGCCCGCAACCTGGACCAGCTGGCGCACGAGGTCCACTGGGGCGTCGCGGTGCGCGCGCAGGGCCGCGGGCGCGTGCGCGTGGGCTGGCGCGGCCGGCCGCTCATCCAGTATGACCTGACGCCGCACGACGTCGATTGCGTGCGGCGCGGCGTGCGGGTGCTGGGCGAGATGCTGTTTGCCGCGGGCGCGCTGCGCGTGCTTCCGGGCGTGCACGGCTGGGCGCCGGTGGTCACCGATCCGCGCGAAATGGTGCGGTTCCAGACCGAAGGGCCGCGCCAGGCCAACGCCTATCATGGCGCAATCACGCACCTTTTTGGCACCTGCCAGATGGGCAGTGACCCGGCGACAGCGGTCGTGCGCCCCGACTTTCGCCACCACACGGTCGCCGGGCTGTACGTCGCCGACTCCAGCGTGTTCCCGACGGCGACGGGCGTGAACCCGCAGACGTCTATCCTCGCGCTGTCGACGCTCTGCGCGCGGTCCATCCTGCGGCAGTAGCCGAGCGAAATCCCCACGCCGCCGCAAGTGTTTCTCCCGACCGCGGCCTTTGCCGCCATCGACTGGCGGATTTTCGCCATGGCGCGGCCGCGGCGACACGGTACGCTGACGGCACAGGAACCTGAACAGGACTGCGTGCGCGGGCATCGCACCTGTTTTCGAGGCGGGAGGCTCCATGATTTCATGTGGATATGCGGCGCGGGCCGCAGGTCGCGGTATGTGTGCGCGCGGCGTGCGCTGGGCGCTGCTGCTGCTGGCAAGCTTGGCGGTGGCGCCGACGCCGGCGTTTGCCGGGAACGCCACTGTCGTCGAAGCAGCGGGCGTGGCCAAGCAGGCGATGGACTACTACAAAGCGGGTGAGTTCACGATGGCCGCGGAGCTGTACCGCCGGGCGTTCCGCATCGACCCGACGCGGCCGGAGTACCTGTTTGGCCTCGGGCGGTCGCTGCAAAATGCCCAAAAATACCAAGATGCTATGCTGGCTTACGAGAGCCTGCTGGCGTTGCTGCCGGCGACCGACCCGTGGTCCAAGAAAGGCCGCAACGCGCTGCGCGAGCTGCAGACGACGATGGCGGCGCTGGAGCGAACGCTGCCGACCAAGCCGGAGGTGAAGCCCGAGCCGGCGCCGCTGCCGGTGGCGAAGCCCGCGCCGGAGCCGGTCAAGCCTGCGCCGCCGCCGGAGCCGGTCGCGCCGCCTACGCCGGTCAAGCCGCCGCCGGTGGTTGTGACGCCCGTGGCGGCGCCAGTGGTGGTGAAGCCGGTCGCGGCGCCGGTGGTTGTCGCGACGGCGCCGCCAGCGGATCCGGCGCCGCGCTGGCGCACGTACGCGCGCTGGGGCCTGCTGGGCGCGGGCGCGGTGGCGGTGATCGCCGGCGCGGCGGTGTATGGCAGCGCGGCATCCGACCGCTCGGCGCTCGATGGCAAGCTGGCGCAGACGCAAGGTAGCTATATCAGTGGGATTTCCTACGCTGACGCCACGGCGCAGGCGGCGGCGATTGGTCACAAAAAGACAGCCGGTGCCGTGACGTTGGCGCTCGGTGCGGCGGCGGCGCTCGGTGGCGGGGCGCTGTGGCTGACGGATGCGCTGCAGCAAAGCGCCTGGGTGCCGACGCCGACGCTGAACGGTGTGCAGTGGGCGGGACGATTCTAACTCTGACGCGAGGCGGCAACATGCGGTATTGGCTTGGATTTTTGAGTGTGCTCGTCGTCGGTTGCGTGGAGACCGTGCCGTCGGCCGAGTCCTTCCTGGACCAGCAGGACATCGTCGCCGATAGCGCGGTGCCGGCCGATGGCGGGCCTGACGTTGCGCCGCTGGACACCGACATTGGCAGCGATGTCGCGGCGGACGGCGTGGATGCCGACACCGGCAGCGATGTCGCGGCGGACGGCGTGGACACCGACACCGGCAGCGATGTCGTCGCGGACAGCGTGGACAGCGACACCGGCAGCGATGTCGTCGCGGACACCGCTGACGCCGACGCGGGGCAACCCGATGCTGCCCCCGACGCGGTGGACGCGGATGCCGACGGCGACACCACCGGCGACACGGGTCCGAGCTGCACCGCGGCGCAGTGCGACGACCAGAACCCGTGCACCGACGACAGCTGTGGCGACGCCGGCGCGTGCGTCCACTTGGCCAACGCGGCCACCTGTTCAGACGGCAACGCCTGCACGCTGGGCGACAGTTGCGCGGCCAGCGTCTGCATGCCTGGCGCCGTGACCGGCTGCGACGACGGCAACAGCTGCAGTGCGGACAGCTGCGACACCGCCAGCGGCTGCCTCCACACAGCCGCCAGCGGCACCTGCACATTGGCTGACAAGTGCGTCAGCGCCGCGAGCTGCCAGGAAGGCGGGTGCGTGGCGCTCGGCACGGTTTCCTGTGACGACGGCAACCCGTGCACCACCGACGGCTGCACGCCGCAATCCGGCTGCAGCCACGTTGCCCAGACCGACGGTACCGCATGCAGCGCCAAGAGCTGCGGCGCGGGCGGCTGGCAGGACGCGAGCACTTGCCTCGCCGGCAGTTGCAGCGCGACGCCGACCGTGCAGGACTGCGACGACCAGAACGCGTGCACCACCGACAGCTGCAACGCGCTGCAAGGCTGCCTGCACAGCGTCAACACGGCCAGTTGCGACGATGGCGACGCCTGCACTTCGGCCGACGTGTGCGCGAGCGGGACGTGCAAGGGCGTGAGCGTCACCTGCGACGACGGCCAGCTGTGCACGACCGACAGCTGCGATGCGAATTCCGGCTGCAGTCACACCGCCAACACGCTCGCCTGCGACGACGGCAACCCGTGTACGGTGGGCGACCAGTGCGCGGGCGGCACGTGCATGCCAGGCGCCGCGCCGCTCGACTGCGACGACAAAAACCCCTGCACGACGGACGGCTGCGCCGCCGGCGGCTGCACCCACACCAACAACGTGAACAGCTGCAGCGACGGCAACGCGTGCACGCAGAGCGACACCTGCCAGAACGGCGCGTGCGTCGGCGCCAATCCGGTGGTGTGCACCGCCAGCGACCAGTGCCACGCCGTCGGCAGCTGCGACACGACGAGCGGCACGTGCAGCAACCCGGGGAAGACCAACGGCGCGACCTGCAGCGACGGCAATGCGTGCACGGTGGCCGACACGTGCCAGTCCGGCGCGTGCGTCGCCGGGACCGCCAAGACCTGCACCGCCAGCGACACGTGCCACGCCGCCGGCACCTGCGACACCACGAGCGGCAGCTGCAGCAACCCGACGAAGAGCGACGGCAGCGCGTGCAGCGACGGCACGGTCTGCACCGTCAATGACGCGTGCAGCGCGGGCGTGTGCACGGGCAGCGCGACGCTGTGGAGCAAGACGTACGGCGCCACCGTCGAGCACTTGGTCTCCGCCGTCGTGGGGCTGGACGATGGCGGGGTTATCATGGCGGTGCAGAGCATGAACGGCGGCAGCGCTGGCATCGACACCACGGTCAGCCGGCTGGACACCCTCGGCAACACGTTGTGGAGCCAGACCTTTGCCACGCCGGGCGACGACATTCTCAACGCCGGCGTGCGCGACGTCGGCACGGTCGCGTTCATCGGCCATCAGGCCAGCAAGAGCGGCGCTTCGTGGTTTCTTGCGCTCGCCGTCGCGGATGGCGGCCTGGTCCAGAGCACCAACGTTGCCTCGGGCGAGAACGCGATCATCGTCGACGGCGAGGGTTACGCCACGGTGGGCGGAAACACGCTGACCCGGCTCCACAGCGACGGCACCCTCAAGAACACCTATACGTACAATTCTCCCGCCAACTTGGAGATCACAAGCCTCGCACCGATCACCAGCGGCGGCTGGATTCTCGGCGGCAACGTGCCCACGGGCTGTTGCGGCACCGCGGGCTACGCCATCGGCGTCGACAGCTACGGCAACAAGCTGTGGGGCCAGCTGTTCGACGACGGCAAGTCCGCAAGCAGCACGCTGATGGGCGTCGCGGCGCTGCCCGACGGCAGCTTCAACGTCGTCGTCAACGCTTTCTCCAACACGGACATCGCTTTCGCCCTGTTCATGCACCGCTTGGGAGTCGACGGCGCGCCACTGTGGATGCGCGAGGTCGGCGGCCTGAACAACGCCAAGAAGGGAATTGGGGCCTTGACCTTGAGCGACGGTATGTTGGTCTCGGGCTACAACCAAATCGCCCCGTCCGGGCTCTTTGCGGTGCGGCTGGACACGGCTGGCAACACGCTCTGGGAAAAGGATCCGAAGGCCGGTGACCTGTTCGCGCTCGGCCAGTCCGTTGCTTCCACGCCGCAAGGTGTGTGGATCGGTGGCGCGCAGGACGGCAGCGACGGCCGACAGGGCTACCTCGTGCGCCTTGACAGCTTTGGCAACAGCACGTGCGCCGCGTCGGGCGACTGCGCGGGCAAGAGTCCCAGCGACTGCGGCGACGGCAACCTGTGCACCAATGACGCCTGCAGCGCCGGCGTGTGCAGCCATGTCAATTTCGCCTCTGGCGCCTACTGCGACGACGTCAACCTCTGCACGCTCGATGTCTGCGACGCCAACGGCGGCTGCAAATCGACGGCGGTCAGCGACGGCCTGAGGTGCGAGGACGGCAGCCCGTGCACGCTCCAGGACAGCTGCAAGGCTGGCGCGTGCGCCGCGGGCCACAAATCGACCTTCAGCCACGCGCTGGGCTTTGACTACTACGCCGGCTTGAGCGGCATCGCGGTCAGCGCCACCGGCTACGCGTTCGCCGGCCGGGCGCATGGCACCGACAACTTGTGGATGGTTGTCACGGACTTGGGCGGCACCATTCTCAATAGCGACGCGAACGGCGACGCGGGCAACGTCGTCGACCTCGGCGGCTTTGACGAGTTGCACGACGTCGTCGCGGCGGGCAGCGGCTGGACCTTCGCCGGCAACACAGGCGTCGACCAGACGCACGACGATGGCGTCCTCTACGCGGTCGCCGCCGACGGCCTGACAATGCTGTGGAAGAAGACCTACGGTGGCACCGGCCAGGACGAGTTGCACGCCATCGCAACGCGGCCCGGCGGCTACGTGGCTTGCGGCGGCACGTCTTCGTCCTTGCTGGGCGGCGATGAAAACTTCTGGCTCCTCACGACGGACACGAGCGGCAACAACGCTAAATCACACAATTTTTATGATCCGGCGAGCTACTACCAGAGCTGTGCTGGCGTTATCGTCGCCGCCAACGGCGACATCGTCATGGCCGGACGCGCGGACAACGGCGGCTGGGTCGTGCGCACCGACGCAAGCGGCGCCAAACTGTGGGACAAGCGCATCGCCGGCGATCTCAACTCCACGACAAGCCTCGGCACAAGCTTCGGCAAGATCGTTGAAGTTGCAGGTACTTTGTACGTCGTGGGCAGCTACGTCGCCAGTCCGACCGCGACAAGCAAGGTCTGGCTTGTCGCCCTCGACGCCAATGGCAACGTCTTGTGGCAAAAGACCTACGGCTCGACCGCGGATGACTTCGGCAGCGGCATCACCGCCACCGGCGACGGCCTGATCCTCGCCGGCGCGACGGACGGCTTTGGCGCGCCCGCCCGCGAAGGCTACGTCGTCCGCACGGACCTGAACGGCAACCTGCTGTGGCAAAAAGCCATCCCCAGGCCGGCGGACACCACGAACGCAACAGGCACGTGCAGCCTCGCCGCGGTCGCCACCGCCACCGACGGCTTTGTCCTTGCTGGCATCGACGACCAAAAAGGCTGGGGCGACGGCTGGATCGTCAAGCTCGACACCTGGGGCAACGTCACCTGCGCCGACAGCGGCAGCTGCGGCGGCCAGACCGAGGCGCTGTGCGACGACGCCAACCCGTGCACCGCGGACGTCTGCCTCGCCACGAACGCCGGCTTGTGCAGCCACACCGCGCTGCCCGATGGCGTCGCTTGCGGCGCGGCGAAGACCTGCAGCGCCGGCGTGTGCCAGTAGGTCCGACCATGCACCCGATCTTGCTTGGACAAGCGCGGCGTTGGCAGGCCTGGCTTGACTTCGCGCGCGCGCGGCGGTACGCGAAGTCCCACAGCGCGTATCGGGCCGCGCTGCGGGAACCCATGGATATTGACCAGCTACAGGCCTTCTTGGCCATCGTGGATCACGGCTCTGTGCTCGGTGCGGCGGACGCGCTGAAGCTGCCGCGCTCGACAGTGCGCGCCAAGTTGGACGCGCTGGAGCAGGAATTCGGCGTGGCGTTGCTGACGCGGACGCGCGATGGCGCCGAAGCGACGGCGGCGGGCACGGCGCTGGCGGAGCGGGCGCGGGCGCTTGTGAACCAGCTGCGGGCGCTGCCGAGCTCGGTGCGCGACGAGATGAACGTGCCGTCGGGCGAGCTGCACCTGCGCGTGCCGGTTGGACCGCCGCCGGAGCTCCTGGGGATGCTGATGGGCTTGTTCCGCGAGCGCCATCCGCAGGTGCCGGTGCACCTGAGCTTCGCCGAGGATCCGCTGGCGCAGCTGCCGGCGGACGTCGATCTGGTGCTGCATTTCGGCCCGTCGGTGCCGCGTGGGCCGTTCCGCACGCAGCTGCTGATGACGCTGGACGAGCAGCTGCTCGCGTCGCCGGAGTACCTGGCGGAGCACGGCACGCCGCGGACGCTGGCTGAGCTGGAGGCGCATCCGCTGCTGGTTTGGCGCGCGCCGGGCGAGGACGGGCGTTCGCTGCCGATGCGCGCCGGCGGGCTGGTGCCGGTCAAGCCGGCGGTCGTCGGCTCGGACATTCACCTGTTGCGGATGCTTGTGGCGGCGGGCGTGGGCATCGGGCTGCTGCCGAACCCGCCGGTGCAGGTGAGCGTGGAGTCGGACGGGCTGGTGCCCGTGCTCAACACGCTCGTCGGGCGGTCCTGCGCGGTGCGGCTGGCGATCCCGGAAGTGCGGGCGGGGACGCCGCGGACGCGCGCGGCGGTGGCGCTGATCCGCGAGCTGATCGAAGGCACCGTCGGCTTTGTCCCGGCGGACGACCTGCCGTAGCCAGCGGCGTTTCCGCCAAGTTGTTGCGCATCCCCGTTTGCGCTCGTATGATCCCGCGCGCTGCGTCGGCTTTGCGTGGGATTGCCGCGCCTTACGAGACTCGATTGGGCCCCTGGAACGGAGTTTGTGATGAAGATTGCCTTGAATTTGCTGGACAAACGCTTGATGCTCGTGGCCGCTGTGTTGGCGCTCGCAGCGTGCGGTGGCACGAACCCAGCGACGCAGCCGGGTGACGACGTCGCCGCCGATGTGGGCGTGGACGACAGCGTGACGGCCTCGGACGCCGCAGCCGATGTTGGCAAGGATACCCAGGACACAGCGTCCAAGACTGACGTGGCCGAGGTGTCTGACGATGTGCCGCCCGACGTCGCGCCGCAGTGTACGACGAACTCCGAGTGCAACGACAACGACCCGTGTACCGACAACATCTGCGCCAAGGGCGTGTGCAGCAACCCGCAGAACGCCGGTCCCTGCGACGACGGCGACCCGTGCACCCAGAACGACTACTGCAAAAAGGGCATCTGCGCCGGCAACGGCACGTGCACGGACACCGTCGACGACACATCCGACGTGACCGCCACGGACGCCGGCGGCGACGCGAGCGGCGACACCGCTGGTGACACCGGGTCCGCGACCAACTGCAGCAAAGGGGAGTGGGATTCGACGACGAACATCGCTTTTGTCACCGCGCTGGGCACGTGCGGCACCGGTGCCTGCAAGCCGGCGGGCGCGCCGATCACCAACACCTTGGACAAAGCGTGCATGGCCACTTGCATCGCCCAAACCTACCCGATGGCGTCCCAATGCGCGGATTGCTTCGGCGACTTGTCGGTCTGTGTGTCGACGTCTTGCGTGTCGGAATGCTCGAACTTCATCAGCGCCACCGTGACCGACCCGGCGTGCATTTCCTGCTCCGCGCAAAAATGCGGCAAAGCGCTCAGCGCCTGCAGCGGCTTCAGCGCGCCCGATTGTGCCGCCGATGCCGATTGCGATGACAAAAGCGCGTGCACAACCGACACATGCACCAACATGTTCTGCAGCAACACCGCCATCGTCTGCGACGACGGCAACGCCTGCACCACCGATTCCTGCGACAAGACGAAGGGTTGCGTGACGGTCGCGCTGCCCGCCAGCGTGACGTGCGACGACGGCAACGCCTGCACCGTGGGCGACAACTGCGGCACCGGCACCTGCACCGGCAGCGCCAAAGTCTGCGACGACGGCAACGCGTGCACCGACGACGGCTGCGACCTGTCCGGCGCCTGCACCACGACCAACAACGCCGTCAGCTGCGACGACGGCGTGACCTGCACGACCGCCGACGCCTGCGCTGGCGGCGCCTGCAGCGGCACGGCGAACAACGGCGGCTGCGACGACGGCAACGCCTGCACCGTGGACGCCTGCGACAGCAAGAAGGGCTGCCTCCACACCGCTGCTGGCGCCATCGCCTGCGATGACGGCAACTTCTGCACCGTCGCCGACGCCTGCGACGTCACGACCTGCACCGGCGCCGCCGGCACGCCGTGCAGCGACAACAACGTTTGCACCAACGACAGCTGCGATCCCGCGGCCGGCAACTCCGCGATCTTGGCGTGCAGCCACAGCGACATTTCCGGCAGCAAGTGCGATGACGGCAACGCCTGCACCGCGGATTCCTGCGACCCGACGGCCGGTTGCGTCAACACCAAGCTCTCGGCGACGAGCTGCGATGACGGCAACGCCAACACGATTGGCGACACCTGCACCGCCGGCGTCTGCGCTGGCACCGTGCCGCAGTGCCTGAACAACGGCCAGTGCGACGACGGCAAAGCCTGCACCGGCGACGTGTGCGACCCGACGACGCACGCCTGCACGCACACCGTCACCGCCGGCAACTGCCTTGTCGACGGCACCTGCTACAGCGACGGCCAGGGCAACCCGAGCAACGCCTGCCTCGCCTGCAGCGCCACCGCCAGCAGCAACAGCTGGAGCGTCGCCAACGAGACGTTCTCCTGCGGCACCGCCGGCACCTGCGCCAGCGGCACCTGCGTGGACCCGTGGCCGCCGACCGCGCCGCTCGCCAACGGCAAGGTCTGCGCGCTGCCGACGTGTGACGCCAGCACCAAGCCGGCGTTCTACACCGGCGGCAACTGGACGGTGACGACAAAGACCGTGTCCACGACCTGCAACGCCATCATCCAGCTTGTGGAACCGCGCGCCAACGTCGGCTACACCAAGACCGGCAAGCCGCACCCGATGAACTTCATCGGCGGCTGCGACTACGCGCCCGGCGGCACCGCGACGCAGATCGGCAGCATCGTCAGCAACGTGGAAGCCAGCTGCTCGGTCAGCGTCGATGCCAACTACGGCGTGACGTCCGTCGAGACAAGCATCATCACCTACGGCGCCGGCAAGGGCACCGGCACGGCGACGGCGACGCTCTACGACCTGCCACCCGTCGCCGGCGAGCCGAACAATTCCTGTGAGATCGTCGTACAGGTCACCGTCCAGCACGTGCCGGACTGCACAACCGACGGCGACTGCAGCGACGGCATCAGCTGCACGACCGACGTCTGCAGCAGCGGCGTGTGCCAGCACAACCTCGCCGCCGCGACGTGCCTCATCGACGGCAAGTGCATCGCCGATGGCGCCTACGCCGGCATCGCTGGCAACGACTCCTGCCGCGTCTGCGCCGGCAAATTCCCCAGCCAGTACGGGTGGATCATCCTGAGCAACGGCGAGAGCTGCAACAGCGGCAGCGCCTCGCCGGTCCAGTACACGTGCCAGACCGCGGGTCAGTGCCTCGCCGTGCCGAACTAGTCCAGCCGCTACTCGCTGACCGCCAGCTTGCTGAGGTGCTCGTAGAGCGCGTAGCGGCGGTTCAGCGCGTGCTGCGCCTCGTCCATCATCTCGGCAAAGTGTTTGGGATCACGGACTTCAGTCTGCTTGAAGCGGTTCTCGTGGCTGACGAATTCCGCCAACGTCTTCTTCGGCGGCGGTGAGTCCAGCTTCAGCGGGTTCTCGCCCGCCGCTTGGCGTCGCGGATCAAAGCGGTGCAGCGGCCAATACGCCGATTGTACAGCAGTTTCCTGGTGTTCCAGCGCCTCGCTCAGGTCATAGCCATGGGCGATGCAGTGGCTGTAGGCAATCACAAGCGACGGGCCGTGGTACGACTCTGCCTCCTGCATCACCCGCACCGTGTGCGCGTCCTTGGCGCCCAGCGCGACCCGCGCGACGTAGACGTGGCCGTAGCTCATCGCCATCAGCCCGAGATCCTTCTTGGCCATCGCCTTGCCGGCCGTGGCAAACCGCGCCGCCGCGCCCATCGGCGTGGCTTTGGACGCCTGGCCGCCGGTGTTCGAGTACACTTCCGTGTCCAGCACGAGCACGTTGACGTCCCGTCCGCTGGCCAGCACGTGGTCCAAGCCGCCGTAGCCGATGTCATACGCCCAGCCGTCGCCACCGACGATCCAGACGCTCTTTTTCACAAGGAAATCAGCGATCTGCCACAGCCGTCGGCTTGTGCCGGTCGGGTGCGCCAGCAGCCGTTCCTTCAGCGTCGCCACCCGCGTCCGCTGGTCCGCGAGGCCCTGCTCGCTCGACTGGTCGGCCGTCAGCAGCCCGCGCGCCAGGTCCTCGTCCGCCACGCCGATGAGCTCCTGCACAAGCGCCTGCGCGTGCAGCGCGTGCTGGTCGACAGCGAGGCGAAAACCCAGGCCAAACTCAGCGTTGTCCTCGAAAAGCGAGTTCGCCCACGCCGGTCCCTGGCCCGCGGCGTTGGTCGTGTACGGCGTCGTCGGCAGGTTGCCGCCAAAGATGGACGAGCAGCCAGTGGCGTTGGCTATCAGCAGCCTGTCGCCAAAAAGCTGAGTCAGCAGCTTGACATACGGCGTCTCGCCGCAGCCGGAGCACGCGCCCGAGAATTCGAAAAGCGGCTGCAGGAACTGCGAACCCTTGACGTCGATCTTCACTTTCAAGCGATCCGGTTCGGGAATCGCCAGGAAGTGCGCAAAGTTGGCGTGCTCCGCGGCGCGCAGCTCCGGCTGCGGCACCATCTCCAGCGCCCGCTGACCGGTCTGCTTGTCTACCGCGGGGCACATGTGTACGCACAGCTCACAACCGGTGCAGTCCTCGGGCGCGACCTGGATCGTGTACTTGTCGCCGCGGAATTCGAGGCCGCGGTAGTCCATGGTCTTGAACGTCGGCGGCGCGCCTTCGGCGTAGCTGGGGTCAAAGACCTTGGCGCGGATGGCGGCGTGCGGGCACACAAGCGCGCATTTGTTGCACTGGATGCAGACGCTTGTGTGCCAAACCGGGATTTCCAGAGCGATATTGCGCTTTTCCCACTGCGTCGTGCCCATCGGCCAGACGCCGTCGATCGGGAACGCGCTGACGGGCAGGGCATCGCCCTTGTCCGCCATCATGACCGCCGTCACGCGCTGCACAAAATCCGGGGCGTGGCTGTCGACAATCGGCGGCAGGTGGCGCGGTGACGTCGCCAGCCCCGGCACGTGCACGGTCTCCAGGTGCTTGAGCGTGTGGTCGACGGCGGCAAAGTTCTTCTTCACCACGTCCGCGCCCTTTTTCTTGTAACTTTTCTCAATGGAATGCTTGATGTGGCCGATGGCCTCGTCGCGCGGCAGCACACCGGAGATGGCGAAAAAGCACGTCTGCATGATCGTGTTGATGCGCGCGCCCATGCCGGTCTCCTGGGCGACCTTGTGGGCGTCAATCACGTAGAAAGTCAGGCGCTTGTCGATCAGCTCCTGTTGCACCTCGGCCGAGAGGTGGTGCCAGATCTCCGCGGCGTTGTGCGCGGAATTCAACAGGAAAACCCCGCCCGGCGCGGCGTAGCCCAGCACGTCATACTTGTCGAGGAACGTCATGTGGTGGCACGCCACAAAGTGCGCCTGCTTGACCAGGTACGGCGCGCGAATCGGCCGCGGGCCAAAGCGCAAATGCGAGATCGTCATCGCGCCGGACTTCTTGGAATCATAGACGAAATAGCCCTGCGCGAACCTGTCGGTCTCCTCGCCGATGATCTTGATTGAATTCTTGTTGGCGCCGACGGTGCCATCGGCGCCGAGGCCAAAAAACACAGCGCCGACGACGTCTTCCGCCTCGATCGAGAACGCTGGGTCGACCGCCAGCGACAGGAACGTCACGTCATCGACGATGCCGACGGTAAAGCCATGGCGCGGCTTGGGTTTTTGCAGCTCGCGGAAGATTGCGTCGACCATCGCCGGCGTGAATTCCTTGGACGACAAGCCGTACCGCCCGCCGACAACGAGCGGCTCGTGCAGCAGCCCTTCGCCATCGCGCCGCAGCGCCGCCAGCGCCGCCACGACGTCCAGGTACAGCGGCTCGCCCGGCGCGCCGGGCTCCTTGGTGCGGTCCAGCACGGCGATGCGCTGGGTCGTCGCTGGCAGCACTTTGGCAAAATCGGCAATCGCGAACGGGCGATACAGCCGCACCTGCACCACGCCGACTTTGTGCCCGCGCGCCACAAGCCAGTCCACCGTCTCGCGCACCGTCTCGGCGCCGGAGCCCATGACGACGATGACGCGCTCGGCTTCTGGATGGCCAAAGTAATCAAACGGTTGGTAGACGCGCCCCGTCAGCGCCGCGAAGTGCGCCATGGACTCGCGGACGATCTGCGGGCAGGCGTCGGTAAAGCGGTTGCCGGCCTCGCGGGCCTGGAAGAAAGCGTCTGGATTTTGCGCAGTTCCACGCACGCTCGGGTGATCGGGCGTCAGCGCGCGGGCGCGGTGCGCGGCGATGGCGTCGGCGTCGATGAGCGCGCGCAGGTCGGCGTCGGTCAGCGCGGCGATCTTGGCGACTTCATGCGAGGTGCGGAAACCGTCGAAAAAGTGCAGAAACGGCACGCGCGACCGCAGCGTCGCGGCTTGGCCGATCGCTGCGAAATCATGGGCTTCTTGTACCGAGCCGGAAGCCAGCATCGCAAAACCGGTCTGCCGGCACGCCATGACGTCCGAGTGATCGCCAAAAATCGACAGCGCGTGCGTCGCCAGCGTGCGCGCGGCAACGTGCATGCAAAACGGCGTCAACTCGCCGGCGATTTTGTACATGTTTGGAATCATGAGCAAAAGGCCCTGGGACGCCGTGAACGTCGTCGCCAGCACGCCGACTTGCAGCGCGCCGTGGACCGCGCCCGCCGCGCCGGCTTCCGACTGCATTTCCGTCACTTCCGGCACCGCGCCCCAGAGGTTTTGGCGGCCGTTGGCGCTCCACTCGTCGCACAGTTCGCCCATCGTCGAGGACGGCGTGATCGGGTAAATGACAATGATTTCATTGAGCTTGTGGGCAACGAGCGCTGTCGCTTCGTTGCCGTCGACGGTGATGTAGGCTGGTTTGTGCATGGGGCCTCCGGCTTTGCGCGCCGCCATTGTGCCGCGCAACGTCCGGGTCGTACACGGGCTGTGTGGCAGGATTGTGACACAGCCGCCACCAGCGGCCACGACAAGGCCGTGACAATTGCGGCGTCTGGCGCGTGGATTCAGAACGCTGCGGTCTGTTACGCTCGCGACCGCGCTGCCCGGGCCTGCCGTGCCGCTGCACCACCAGGAGTTCGTCATGTCCTTTCAGACCATCGATTTTGCCCACCTGACCCTGCAAGACGCGCTGGATTATGCCATTTTGATTGAGGAAGAGGCGCGGCAGCGCTACGCCGATTTCTCCGAGCTCGTGGGCAAGCGGTATGAGGGCGACGCCGCGACGTTCTTCGACGCGATGGTCGTCAACGAGCAAAAGCACCGCGAAGTGCTGCAGACCCGCCGCCGTGCGCTGTACGCCGACGCGCCGTCGCGGGTGAATCCGGACGCGGTGATCGACATCGAGGCGCCGGAGACGAGCCAGCCGCGCAACTTCATGAGCACGCGCCAGGCGCTGGAAATCGCGCTGGCAGCGGAGCGCAAAGCCTATGATTTTTTTGATGAAGCCTTGATTCACGTCAAGGACAAGGACGTCCGCCTGCTGTTCGTAGAGCTGCGGACCGAGGAACTGGAGCACCAGCGCCTGGTTGCCGAATTGCTGGCGCGCGTTCCGGGCGACGATGAGCCGGATCGCGCGTGGGACGAGATCGACACGCCCAAGCTGTAGCGCCCCCGCGCGCTGCGCAAGCGGCCGCGTCGCCAACGCCGGCGCGGGACCGCCGCCAATCCGGACCGAATTGTGCCACTATTTTGCGCCCCTCCACGGCAGCCGCTGCCGGGGCGGTTGCGGCGTCACCAACGGACGCCCCTCTCGCCTGACAAACCCATGACAATAGGCGGCCTTTGCTAGACACGTCTGTGACAGACGGCATTGACCTTGGACGCGATCGGGCGCCTCATTCGGCGTGTGAATGACCGCCCCGGAAAGGCGGTTGGCCAGGACGGAGGAACACCTATGACATCGCATCAGCTCGCGCGTACTGTAGAAGAAGTCGATACCGTGGTGATCCGCTTTGCGGGTGACTCGGGCGACGGCATGCAGTTGGTCGGCGACCAGTTTACCAGTACTTCCGCGCTGATGGGCGACGACGTCGCGACTTTGCCGGACTATCCCGCGGAGATTCGCGCGCCCGCCGGCACCATCGGCGGCGTCTCGGGCTTCCAGGTGTGCTTTGGCACCAGCGACGTGTTCACGCCGGGCGACAGCCTCGACTTCTTGGTCGCCATGAACCCGGCGGCGTTGCGCGCCAACATGCCGTTTCTCAAGTCCGGTTCGACCGTCATCGTCAACGAGGACGCGTTCATCGCCCGCAACATCGAGAAAGCCGGCTACGCTGCGGACCCGCTCGAGACCGGGGAACTGAACACGTTCAAGCTTTTGCGTGTGCCGATGGTCAAGGCGACGCAGGAAGCGCTCGGCGCCGGCGGCCTTTCCGCCAAGCAGGTTGACCGCTGCAAGAACTTCTTCGCGCTGGGCTTGAGCTACTGGCTGTTCAACCGCGACATCAAGCAGACGCAGCGCTGGATCATCAAGAAATTCAGCAACAAGCCGGACGTGCTGGAGGCCAACCAGCGGGCGTTCGAGGCGGGCTTGCAGTACGGCAAGGACGGCAAGCTGCAGAACCACACGTACGCAACGCGCGCCAAGGCGACGCCGCGCGGCGCCGGCGTGTACCGCCAAGTGTCGGGCAACACGGCG
This sequence comes from uncultured Myxococcales bacterium, assembly GCA_903869075.1. GTDB lineage: Bacteria > Myxococcota_A > UBA9042 > UBA9042 > UBA9042 > CAIYBN01. Next base: position 26,423 of record CAIPXZ010000327.1, on the reverse strand, counting down.
ACAGCGTATGGCCTGCTGGCGGCGGCGAAGCGCGCGAACCTGCCGCTTTTCTTGGGCAGCTACCCAATCACGCCGGCGACGGACATCATGCAAGTGCTCCAGCAGAATAAGGAATTCTGCAACGTGCTGCAGGCTGAGGACGAGATTGCCGGCATCGGCTCGGCGATTGGCGCGGCGTTTGGCGGCGCGCTGGCGGCGACGTCGACCTCGGGACCGGGCTTTTCGCTCAAGGCGGAGTTCATCAACCTCGCGGTGATGACGGAGCTGCCGCTTGTCATCGTCGACGTGCAGCGCGCCGGTCCGTCGACCGGTTTGCCGACCAAGACCGAGCAGTCCGATCTGCTGCAGGCGCTGTTTGGCCGGCACGGTGAGTCGCCGCTGGCGGTTGTGGCGGCGTCCTCGCCGCGCGATTGCTTTGACGCGACGATTGAGGCGGCGCGCATCGCGCTCAAGTACATGACGCCGGTGGTGCTGCTGACCGACGGCTATCTCGGCAACGGTTCGGAAGTCTGGCGCGTGCCGGAGCTGGACGAGCTGCCGGTGCTGAAGACGCATTTGGTTACGAATCCCGAGGGCTTCAAGCCGTACTCGCGCGACCCGGAGACGCTGGCGCGGCCTTGGGCGGCGGTCGGCACGCCGGGGCTGGAGCACCGCATCGGCGGCCTCGAGAAAGAGGATGGCTCGGGCAACATCAGCCATAACCCCGCGAATCACCAGCGGATGACCGATCTGCGCGCGGCGAAAATCGAGAAGATCGCCCAGGACATCGCGCCGACGGAAGTTTACGGCGACGCCGATGCCGACCTGCTGGTGCTCGGCTGGGGCTCGACCCGCGGCGTCATCGAGCAGGCGATTGGCCACGTGCGCAAGCGCGGTCACAAGGTCGCCGGCGCGCACCTGCGGCACATGAACCCGCTGCCGCCGGACTTGAAGGCGCTCATGCAGAAGTACAAGCGCGTGCTGTTGCCGGAGATCAATTCCGGGCAGCTCGCGTACCACCTGCGCGGCAAATACCTCGTGGATGTCGTGCAGTTCAACAAGGTCGAAGGCCAGCCGTTCCGCGCCGACGACATCGAAGCCAAGATTGAGTCGCTGGTCTAGCCCAGCTGAACCCTGCCTTTTGCCTGGAACCTACGGAGCGTCGTCATGACCATCGTCCCTACCGCCAACCTCGGCCTCAAGCGCCAGGATTTCCTCAGTTCCATCGACCCGAAGTGGTGCGCCGGCTGCGGCTGCTACAGCGTCCTGCGCTGGCTGACCGGCACGTTCCCGACCATGAACCTGCCGCGCGAGAAATTCGCCGTCATCTCCGGCATCGGCTGCTCGTCGCGCACGCCGTACTACGTCGGCACGTACGGCTTTCACACCGTCCACGGCCGCGCCATGACGGTCGCCACCGGCTTGAAGCTCTCGCGCCCCGACCTGAGCGTGTGGGTCATGACCGGTGACGGCGACGCGCTGTCGATCGGCGGCAACCACTTCATCCACATGATCCGCCGCAATCCCAACATCAAGGTGATTCTGTTCAACAACCAGATCTACGGCCTGACCAAAGGCCAGGCGTCGCCGACGACGAGCAAGGGCAAAAAGACCAAGTCGACGCCGTACGGCTCGATCGACCCGCCGATTCGCCCGCTGTCCATGGCGATCGCTGCCGGCGCGACTTTTGCCGCGCGCGTTGCCGATACCGACGGCCAGCTGATGGCGGACATCTTGCAGCAGGCGGCGGACCACAAAGGCGCGGCGTTTGTGGAAGTGCTGCTGAACTGCGTGATCTTCAACGACGGCACCTTCAGCCACCTGACCGAGAAAGCCGTCAAGGCGGACACGACGGTGACGCTCAAGGACAAGGAGCCGCTGATTTTCGGCAACGGCAAGGACCGCATCGTGACAATCGACGGCTTCCGGCCGCAGGTCGAGGCGTACGTGCCGGGCAGCCCGCTGCCGGACAACGCGCTCGTGCACGACGTCGCGGTCGAAGACTCGTCGCTGGCTTTTCTGCTGTCAAACATGGAACATCCGGACCTGCCGGTGCCGGTCGGCGTGTTCCGCAAAGTGCAGCAGACAGCGTACGATGACCACTACGCGCCCAAGGGCGGCGACCTCATGCGCGTGTTCCGCGGGTCGGAAGCGTGGATGGAAGACGCGCAGGGCCATATCAGCTTGCTGGGCGCGCAGGTAGCGGCAGCCTCGGCAGCGTGAGGATCCGATGGATTTCTTCTATGTCCTGATTTTTCTCGGCTTTTCAGCCGTGATGGTGCTAGGTGGGCTCGGGCTGTCCCGGCTCGTCGCGCCGCATCATCCCGGCGGCGCCAAGAATGACGCCTACGAATGCGGCGAGAAGACCATCGGCACGTCGTGGATCCAGTTCAACGTCGGCTTCTACCTGTTCGGTTTGATGTTTTTGGTGTTTGACGTCGAGGCCGCGTTCCTGTACCCGTGGGCGGTAGTGCTGCGCGAGTTTGGAACGACGGGGCTCATCGAGGCGGGCGTGTTCGGCGCCATGTTGATGGTCGGCCTGTTGTACGCGTGGCGCAAAGGAGCGCTCGAATGGGTGTGATCACCGACAATTTGCCCGGCGTGCTCGAACCGCTGCCTGGCGGCTCCGTGCTCGTGACCGCCGTTGACCAGCTGATCAACTGGAGCCGCGCCAACAGCCTGTGGCCGTTGACGTTTGGCACAAGCTGCTGCGCCATCGAAGTGATGATGGCCACCGGCGCGGCGCGGCATGACCTCGCGCGCTTCGGCGCTGAAGTCGCGCGGCCCTCGCCGCGGCAGGCGGACCTGCTCGTCATCGCCGGCACCATCGTCAAGCGCATGGCGCCGCGGCTGCGCACGCTGTACGAGCAGATGGCCGAGCCGCGCTACGTCATGGCCACCGGCTCCTGCGCCATCTGCGGCGGGCCGTTCATGTACCACAGCTACACGACGGTGCGCGGCGCGGACGAGATCATCCCGGTCGACGTCTACGTGCCCGGCTGTCCGCCGCGACCGGAGGCGTTCTTCTACGGCCTGCTGACGCTGCAAAAAATGATCAAGGAAGGCGAGAGCATTCGTCACCCGGGCGAGCGGCGGCGGCCGGTGCTGGCGGCGCTGCCGGAAGGCATGACGCTGGACGATATCCGCAAGGAAATGCAGGACTTGCTGTCGCACGATGCCAACGTGACGATGACCGATGCGGTGGCCGCCGGCGCGCACTATGCCGCTGACCTGAAGGATTTTTGAGATGGACGCGCTGAACCTCATCGCCGCCGTCCAGGCGCTGCACCCGGCCGCGCAGGCGCGCGCGCAGAGCGACCAGCCGACGCTGACCGTCGCTGCCGACGCGCTCGTGGCGTTGGCGACGCAGTTGCGCGACGACCCGGACCTGCGGTTCGACCTGCTGGAGACGCACACCGCTGTCGATTGGCTGGAAGAGGACCGGTTTGAGCTGCTGTACCTGCTGACGTCGGTGCCGCACGGCCACCGGCTGCTGCTGGCGGTGAACATCGACCGCGACGCGCCGGTGGTGCCGACGGTCAGCCAGGTCTGGCCGATCGCTGAGTGGCTTGAGCGCGAAGCCTACGACATGTTTGGTATTTTGTACGACGGTCACCCGGACTTGCGGCGGCTGTTTCTGGAAGACGACTGGGTCGGCTTTCCGCTGCGCAAGGACTACGAGGACGATTTCATGCTGGAGCGGCCCGAATGAGCGTCACCGTTTCCACCCTCCAGGCGCGCATTTCCGGCGAGAGCACCGCCGGCAGCCCGCTGTCGACGGAAGAATATTTCGTCAACATGGGCCCGCAGCACCCGTCGACGCACGGCGTGCTGCGCCTCGTGCTGCGGCTGGACGGCGAGACGGTGCGCGAAGTCGTGCCGGTGCTGGGCTACATCCACCGCGGCATTGAGAAGATGGGCGAACATGGCAACTACCGCCAGTTCGTGCATCTGGTTGATCGCATGGACTATTTGTCGGCGCTGGCCAACAACTGGGCCGTGACGATGGTGGTTGAAAAAGCCGCCAAAATGGAGACCACCGAGCGGATCCAGGCGATCCGCACGCTTGTCTGCGAGCTGCAGCGCATCCAGAGCCACTTGCTGTGGTGGGGCGTGTTTGGCATGGATCTCGGCGGATTTACGCCGTTTTTCTACGGCCTGCGCGACCGGGAGCAGATCTGCGACATCTTCGAGAAGACGATCGGCGCGCGGCTGACGATGAACTACATCCAGCCCGGCGGCGTGATGTTCGATATCCACCCGGAGTTCGTCAAGGATGTCAAAGCGTTCCTGAATTACCTGAAGCCCAAGCTTGTCGAGTACGACGCGCTGCTGACCGGCAACGTCATCATCCAGGAACGCCTGCGCGGCATCGGCAAGCTGAGCGCGGCGCGGGCGATTGCGCTCGGCGCGACCGGTCCGGTGCTGCGCGCGAGCGGCGTGGCGCACGACCTGCGCAAGTCCGAGCCGTATGGCCTGTACAGCCAGGTGGACTTTGACGTGCCGGTCGGCACCGACGGCGACTGCTGGGACCGGTACTGGGTGCGGATGGAAGAGATCCGCCAGTCGATCCGCATTATCGAGCAGCTGATCGACAACATCCCGGAAGGCAAGACCTTTATGGTCAAGCCGGCGGCGAAGATCAAGGTGCCCGCGGGCATCCACTACAGCCACCTGGAGACCGCGCGCGGCATCCTCGGCGTGCTGCTGGTGTCCGACGGCAAGGAAGCGCCGTACCGCATCCACTGCCGCACGCCAAATTTCAACAACTTGTGGTGCATCGGCGAGATGGCGACCGGCGGGCGCATCGGCGACCTGGTGGCCATGCTGTCGTCGATCGACATCGTCGTCCCCGACATCGACCGCTGAGGAATTCCGATGGCCTGGCAAGTCAAAACCATCGCCCAGCGCACCGGTGAACTGCTGCCGGGCAGTCCGTGGACCGCGGCGCTGTACGTGCTGCTGACCATCCTCGCGGTGACCGCGTTCGTGACGGTCGCCGGCTTGGTGCTGATCTACGCCGAGCGCAAGATCGCCGCGCACTTCCAGTGCCGCGTCGGTCCCATGCGCGTGGGCTGGCACGGCGTGCTGCAGTCCATCGCCGACGCCATCAAGCTGCTGATGAAAGAGGACGTGGTGCCGCGCGACGCCGACGCGCTGCTGCATATCCTCGCGCCGGTGCTCAGCTTTGCCGGCATGCTGCTGGTGATGATCGCGCTGCCGATGAGCCCGTCGCTGCAAGTCGCGGACATGAACATCGGCGTGCTCTACGTGACCGCCGTCAGCGGCCTGGGCGTGCTGGGCATCCTGCTGGGCGGCTGGAGTTCCAACAACAAGTGGTCGCTGCTGGGCGCCATGCGCGCCGGTGCGCAGATTATTTCCTACGAAGTTTCAGCGACTTTGGCGCTGCTCGTTGTCGTCGTCTTCGCCGGCACGCTGCAGCTCTCGGGCATCATCCAGTCGCAGGACACCGGCTGGTGGATCTGGCGGGCGCACGGCTGCGGCCTTGTCGCCTTCGCCATCTTCATGATCGCCGGCACCGCCGAAATCAACCGCACGCCGTTTGACCTGGCCGAAGGCGAGAGCGAGCTGACCGCCGGTTTCCACACGGAATACTCGGGGTTGCGCTTCTCGTTCTTTTTCCTCTCGGAATTCCTCAACATGTTCGTGCTCGCCGCCATGGCGTCAACGCTGTTCTTCGGCGGCTGGATGCCCTTGCACGTTGGCCCAAGCGGAGTTGGGGGCCACTTCGCGGCGTTCAACGGCGTCATGGACCTGCTGCCGCCCGGGCTGTGGTTCACGCTCAAGACCACGGCCATCATCTTCTTGCTCATGTGGTTCCGCTGGACTTTCCCGCGCTTGCGTGTCGACCAGCTGATGCGGCTGGAGTGGAAGATCCTGCTGCCGATTGGCTTCGTGAACCTCTTCGTCTCGGCGGCGTGCGTCGTGACGGGCTTCTACTTTTTCGCGCGGTAGGTTGGTCATGTCCGACGAGTCGATCGCAGTCCCTGAAGTCTTGCCACCGCCGGAAAAGCACGTCGGCACGGGCGGCGCCGTCGCCGGTCCGGTGCCATGGATCGACACGTCCGGCGCCATCGGCGGCGTTTTCAAGGGCATCCGCTCGCTGTTCAGCGGCATGAAGGTCACCGTCGGCTACCTGATGCGCCCGTCGACCGTGGTGACGCAGGAATACCCGGAGAACCGCGAGACGCTGAAGCTGCCCGACCGCTTCCGCGCCCAGCTCGCGTTCAACCACGACGCCAACGGCTACCACAAGTGCACGATGTGCCGCATTTGCGAGGAAGCCTGCCCGAACGTCAGCATCATCATCACCGGCCGCGAGAAGCCGGCGGTGAGCAAAAAAGAGCTCGATTCGTTCGTCTGGCGCCTGGACAGCTGCACGTTCTGCAACACCTGCGTGATGGTCTGCCCGTTCGGTGTGCTGCGCTTTGACGGCACGTTCGAGTCGTCGGTCTACGATCGCCGCCTGCTGTCGTACACGCTGAACCAGTACGCCGGTCCGGTGGCGTCAGTGCTGGAAAAGATCGAGGACCCGGACGCCCGCAAGGCGGCGATGGATCCGCGCGACCCGTACGGCGGCCACGCGGTGATCGAGGCGCTGATCGAAAAGCAAAAGGCCAAGAAGATCGCGGAGAAAGCCGCGCGTGAGGCGGCGCGGGTGGCGCGCTTGGCCAAGAAAGCCGCGGCCGCGGCGGCGCCGGCTGGGGAGGCTGAAGATGCTGGCTAACGCCCTGCCGACGCTGATCTTTTACCTGCTGGCGGCGATCTCGCTGACGCTGGCGTGGTCGGTCGTGACTGGCCGGCGCATCCTGCGCGCGGCGGTGTCGCTGATGGGTGTGCTGGCGGCGAGCGCCGGGCTGTACCTGCTGCTGGATTCGCCGTTCCTCGCGGGCGTGCAGGTGCTCGTGTACGTCGGCGGCATCGTCGTGCTGCTTGTGTTCGCGGTGATGCTGACGCGCACGACCGAGCTGCTGGAGGACCACCCGACGCGCGGGCGGCAGCTGCTGGGCGGCGCGGTGGCGCTGACGTTCTTTGGCCTCTCGTACTGCATGATGACCGCGCCGGTTTTTGCCAACCGCGCGCTGACGGCGCTGCCCAAGAATGACGTCGCGGCGATTGGCCGCGCGCTGCTGGATACCGGTGAAAACGGCTACGCGCTGCCGTTTGAAGTCGTCTCGCTGCTGCTGTTGGCGGCGATGATTGGCGGCATCGTCATCGCCCGCAAGCCGGCGGCGCTCGTCAAGTCGGAGGTGCACCATGGGTGATTTCCTCGCCAACCACGCGCCCACGCTCACGCACTGGCTCGTGCTGACGTCCGCGCTGTTTTCCATTGGCATCTACGGCATGTTGACGCGGCGCAACGCCGTCGGCGTGCTGATGTCCCTGGAGCTGTGCCTGAACGCCGCGGCCGTCAATTTTGTCCTGTTCAATCGCTATCTTGCGCCAACGAACCTCGGCGGCGCTGAGCGCCTCGACGGCGCGGTCATGACCATCTTCGTCATCGCGGTCGCCGCGGCGGAAGTCGTCGTCGGCATGGCAATCTTCGTGGCGATGTACGCCGAGCGTCGCACCGTCGACGTCACCCGCCTGGACGCCCTGAAGGACTGAACCATGCAGCCGCTCTCCTTCATCCTGACCCACGCCTGGCTGATTCCGGCCATTCCGCTGCTGTCATTCCTGCTGGTTGGCTTGGTGCTGCGGCCGGTCTCGGAGCGCCTCGCGGGCGCGGTGGCGACGCTGGCGGTGGCGACGTCCGCCGGGCTGTCCTGGCTGCTGGCGTGGGATTTCCTGCACCTGGTGCCGCACGGCCAGCCGCTGCCGTCGCTGGTTCCGTGGTCGGCGATGTGGCTGCACTTCCAGGATGGCTTCGGCATCGCGATCGGCACGCTGCTGGACCCGATTTCCGTGATGCTGCTGGTGGTTGTGACGACGGTCTCGACGCTCGTGCACCTCTATTCGACCGGCTACATGCACGGCGAACCGGGTTACGCCCGCTACTTCGCGTTCCTGAACCTGTTTACGTTCAGCATGTTGGGCCTGGTGCTGGCGCCCAACCTCGTGCAGATGTACGTGTGCTGGGAGCTGGTCGGCGCCAGCTCGTTCTTCCTCATCGGCTTTTACTTCGAGAAGCCGTCGGCGGTCTCCGCCTCCAAGAAAGCCTTTATCGTCACGCGCTTCGCCGACCTCGGCTTCTTCCTCGGCATCCTCGTGCTCGGGTTCTACGCCAGCCAGATCTTCGCCGCGCTGCCCGCTGTCAGCGTCGCCGGTCAGCAGCCGCTCGATTTCGCCTTCCTCACGCGCCCGGACGTGCTCGCGCAGCTGTCCGGGCTGAACGTGCACTTCCTCGGCGTCGGCGTGCTGACGCTGGCGGCGGTGCTCATCTACACCGGCGGCGCCGGCAAAAGCGCCATGTTTCCGCTGCATATCTGGCTGCCGGACGCGATGGAAGGGCCGACGCCGGTCTCCGCGCTCATCCACGCCGCCACGATGGTCGTCGCCGGCGTCTACTTGGTCGCGCGCTGCTTCCCGATCTTCGCCACCTCGGGCGAGGCGCTGACCGTCGTCATGTGCATCGGCGCCTTCACAAGCCTTTTCGCCGCTGTCATCGGCTGCACGCAGGACGACATCAAACGCGTGCTCGCGTTCTCCACGCTGTCGCAGCTGGGCTACATGATGTTCGCGCTCGGCGTCGCCTCGTTCGCCCATCCGCTGGGCTACTCCGCGGCGATGTTCCACCTGTTCACCCACGCGTTCTTCAAGGCGCTGCTGTTCCTCGGCGCCGGCTCGGTCATCCACGCTGTACATTCCAATGATATCTGGCACATGGGCGGCCTGCGCAAGCACATGCCGGTGACGCACGCGCTGTTTCTCATCGCCACGCTGGCCATCGCCGGCATCTACCCGCTCGCGGGCTTTTTCTCCAAGGACGAGATCCTCGCCGCGGCGTTGCACTCGGGCCACACCGTCGTCTTCGGCGTCGGGCTGCTGGTCGCCGGCATGACGGCGTTCTACATGTTCCGCATTTATTTCGTGACCTTCTGGGGCGACGCCCGCAGCGAGCACGCGCACCACGCGCACGAGTCGCCGTGGATCATGCTCGGGCCGATGGCGTTCCTTGGCGTGCTGAGCATCGGCGCCGGCTTCATCCCGATCCCCGAGTGGGTCCAGCTGCCCGGCAGCCCGGCGGAGCACGAGGGCATCGACCTCGCCGTCGCGATCCCGTCCACCGTCCTCGCGCTCGCCGGCATCGGCCTCGCCTGGCTGCTGTACGGCGGCGCCCCCGACCGCGCCAACGCCCTTGTCGCCAAGCTCGGCCGCATCTACACGACAATCAAGGCCAAATTCTACTTCGACGAACTCTACCTCTACGTCACCCACAGCCTCATCTTCCGCTTCGTCGCCGCGCCGATCGCCTGGTTTGACCGCCACATCGTCGACGGCGCCGTCAACTTGAGCGGCTGGTTCACGCGCACCGCGGGCCTGCTGCTCGGCAAGCTGCAGACCGGCCAGGTGCAGACCTACGGCTCGTGGCTGGTTTCCGGGGCGATCGCCGCGGTCGTGGTGCTCTGGGGCGTGCTGAAGTCGGGAGGCAATTAGCTCATGGGTCTGGCAAGTTGGCTCATTTTGTTGCCGTTTCTGACCGCGCTGGCCGTGCTCGCGGCGCCGGCGCGCCGTCCGGAGCTGATCCGCTGGGTGTCGCTGCTCGGCACGGGCGCGCACCTGGTGCTGACGGCGGTGACGACAGTGCAGTTCTGGCAGCTTGCGTCGCCGGACATCGCGTTGGCCAAGACGGCGACGCTGACCAAGCTGTACCTCGTCGAGCGCATCCCGTGGTTCAAGTCGCTCGGCGTCGACTACCTCGTCGGCATCGACGGCGTGACAATGGCGATGGTCATCCTGACGTCGATCATCATCTTCACCGGCGTCCTGGCAAGCTGGAACGTCGTGGTGCGCACCAAGGAATTCTTCGCGCTGCTGCTCGTGCTCGTCACCGGCGTGTTCGGCGTGTTCCTCAGCTTCGACCTGTTCCTGTTCTTCATGTTCTATGAAGTCGCGGTGTTGCCGATGTACCTGCTCATCGGCGTCTGGGGCACCGGTCCCAAGGAATACTCGGCGATGAAGCTGACGCTGATGCTCATGGTCGGCTCGGCGTTCATCCTTGTCGGCATGCTGGCGCTGTACCACTACGCCGGCGGCACGACGTTCGATTTGACGCAGCTCGCCCAGCACCACTATCCGGTCGAGATGCAGCGCTGGGTTTTCCCGCTGATTTTCATCGGTTTCGGCGTGCTTGGCGCGCTGTACCCGTTTCACACCTGGTCGCCCGATGGCCATGCGTCCGCGCCGACGGCGGTGTCCATGCTGCACGCCGGTGTGCTGATGAAGCTCGGCGGCTACGGCGCGCTGCGCATCGGCGTGTACCTGCTGCCTGAAGGCGCCCAGTATTGGGGCCTCTTCTTCATGGCGCTGACGACAATCAACATCCTCTACGGCGCGTTCGGCGCCATCAAGCAGACCGACCTCAAGTTCTTCACGGCGTATTCCTCGGTCAGCCACTGTGGCTTCGTGCTCTTCGGCGTCGCCAGCTTGAACTTGATGGGCTTCAAGGGCGCCGTCCTGCAGATGTTCAGCCACGGCGTCATGACCGGCCTGTTCTTCGCGCTCATCGGCATGGTCTACGGCCGCACGCACACGCGCATCATCCCGGACATGGGCGGCTTGGCCAAAGTGATGCCGTGGCTCGCGGTCTGCTTTTACATCGCCGGCATGGCATCGCTCGGCTTGCCCGGCTTCGCCGGCTTCGTCGCTGAGTCGCACGTCTTCATGGGCGGCTTCTTCGGCAACGCCTGGTCGGACCCGCTCGCCACCCGCGCGCTGACCGTCATCGCCACGCTGTCGATCGTCGTGACCGCCGTCTATGTGCTGCGCGGCCTCGCCAAGGTCTTCCAGGGGCCGATTACCGACCACCATTTTGACCAGCTCACTGACGCCACGCTCACCGAGAAGCTGTCGACCGGCATCCTCGTGGTGACGCTCGCCGTCGTTGGCCTGGTGCCGGGCTTGCTCATCGACTTGATCGAGAGCGCGCTCCTGCCGTTTGTGAACCGCCTGCACGCGACCGGACTTGCGGTCGCGGGGCACGTGTAAGGACCGCGCGCCATGCTGATGCTGCCAGAACTCATCGTCGTCGCCACGGGCTTCCTGCTGCTCGTGCTCGACCTGTTCCTGACCGACAAGCAGCGCGACCTGCTGGTGCCGCTGGCCATGGCCGGCATCGCCGGCGCGGGGCTGGCGCTGCTGGGGACGCCCGACCACGGCGTGCTGCTGGGCGGTCGCTTCGCGATGGACGGCCTTGCGTGGTGGTTCAAGCTGACGTTCCTCGTCGCGGCGTTGCTGACCGTCGCGCTGACGTCGGGCGTGCTGGCGAGCGCCGCGCCGGAGCTGCGCAAGCTGCATAGCCCTGGGGAATTCCTGACGATCCTGCTGTTCAACCTGTCCGGCATGCTGCTGCTGGCGTCGACCCGCGATCTCATCACGCTGTACGTGGCGCTGGAGCTGGCGACCATCCCGCTGTTCCTGCTGGCGGCGTGGCGGCGCGACGCGCTGGGCGGCGAGGCGGGGCTGAAGTACATGGTCATCGGCGCGCTGGCGTCGGCGCTGCTGCTCTACGGTTTCGGCCTGCTGTACGGCTTGACCGGCACCATGCGCCTGGACGCCATGCCGGCGCTGCTGCACGCCGACCGCACGACGCTGTTTGCCGCGGCGCTCGTCGTCGCCGGCGTGGGCTTCAAGCTGACGCTCGTGCCGTTCCACATGTGGGCGCCGGAGGTCTACCAGGGCGCGCCGCCGCCGGTGACGGCGTGGCTGTCGGTGGCGTCCAAGGCCGCGGGCCTGGCGGTGCTGCTGCTCGTGGCGTTCCACGTGTTCCGGCCGTTCCTGCACGACGCCAGCTTCGCCATCGCGCTGCTGGCCACGGCGACAATGACGCTGGGCAACCTGGTCGCCATCGTCCAGCGCAACATCCTGCGGTTCATGGCGTTTTCAGCGATTTCGCAAGCCGGCTACCTGCTGCTCGGCTTTCTCGGGGCCGGCAGCGTCGGCGCGGCGGCGATGGTGTTTTACCTGCTTGTCTACGCCGTGACCAACCTCTCGGTTTTCGCTGTGATTATCTTGCACAACCAACAGACCGGCAGCACGCAAATCACCGATTATCGTGGGCTTTCGCAGCTCAATCCGCTCTTGGCGCTGGCGATGATGCTCGGTCTCTTCGGCCTCGCCGGCATCCCGCCGCTGTCGGGCTTTGTCGGCAAATTCCTGCTGTTTTCGGTGACGGCGCAGGCTGGCTACCACTGGCTCGTCGGCGTTGCCGCAGTGAATTCAACCATTTCGCTGTACTACTACCTGCGGATCGTCCGCCAGATGTACATCGAAGCGCCGGCGGACGGCGCCGTGCCGCTCAAGCCCGGCGCGCTGCTCAGCGGCACGCTGTTGGTGACGACGGCGGCGTCCATGCTGCTCGGCGTCGTGCCAACGGTCTACGAAGCGGTGCGTGCCAGCGCCGTCGTATGGCTGCAGACCCTGGGGCAGTGAGCGCCAGGGCATTTTGATTTCTTTCGGAGGATGTGATGGCTTTCAAGATTACCGACGACTGCAACAGCTGTGGCGCCTGCGAGCCCGAGTGCCCGAACCACGCGATCAGCGAGGGCAGCGACTTTTTCGTCATCGACCCGGTCAAGTGCACGGAATGCGTGGGTTTTAACCCCAAGCCGCAGTGCGCTGAAGTCTGCCCGGTGGACGCCTGCGTGAGCCTGGACGCCTAGCTTGCCGGCGCTGGATCAGTCGGTCGGCGCGCCGCTGTCGAGCACGTAGCCGTCTTCCAGGAACAGCCCGACGCACGCCTCGACAATCGTGCCGTCGAACGCCGTCCCGCTGCCGCGGCGGATCTCCGCCAGCGCCGTCTCAATCCCCAGCGCCGGCCGGTACGGGCGGTGTGAGGCCATCGCTTCCAGCACGTCGGCCACGCCCAGGATGCGGGATTCCAAGCGAATTTCCTCGCCTTTCAGGCCATCGGGATAGCCGGTGCCATCCACGCGCTCGTGGTGCTGCCGCACGATGTCCGCGACCGGCCAGCCAAAATCGAGGCCGTTGAGGATCTCCCAGCCGATGACCGGATGCGCGCGGATCAGGTTGATTTCCAGGCTCGACAACCGCGCCGGCTTGGCGAGAATCTCCGCTGGAATCGCGAGCTTACCCAAATCGTGCAGCAGCCCGGCGATGCGCAAGCCGTCGCGCCCAGCCGCCGTCAGCCGCAGCTCCGCCGGCAGCCGGTCGTGGATCGCGCAAGAAAGGTGCGTCACCCGCCGCTGGTGCCCCGCCGTGTACGGATCGCGGATCTCCAGCGCCCGTGAAAGCGCCTGCGTCGTGTTCTCCATCGTCCGCCGCAGCCGTTCGAGGCTCTCGTGCAGGCTCGTCGTCCGCGCCTCCACAAGCCGCTCGAGGTCCTGACGGTACTGCGCGTCCTCGTCCTCGATCTGCCGCAGCCGCGCCGCGCTGGCCACCGCCTCGCACAGCCGCACGCTGTTGAGCGGCTTGGCGACGTAATCAAACGCGCCGCTGCGGATGGCCTGCACCGCCGTCTCAACCGTCGGTTCTCCTGTGACCATGATGACTTCCGAGCGATACCCGCGGTCCCGCACCGCCTCCAGCAACGCGATGCCGCCGCCGCCGGGCATGACGATGTCCGAGATGATGACGTCCGCCGGCTCCAACGCCAAATCGGCGAGCGCGTGGGCGACGTCGCCGGCAGTGCGGCACACGTGGCCCGCGCGGCGCAGGAACAGCGCCATCGTCTGGCGCAGCCCATCTTCGTCATCGACCACCAGCACGCGCGCCATCCGGCCCCCTCGCGATTCCGACCGCGACACCCAGCGCGGCACGCCGGCCGCACGCACGGTCGGATGCCAATCAAGGCGCTGCGGATTCTGCACAAAAAAGACGCCAATTCTTGGACGAAGACGCGTCGCCGGCCCCCCCCCCCGGCGTGCCAGCCAATGCACTTTGGCATCGCGATTTGCGCATTCGCCCCACGCGAATGCTGCCCACGATTTTCAGTCTGCCGCGGGGTTTTCGGGGCGTCAAGCACGATGTATTTTCCGCCATTTGCTACCGTGGCTTTTTCGCCACGTCGCCTTGCGCGGGCGGTTGACGCGTCCTACGCTCCCGGCCCGGCCCGTGGGCCCTGGACCATTCGCCGTGCGCCTCATCCTCTCGGAAAAACCCAGCATGGGCCGCGCGATTGCCGCGGCGTTGGGCATTACCGGCTCGGGACGGCACGCCATCCACGGCCGCGATGCCAAGAGCGGCGAGCCGCTCGTTGTGACGTGGTGCGTCGGGCACCTTGTCCAAGCCGTCGACCCGGAGGCGTACGACCCGGCGTTGAAGCGCTGGACCATGGCGTCGCTGCCGCTGCTGCCGGCGGCGTTCAAGTACGAGCCATCGCCGGGCACGCTGGACCAATGGCACGCGGTGCGGGAGCTGTTGCAGCACCCGGAGCTCAAGGACGTCGTGAACGCGACCGACGCCGGGCGCGAAGGGCAGCTCATCTTTCACCTCGCGTTCGCGCTGGCGGGCTGCGACAAGCCGGTCAAGCGGCTGTGGACCTCGAGCCTGACCGACGACGCGATCCGCGACGCGTGGGCCAAAATGAAGCCCGACGAGGCCTACCGCGGCCTGACCGACGCTGCGCGCTGCCGCCAGGAGGCGGACTGGCTCGTCGGCCTGAACTGCACGCGGGCGCAGACGCTGGTCGCCAAAAGTCGTGGCGGCGAGGGCGTTTACAGCGTCGGCCGGGTCCAGACGCCGACGCTCGCGATCCTCGTGGCGCGTGAGAAGGACCGCAACCACTTTGTGCCCAAGGACTTTTGGACTGTGCAGGCGCAATTTCAGCCGGAGGCGGACGGCGACGGCCCGCGCCAGACCTACAAAGGCACGTGGTTTCGAAAGGTTCCAGTCGTGCTGGACGGCGGCAAGGCGGGCACGCGCGATGACGACCGGCTGGACCGCGAAGCCGAGGCGCTGGCGCTCGTCGCCAAGCTGAAAGACCAGCCCGGCGTGGTGACGGCGGTCAGCGCGCGCGATGACAAGAAGAAGCCGGAGCTGCTGTACGACCTGACGGCGCTGCAAAAAGAGGCGAACAAGCGCTTTGGCATGACGGCGGAGCACACGCTGGAGATCGCGCAGCAACTCTATGAAGCCAAACTGATTTCCTACCCGCGTACCAACTCACGGCACCTGACCCACGCCGACGCCGCCAAGGCGCCGCAATGGCTGGACGCGCTGCGGCGGACGCAGTACGGCGAATTTGTCCGTGAAATTGAGCAGATGGGCAACGGCAAGCCGCCGCTGCTGGGCAAGCGGTTCGTCGACGACAAGGAGGTCGAGGATCACAGCGGCCTCACCGTGACGGAGAAGGCGCCGCCGCCGTCACTGCCGGACGAGCAGGGCAAGATCTACGACCTGATCGCGCGACGGCTGCTGGCGGCGTGGTTCCCCGATCGCGTCGAGGCGAAGACCGAGGTCGTGACTACCGTTGGCAAGGCGCGCGGCCAGGACGGCGAGACCTTCAAGAGCTACGGCAACGTGCTGAAAGAGCCGGGCTGGTCGCGCGTGGATCCGCCGCCGTCGCGGCAAAAAGCCGAGGGCGATGAAAGCGGCAAGCTGCCGCGGCTGAAGAAGTCCGAGCCGGTGCAGACGCTGGATGTGCAGACGCGCAAGGGCCAGACGACGCCGCCCAAGGCGATGACCGAAGGCGATTTGCTGACGGCGATGCAGACCGCCGGCCGCGAACTGGACGACGAGAACCTGCGCGGCGCGATGAAGGACTCCGGGCTGGGTACGCCGGCGACGCGCGCCAACATCATCGAGACGCTGATCAAGCGCGGCTACGTCGAGCGCAAGCAGGAACGCAAGACGACGAACCTGGTGCCGACGGAGAAGGGCGTGTCGCTCATCGACAGCATCGAGGTGGACGCGCTGAAGTCGCCGCTGCTGACCGGGCAGTGGGAGGCGGCGATGGAGCAGATCCGCCGCGGTAACGCCGGCCGCGACGCGTTCATGGAGGACATCCGCAAGTACGTGACGGAACTGGTGGACCGGATTCGCCACAGCAAGCCGACGATCGCGCGCGCGGCGGGCGAGGCGGCGCTGGCCGTGTGTCCGCGGTGCGGCTCGAATTTGCTGCGCAAGAGCTGGGAAGGCCGCAGCTATGTGCTGTGCAGCGCGATCGCCGACCCGCAATGCCGGGTGAGCTGGGACGTGGACGCGGCTGGCCGGGCGCTAACGCGCTGCCGGTTCTGCACGGGCGCAGTGGCGACGACACGCGGCGGCAAGCGGCTGTGCCAATGCTGCGGCGGCGAACAGGACGAGCAAGCGACCGCAGGACGGCCGCCCATGCCGGCGCTTGTGAAATGCGACGGTTGCAAGCAGATCGCCCACCTGATTTGGAGCGAGAAGAAACGCCAGTATTTCCTGCGTTGCCAGCGCTGCGACACCTGGCCGGTCGCGCACGACCGGGCGCAGTTGCCGCCGCAGCCCCAACCAGCGACCTGCCCGAGTTGCCAGCAGCCGATGGCGCCGCTGTGGAGCGGGAAGAAGCGGGCTTGGTATCAGTGGTGTGAACCCTGCCAGACGTGGCAGCTGTGAACGCCGCGGCTAGCGCGCCCGCGTGCGCGCTGCGCGCGGGTCGCCTGCAGGTATTCGGCGACGCGCGGGCTTGCTGGTCCGCAAGACACGGCGTCCTGTGTGACATTTTTTTGGTGGCCGCGGAAAAATCGGGCGGAGTGCGATAATAGCGGCCCACCCTCTTATGCGGGTGGGCTGTGTCGATCGGGGGTCGTGAATGGCGCAACCATGGATAATCCTGGATAAGTTGCCGACGCCGGAGGGCGATCTGGAGCTGCGGCAGCGCGGGCCAAAGGACTTTCTCATCCTCGTCGGTGGGCGGGTGTTGATGAGCTCGACGGCGTTCCGGTCGGAGCTGGCAGTTGCCGACTTGGCGTGTAAGCCATTGCATGGAAAGGTGAAACCACGGGTGCTGATCGGCGGCCTTGGCATGGGCTATACGCTGCGCGCGGCGCTGGACGCCCTGCCGGCGGACGCCGAAGTGACGGTCGCCGAGTTGAACCCGCGCGTGGTGCAGTGGTGCGAAGGGCCGCTGGCGCTGCTCACCGACGACGCGCTGCACGATCCGCGGGCGCGGCTGCATGTCGGCGACGTGGCGCGGCTGATCGGCGAGAGCCGTGGGCAATGGGACGCGATCGTGCTGGACTTGTATGAAGGCCCGCACGAGGCTTCGCAGCGGCCGGATGACGCGTTTTGGGGCAAGGCGGCGCTGCAGCGGACGCTGGCGGCGCTGCGGCCGGGCGGGCTGTTCACGGTGTGGGCGGAAGATTTCGACCCGCCGTTTGTCAAGCGCCTGCAATCCTTGGATTTTGGCGTGCAGGTCCATCACCCGGGCAAAGGCGGCCGCCGCCACACCGTCTATGTGGCGATCCCGGGCGGTCGGCAGTAGAGTCCGGTCCGGAGGCGAGCATGGAACCGCAGCACAGCGCCCACAGTCAGCTTGCGCCGCACACGGTCTACGGGCCAGTGCCGTCGCGGCGGTATGGCGTCACCCTGGGCATCAACCTGCTGCCGCTGGGCGACAAATTCTGCACGTTTCGCTGCACGTATTGCCAGCTAGGCGCGGAGAAACACCACAGCGCGGCGCATGAATTTCCCAGTGTGGCGACGCTGGAGCGGGAAGTGACCGTGGCGCTCGAGGCGCGGCCGGCGATCGACGCGCTCGTGGTGTCCGGCAACGGCGAGCCGACGCTGCATCCGCAACTGGACGTGGCGTTGGCGACGCTGGCGCGGCTGCGCGACCGCTACTTGCCGGGGCGCGGCCTTGTGGTGCTGACGGCCGGGACGGAGCTGCATCGGCCAGAGGTGCGCGCAGCGCTGCGCCACGTGAGCGAAGTCGCGGTGAAGCTGGACGCCGGAACGCAGGCGGTATTTGCCAAGCTGGACATGCCGTGGGAGGCGCTGTCTTTGGACGCGCTGACGGCTGCCGCGGCGAGCCTGCCGGGCGTGGCCGTGCAGACAATCCTCGTGCGCGGTCGCGTGGACAACACCACGGACGCCGAAGTGGCGGCGTGGCTGGCGCGCATCCGGGACATTCAGCCCAAGCGCGTGGATTTGTATACGCTGGACCGCAAGCCGATTGATCGTGCGTTGGCGATGGTGCCGCAAGACGTGGCGCGAGGGATCGCCGCGCAGGTGGAAGCGTTGGGCATTCCGTGCCGGGTCTTTGCCGGGCTGTGACGCCGCTGGCCGCTCGGCGAATTTTTTTTGCGTCACCACCGCGGCAGAATCCGCTAACTTCCGAACATGGTTTTGAGGGGCGAGCTGGGCTCCTCGTTCGCAGCTGGACCGCGCGTACGGGCGGCAGGGCGGCGGACCCACAACCTGGCTCCGCGACGGCTGGCAACCCGCTAGCCGCCGCAAACGGAGGGGCGGACGGAGCGGCAACGCTCCGGGGCCGCGGGTACCGGCAGCGCGCAGAGCGCCACCGGTGCCCAGGGTGGTGGTTTGCCCGGGCAACCGGGCAAGCAGTGGGGGAGGCATTTTTGCCGGCTGGCGTGGAGGCCCGGCGCGAGGCACGCGGTGCGCGCGCCTGCCGCTACCCCTCGGTCCCGAGGCCTGTGAGCCGGAAATCCAGCAGCGTCGGCAGCGTCTCCGGCGTGTAGCCGAGCGTGATGGCGATCATGCTCCGCGCCCCGTCGGGCGCGAAACCGCCGACGTTGACAATCGCCTGCACCAGCGCGTCGGTCGGCAGCTGGCCCTGAATCGTCAGCGTCCGCGCAGCCTTGCCAGTGCCGTCGTCGTAGGTCACAGTGGCTTGCTGCAAGGTGATGGTGCCGACCGAGCCGAGGTTGACGTCAAAATTGCCCGGGCCGTACACCATCCCCGTCCGCGCCACGCGTTGCAGGCCGCCCTCGGCGGTTTGCGGCGCCTTGCCATCGATGCGCCCCAGCGCGAAGCAATCGCCGGCCGCGTCCTTGCCAATGCCGACAACAAAGCCCGGCAGGAACGACGCCACGATGTCGCCACCCTTGGGCAACTCGACCTGCAAGCTGCCCTTGGCGAACACGATGCGCCGCTCCACCACCGCGGCTTTGTCCGCATGGTTGACGGCGCCGGTCTTTTGCAGCGCCGAAAGTTTCCAGTCGTAGAACCCTTCCGCAGCATAGGTGTGTGGATTTACGCTCGTTTCCACCTTGCCATCGCCCCAGTCGAGCGACAGCGACGTCGCCGTAATCAGCAGCTTCGGCGCAAACGCCTCGCCGAGGATGAGGATTCGCTCCGGCACGTCCAGCACCGGCAGCCCTGCGCCAAACAACCCCGCCAGCTGCTTGTCCGGCCGCGTCCAGTAGAACAGCCGGTGCACGCGCGAGAGGTAGCGGTACGGGTAAATCGTCTCGTTGACGATGGCGCCAGGCGTTCCCGGCTCGTCGCCGACGATCGTCAACGCCGGCGGGTAGCGGTAGTCCGCCTCGCGCGCCGTCACCACCGCGCGCGCCTGGGTGGTCACCGCCGCCGCCTTGTCCACGCCCGCCGCCGCCGCTTGAATCGCCGCCGCGTCCCCGTTCTTGGTCGCCGCCCGCAGCGCCAGCACCGTCCGGTACACCGCCGAGGCGTGCGCCGCCCGCAGCCCGAACATCGCCAGACCGTCGCGCACTTCGCGGATCCACGGCGCGTGCTGCGCGTCCTGCTTGGCGACGATCGCGTCGATCTGCGCCGCCCAGCCCGCATATTGCGTCGCCATGGTATCCAGCTTGTCCAGACTGTTCGTCGTCAAATCGGTCACTTGCGCATCGGTGTAGGCCAGCACGTCCGTCAGCGCGGGCGGCAGCGGGTGGAAAACGATGCCCGCCTGGTACGCCGTTTCCGTGGGATCATCGGTGCCGACCAAGAAACGCACGATTTCCGGATCGCGCATCTGCACAACCTGCGCCGCGTTGACGGCTTGCAGCACGTCGGCGACGTCGTTGCCGCCCACGAATTGGTCAAACGCGCCGCGGATGCACGCGTCGGCGCTGGGGTTGCCATTCCACGTCATTTTCGCAGTGCAATAATCGATCAACCAATAGCCCCATTCCTGGCCACTGGAGAAAACGTGGTGCGAAATCAGCCCGGTTTTCGCCAGCGGATCGCTGTTGATGAACGGCGCCAGCAGCTTGAAATCCGCCTCGCGCGCGTCCAGCGACACCGGCGCCAGATAGAGCGGCACCGGCAAGTCAAAAGTCAGCCACCACGACGACTCCGGGTAATATTCAATCCGCCGTTTGTCCTTCTGCGCCATAATGAATTCGCGCAGCGGCGTGTAATCCGGGTTGCCGTAGACGCCGCACGCGCTGCGCGTCAGGTCGTAAAACATCAGCATGTGTACGGAAACTTGCAGCTCCGGCGGCGCCAGCCCCGACAGGTCGTAGTAGCGGACGTTGTACGGCGGCACCGGGTCCATGTGCGTGCCGTGGTTGATTGTCGAGACTTGCACGCCGGGATATTTTTGCGTGATGTAGTTCGTGATGAACGTCATCTCATCCAGCGCCTTGGTCGGATCGTCCTTGGCAAACTCATTGGAACCGTAGGTAAATCCGAAGGTCGTGTTGTTCGGCAGTCCCGGCACCGGCGCCATTTGCGCGTCGATCACCGCCGCCAGCTGGTCGTTCGTGCTCAGCGGGCTGCCCGGGTCGATCAGCGGGTGCGAACCCTGCTGCGTGTCGTCCAGCGAAAACCCGCCGCCGCGCTGAAACCCTCGGTCAAACGCGTAGTTGCCGATCTTGTCGTAGTCCCAGCCGTCCACCGCCGTCTGGCGCATTTTGACGTTCCACCCCACCCACCGCCGGTGGTACCCCGCCATGTCCAGCCCGGTTTGCGTCGCATCCAGCGGCGGCGACAGGTCAATCGGGTGCGTGCGGTGCGCGTGGATCGATCGCGCCGGCCAGATCGGCTTGTCGCGCAGGTTCCACGCCTGCGCGCCGAGCGCCAGCGCGTCCGGGTACAGTGTCTGCTCCGGGTGCAGGTAGCGGATGCCGAGGTGCTCAAGCCACGCGTAAATGGCCCACTGCGCTGCGAAAATTCCGCCGCCGCGCAGCGTGACCTGCCGCCCGTTCGCGCCGCAAAGCGTCTCCGCGACGTCGAGCTCTTGCGCCGCGAGGTCGGTCTGGCCGTCGCCCAGCACCAGCAGGTCCAGGTGGCCATCCGCGCACGCCGGCGCGGGCAGGCTTGCGCGCGCCACGTTCTGCACGCCAAGGTGTTGCAGATCCGCGACGAGGTCATCCACCGCCGGGCTCACGCCTTTGGCCAGCGTCGTCGGCGTGTAAACCGTCACAGTCAGCGTCGCCGTGACGTCGGTTGGCCCGGCATCGTCCGGCGGCGTCACGGCCTTGGAGCCGCCGCACGCCATCAGAACAAGACCAAGCAAAATACTGATTTGGCTGCGGTACACCATCGACAAACCTCGCTTCATCCGGCGCATCACGGCCGCAGCGGCAAGCTTGCGATCGCTGGCCGCAGGACGCAAATGGCCTGTGTCATGGAGATGCCATCGCTGCCGGTAAGGGTGCGTCGGCATGACAAAGATCAAGGCATCGCAACCGCTTGAAATGCAAACGCATTGTCTCCTTGACGCGTGACCCGCCGCGGCGCAGACTCAACGCGCTGGCGTCGCTGGACGGTGGCGCTCTTTGTCGTCGCTGCCGTCCCGGGCGGCGCTGGTGCGAGGCGAGATGAAGGCCACAGCCCGCGACCGGTTTATTTTCACGGCAATTGTCGCCTACGTCGCGCTGGCTTCGGCCTGGATTCTCCTCTCCGATCGCCTACTTGTTGCAGCATCGGACCTCGATTCCATCGTCGGCCTCTCCACCGCCAAGGGCATTTTTTTCGTCGTTGCTTCCGCCGCCGGCTTTCTCCTCGCCCTGCGCGCCGTCCCCGCCATCAACCCGGCCAGCCACGCGACGCTGATCGACACCTTGACCGCCAGCAGCCTGCCCGGCCGTCGCGCCGTCGCGCTGCGCTATTTTTTCGCGGTCGTCATCACGGTAGCGATGCTGGCGCTGCGCCTGCAACTCGTCGAGCACGCCGGCGAGCGGCCGATGCTCATGCTGTTCATGCTGCCGGTAATGGCGAGCGCGCTGCTCGGCGGCCTCGGTCCAGGGCTGCTGGCGACAGTTCTGGCAGCCACCGGCGTCGCGTATTTCGCCTTTTCGCGTGGGCATGTGCTGGCGATGCACGGTGCGCTGGACCGCCTGCAGCTGGGTTTCCTGCTGATCAACGGCGTGGCGGTCAGTTGGGTGACCGAGGCGCTGCGCCGCTCACTGGCGACCGTGGAGCGCAACCGCCGGATGCTGGACGCGGTCGTCAACGGCACGCGCGATGCCGTTTTCGTCAAGGATCGCGATGGCCGCTACTTGTTGGCCAACCCAGCCGCGGCGGAGGTCAGCGGCCTCACCGTGCCGGAGATCGTCGGCCACGACGACGCCACGCTGTTCTCCGCCGGGACCGCCGCGGAGCTGCACGTCTTCGATCAGGCGATCATGGCCGCCGGCACGATCCAGCATCACGAAGAGCACTTGACGACCGCCACCGGCCAGCAGATCGACTTTCAGGTGACAAAAGGCCCGGTTTTCGATGACGCGGGCGAGGTCATCGGCCTGTTCGGCATCTCGCGCGACGTCACCGAGCGCAATCGCGTTGAAGCCGCGCTGCGGGCGAGCGAGGAGCGGCTGCGGCTCGCGCTGGACGCGACGAGCGAAGGCCTGTGGGACTGGGATGTGCCCACCGACTACGTCTACCGCTCGCCGCGCTACTTCGAGATCATCGGCCGTCGGCCCAGCGAGGCAACGGCGAGCTTCGATTTCTTCACGACCGTCGTGCTTCCGGAAGACCTGCCCGCCGTACTCGCGAACATCGACGCGCACCGGCACGGCCGGACGATGGCGATCGACTTCGAGTGCCGCTTCCTCGACCGCGCCGGCCAGCTGCGCTGGCTGCAAGGCCGCGGCCGCGCCGTGAGCCGCGCATCGGACGGCACCGCGCTGCGGATAGTCGGCACAATCAAGGACATCACAGCGCGCAAGCAGGCGGAGGTGACGTACCGCTCGCTGTTCGACAACCTGCTCAACAGCGTCGCGCACTGCCGCGTCATCTTCGAGCGCGGCGAGCCGGTGGACATGGAATACCTCGCGGTCAACCCGGCGTTCGCCGAGGTCTCGGGCATCCGCGAGCCCGTCACCGGCCGTCGCATCAGCGAGGTCATCCCCGGCTACGTCACCGACAACGCGGACTCCATGGCGACCTTTGGCCGCGTCGCCATGACCGGCGAGCCGGTCCGCTGGGAGCACCACCTTGCGGCGCTGAAGCGCTGGTTCTCGTTCTACATTTACCGCGCGGCGCCGGGCGAGATCGTCATCGTCTCCGAGAACATTACCACCCGCAAGCTCGTCGAAGCGGCGCTGCGCGAGAGCGAGGCGCGGCTGCGGTACGCGCTGCTGGCGACGCAGGAAGCGGTGTGGGACTGCGACCTGGGCACCGGGCGCGTGCACCAGAGCCCGCGCTGGGCGGAGCTGCTGGGCATGCCGCCGGAGCAGACGGAGCACACGATCGCCGCGCACGACGCGCTCATCCACCCGGACGACCGCGCGCGGGTGCGGGAGAGCGTGCGCGCGGGGCTACATGCCGGCGATTTTGCTGGGGAATACCGGCTGCGGCGCAGCGATGGCACCTACATCTGGGTGTCCAACCACGGCCGGGTCATCACCCGCGATGCCGATGGCCGGGCGCTGCGCGTCGTCGGCGCGCTGGCGGACGTGACGCCGCGCAAAGTGGCGGAGCTGGCGCTGACCCGCGAAAGCGAGAAGAATTTGGCGCTGTTACACAACGCCAGCGACGGCATCCACATCATGGACAGTGCCGGCAATATCTTGGAAGTCAGCGATTCCTTTTGCTCCATGCTGGGATACGAGCGCGCCGAAATCATCGGCATGAACGTTGCGACGTGGGACGCGAACCGGGCCGCCGATGACCTGCACGCCGCCATCCGCGCGCAAACGGCCAAGCGCACGCGGTCGCAATTCGAGACGCGCCATCGCCGCAAAGACGGCTCGGTGTTCGACGTCGAAGTGAGCGCAATTTCAATGGAACTCAACGGCCAGCGCGTGGTCTATACCTCGTCGCGCGACATCACCGCGCGCAAGGCAGACGGGCTGGAGCTGGACCGCCACCGCCACCAGTTGGCGCAGCTGGTCGCGGAGCGCACCGCGGAGCTGCACAAGGCCAACGAGCTGCTCGTCGACACGTTTTTCGCCATGGACAGTGTCGGCATTGGCATCCACTGGGTGGATGCGCAGACGGGGATGTTCAAGTATGTCAACAAGTTCGCGGCGGCCATGCTCGGCTATACGGTCGAGGAGATGCTGGCGCTGCGGCTGGAGGATGTCGACCTGAAAGCGGCGTCGATCGGCTTTGCCAACGTCGTCGCCGCTGCCCAGACGCGCGGCCACGCGCAGATCATCTCGATGAACCGCGGCAAGGCCGGCATCGAGATTCCCGTTGAAATCACGGTGTATTATCTGCCGGCGAAGGGCGACGCGACCGCGCGGCTCATCGCCTTTATCACCGACATCCCCGAGCGCACGGCGGCGGAGGCGACGCTTGTGCACGCCAAGGAAGCGGCGGAGGCGTCGACGCGCGCCAAGAGCGCCTTCCTCGCCAACATGAGCCACGAGATCCGCACGCCGCTCAACGGCATCCTCGGCATCGCCCACCTGATGCGGCGCGGCGGGGCGAGCGCGGAGCAGCTGGCGCAGCTGGACAAGATCGACGCGTCGGGCAAGCACTTGCTGAGCGTGATCAACGACATCTTGGACCTGGCCAAGGTCGAGGCCGGCAAGCTGAGTCTGGAAGAGGCGGATTTTGACCTCGGCGAGCTGCTGCGCGGCATCACTGCGGTGCTGGGCGACACGGTGGCGGCCAAGGGCCTGCGGCTGCGCGTCGTGGTGGCGGGGATGCCGCACGCGCTGCGCGGCGACGCCAACCGGCTGTCCCAGGCGCTGCTGAACTACCTGAGCAACGCGCTGAAGTTCACGGAGCACGGCGACATCACGCTCAAGGGCAGCGTGCTGGAACAGACGGACGACGGCTACCTGCTGCGGTTTGAGGTCAGCGACACCGGCATTGGCATGACGCCGGCGACTGTCGAGCGGCTGTTCGAGGCGTTTGAGCAGGCGGACAACTCGACGACGCGCAAGTACGGCGGCACCGGCTTGGGGCTGGCAATCACCCGGCACATCGCCCAGCTGATGGGCGGCAACGTCGGCGGCAGCAGCACGCCGGGCGTGGGCAGCACGTTCTGGATCACGGTGCGGCTGGCCAAGGCGCACGCCGACGCCCCGGCGCATGGCGCGGCGCTCGACAGTGACCCGGAGGCGACGTTGCGCCGCGACTGGCAAGGTGCGCGGCTGCTGTTGGTGGAAGACGACGCGATCAACCAGGAGGTCGCGGTGATGCTGCTGCACAACGTCGGGCTGGTGGTGGACGTGGCCGGTGACGGCGCGCAGGGCGTGGCGTTGGCGGCGGCGGGCGTCTATTCGGCGATCCTGATGGACATGCAGATGCCGGTGCTGGACGGCCTCGGTGCGACGCGCGCCATTCGCCTGCTGCCGGGTCACGCGCATACGCCGATCATCGCCATGACCGCCAACGCGTTTGACGACGACCGCGCGAAGTGCGCCGAGGCGGGCATGGATGACTTCGTCGCCAAGCCGGTTGAGCCGGCGGTGCTGTTCGCGACGGTGCTGAAGTGGCTGGAGCGGCGGCGGGGGGCGTAGGGCGCTCAGTCCTTCGCGGCGTCGTACGAGTACGCATCGTCGAATTCGCTGGTGCCGAAGCCCGGGCACAGCTGCTGGTAGTGCCCTTCGATCATGTCATCGCAGCTGCCCAGCGTCGGCTCAGGTCCGAGCTCGCACAGCCACTTGCCGTTGACGCACACGAGCTTGATCCACGGCTTGCAACAGCAGACGCCATCCGCCGCCGAGAGCTCACGACACGTGGCTCCGGAATCGGCTGGGGCAGTCGTTCGGGCACAGCCGCTCAGCGCGACCACCGCGACGGCGACGCGCAGAATCCGCGCGGGGCCATTTCGGCCAAGTCCAGGTTGTGGCCGCGCCCGGTCGCCCAGCACCTCGCGCTACCCCCGCAGCCGCGCTTCCAGCCCTTCCAGCTCGTGCCACAGCTCCGCCGGGAGCTTGTCGCCAAACTTCGGGTAGTGCTCCGCGCGCACGTCCGCGATCTCCTTGACCCAGCCCTCGTGGTCGACCTTGAGC
>CAIPXZ010000326.1 GCA_903869075.1 uncultured Myxococcales bacterium | reverse complement strand
GTCAGAAAAGACGACCGAGTTGCAGATTGTCGGCAACGCCCGCCGCGCGTATTTCCAGGCGCGGGCGCAAAAGGCGCTGCTGGACGTGGCGCGTGAGACCCTGGCCAACCAAAAGCGGCACCTCAAGCAAATCGCTGGGTTCGTGACCGCGGGGACGCGACCGGAGATCGACCTGGTCCAAGCGAAGACGAACGTGTCGAACGCGGAAGTCGGCTTGATTTCTGCGCAAAATGCCTACGATACCGGCCGCGCGCTGCTGAACCAGGCGATGGGCGTGCTGGCGGAGGTCGATTACGACACCGGCGACGATGAGCAGGCGGCGGTCGAGGGCGAGGACGGCAGCCAGCAGGCGCTGCTGGACAAGGCGATCGCGCTGCGGCCCGAGCTTGTGACGCTGGACCGCCAGCGCAAACAGCAGGAGCTGGCGCAGCGGGCGATCCACAACACGCTGTGGCCGACGCTGGCGGTGACGGCGGGCGTGACGGACGTGGGCGTCAACGCGCTGAACCTCGTGCCGAACTGGAACGTCGGCGCGACGCTGAACTGGCCGATTTTCCAGGGCGGGCTGGCCAAGGCGCAGGAGGCGGAGATTACCGCGAACCTCTCGGCTGTCGAGAGCCAGAACGCCCAGCAATTGCTGCAGATTCAGTCGGACGTGATCCAGGCCCGGCTGGCCGTGAAGGCCGCCAAGGCGACGATCCTCGCCGCCGCTGATGCGCTGGGCAACGCCAAGGAGCTGCTGCGGCTGGCGGAAGCCCGCTATCTGGCCGGCGTGGGCAACGGCATCGAGCTGAACGACACGCAGCTGGCGTACACGAACGCGGCAGTGCAAGTGATTGCCGCGCGTTACAACCTGTCGACTGCGCGGGCCCAGCTGCTCGCGGCGCTGGGGCAGCCCTAGCGCATTCCCACCGAGGCGGCCCGTATGCGGCGATTTTTGATAGTGTTGTTGGTGCTCGGTCTGGCTTGCGGTGGCGGCTGGTTTGTGTGGCAGCGCGTGGCCGGCAAGAAGGGCGCGGCGCAAGATGCCGGCGGCCCAGGTGGCGGCGGACCAGGTGGCGGCAAGGGTCCGGGGCAAGGCGCCGATGCGCAGCGGCCAACGCCGGTGCTGACCGCGAAGGTGACGCAGCGGGACATGCCGGTGACGCTGGAAGGCATCGGCAGCGTCGCGGCGTACTACACGGTGGCGGTCAAGGCGCAGGTCGACGGCCGCCTTCTGGACATGCCGTTCCACGAGGGCCAGCCGGTCAAGAAAGGCGAGCTGCTGGCGCAGATTGACCCGCGGCCGTTCACCATCCAGCTGCACCAGGCAGAAGCCGTGCACGCCCGCGATGTGGCGCAGCTGAAGAACGCCAAGGTCAACCTCGCGCGCTACGCCGAGCTGCGCAAGCAGAACCTGGTGCCGACGCAGCAGGTGACCGATCAGGTGGCGCAGGTGGATCAGCTGGAAGCCCAGGTGCGCGCCGACGAGACGCAGGAAGAGAGCGCCAAGCTGCTGCTGGATTACGCGAAGATCGTCTCGCCGATCGATGGCGTGACCGGCGTGCGGCAGGTGGATCCGGGCAACATCGTGCATCCGGGCGATCCGACCGGCATCGTCGTCGTGACGCAGCTGGACCCGATTGCCGTGCTTTTCACGCTGCCGGAAGACGACTTGGCGGCGATCCAGCGCGGCATGGCGGCAGGGACGCTGACGGTGGACGCCTACAGCCGCGATGGCCTGACCAAGCTGGCGACCGGCAAGCTGGAGGTCGTGGACAACCAGATCAACCAGGCGACGGCGACGGCGCGGCTGAAGGCGATTTTTGCCAACCCGGAGCACACGCTGTGGCCGAACCAGTTCGTGAAGGCGCGCGTGCAGGTGGCCGTCCGCGCGCAGGCGATGGTGATTCCGGCGGTGGCGGTGCAGCACGGTCCGCCGTCGGCGACAAACAAGGCGGGGACGTTTGTGTACGTCGTCGGTGCCGACATGACGGCGCAGGTGCGGCCGATTGAGCTGCAGGCGCTGGAGGCGGATGACGCCATCGTCGCCAAAGGACTCGTAGCCGGCGAGCAGATCGTCGTGGATGGCCAGAGCCGGCTCAAGCCCGGCGGCAAGGTCGCCCTGCCCGGCGAAGGCGGCGGCAAAGGCGGCCACGGCGGCGGCAAACCCGACGGCGCTGGCACGCCTGAGGGCGGCGGCGGCAAGTGGCAGGGCAAGGGCGGCGAAGGCGGCGGCAAAGCGGGCGCGGGCAAATGGCAGAAATGAACGACGAGGACCAGCCGAGCCGCGGCATCTCGGAGCCGTTCATTCGGCGGCCGGTGGCGACGACGCTGCTGATGATCGGCTTGCTGCTGGCAGGCATCATGGCGTTTCGCCAGCTGCCGGTGGCGGCGCTGCCGCAGGTGGCGTATCCGACGATTGTGGTGTCGACGTTCCTGCCGGGCGCGAGCGCGGGCACCATGACTTCCGCGGTGACCACGCCGCTGGAGCGGCAGTTTGGCCAGATGCCGTCGCTGGCGCTGATGACGTCGGTGAGCAGCTTTGGCAGCTCGCAGGTGACGCTGCAGTTCACGCTGGACCGCGACATCGACGGTGCGCAGCAGGACGTGCAGGCGGCGATCAACGCGGCGTCGGCGCTGCTGCCGCGGACGTTGCCGGCGCCGCCGAGCTACAGCAAGTCGAACCCGGCGGACACGCCGATCCTGACGCTGTACGTCAGCTCGGACCGGCTGCCGCTGCAGCAGGTGGACGACTACGCCGACTCGATCCTCGCGCAAAAAATCTCGCAAGTCTCGGGGGTTGGCCTCGTGACCATCAATGGCGGGCAGAAGCCGGCGGTGCGCGTGCAGGTCGATCCGCAGTCGCTGGCGGGCACGGGCTTGACGCTGGAGGACGTGCGGACGGCGCTCGTCGCCGCCAACATCAACCAGCCCAAGGGCAACCTGGACGGCTTGCGCCAGGACTACGCGCTGGCGACGGACGACCAGCTTTTTGACGCCAAGTCCTTTCGCCCGGTGGTGCTGGCCTACAAAAACGGCGCGGCGGTGCGGCTGGCGGACGTGGCGACGGTTGTCGATGGCGTCGAGAACGTGCAGCTGGCGGGCTGGGCGAACGACAAGCGCGCGATCATCCTGAACGTGCAGCGGCAGCCGGGCGCCAACGTCATCGAGGTGGCGGAGCGCGTCAAGGCGCTGCTGCCCAAGCTGGAGGCGTCGCTGCCGCCCGGCATTGAGGTGAAGATCGCCGCGGACCGCACCGAGACCGTCCGCGCCTCGGTGGAAGACGTCGAGCAGACCTTGCTGATCACGATTGGCCTGGTCGTCGCGGTGATTTTCCTGTTCTTGCGCAACGTCCGCGCGACGATTATCCCAGCGGTGGCGGTGCCGCTGTCGCTTGTCGGCACGTTCGCGGTCATGTACGGCCTGGGCTACAGCCTGAACAACCTGTCGCTGATGGCGCTGACGATTTCCACTGGCTTCGTCGTCGACGACGCCATCGTCATGATTGAAAACATCGCGCGCTACATCGAGCACGGCGACAAGCCGTTCCAGGCGGCGCTCAAGGGCGCGGGACAAATCGGCTTTACAATCGTGTCGCTGACGGTGTCGCTGATTGCCGTGCTGATTCCGCTGCTGTTCATGGGCGGGCTGATCGGCCGGCTGTTCCGCGAATTCGCCATGACGCTGGCGGTGGCGATCGCCGTGTCGGCGGTGCTGTCGCTGACGCTGACGCCGATGATGTGCGCGTATTTGCTGCGGCCGGAGCCGGCGGCGAGTGAGCGCAACTTCCTGTATCGCTTCAGTGAATCGGTGTTTGACGGCGCGCTGCACGTCTACGATCTGGGCGTGCGCTGGGTGCTGCGCCACCAGGTGATCACGCTGCTGGCGACGCTGGCGACGGTGGCGGCGACGGCGTGGATGGCCATCGCGGTGCCGAAGGGCTTTTTCCCGCAGCAGGACACCGGCTCGGTGCTGGGCGTGACCGAGGCGGCGGCGGACGTGTCGTTCCCGCACATGATGGAACTGCAACGGAATTTGGCCGACGTGGTGCTGGCGGACCCGGACATCGCCGGGCTGACGTCTTTCATCGGCTCCGATGGAACCAACGCGACGACGAACAGCGGGCGGCTGTCGATTTCGCTGAAGCCGCGCGACAAGCGCACGGCGAGCGCCGAGGAGATCATCGCGCGGCTGCGCCCCAAGCTTGCGGAAGTGCGCGGCATTTCCGTGTACCTGCAGGCGGTCCAGGATCTGCAGATCGACAGCCGCGCCGGCCGCACGCAGTTCCAGTACACGCTGGAGGACTCGGACCCGGATGAGCTGGCGGTTTGGGCGCCGAAGCTCGTCGAGAGCCTGCGCGCGGTGCCGCAGATCCGCGATGTCGCGAGCGATCAGGAAAACGCCGGGCTGGAAGTGACGCTGACGATTGACCGCGATACCGCGGCGCGGCTGGGCGTGTCGCCGCAGGCGATTGACGACACGCTGTACGACGCCTTCGGTCAGCGGCAAGTATCGATTATCTTTACACAACTCAACCTGTACCGGGTGATCCTCGAGATCACGCCGTCGATGGCCAAGTCCGCCGACGCGCTGGCGCAGCTTTTCGTGCGCTCGACAACCGGCACGGCGGTGCCGCTGAGTTCGCTTGTGAAAATGAGCACAAAGCAGGCGCCGCTGGCGATCAACCACCAGGGCCAGTTCGCCGCGGTCACGGTGTCCTTCAACCTCGCGCCGGAAGCGTCGTTGGGCGACGCCGTCGCTGTCATCCGCAGCACGCAAGACACGATCGGCATGCCGGCGAGCATCCACGCCGGCTTCGTCGGCGCAGCGCCGGCCTTCCACGAGGCGCGGGCCAGCGAGCCGCTGCTGATTTTGGCAGCGATTCTCACAGTTTACATCGTGCTCGGCGTGCTGTACGAG
>CAIPXZ010000325.1 GCA_903869075.1 uncultured Myxococcales bacterium | reverse complement strand
CCTTGACGGGGGCGGCCGCGGGCCCGAAACTGGCGGTCAGGCACGTGCTGGATGGTCCGGTGCGAGCGAGGAGCTCGATGTGGACAGCAAGTTCAGCGGGTGGACATGCTCGGACACCTTATCGACGGCAAGGGGTACTGCAAGCCGTGAGTTTTCATGCCGGACTCTGGCTGCTTCCGGAAGCCGGCCTCAATGAGGACAAATCCGGCGCCGGGCGCGATCGAGGCGATGCGAGGCTCCGTTGCTTGGCGCTGCGTCGCGGTCAGCGAGTCGAAGTACCGGGAGTTCCTTCCATGCGCGCCTGCTGATTCTGGTCACCGCGACCATTTCGCCGCGACGGCGCTCCTTCAGGACACCGCACTCAAGGATGCTGGGTGAGACAAGTCGACGCCGGAGACGCTGACGACCGCCTGCCACGCGGCTTCCTGGCTGGCGCGATCGTGGAGGTGCGGGTGGCGCTGCGCCTCCATTGGGCCTGAGAACTTCCCTTGAGCCGAGGCGAAGAATTGCCCGGAGACGTCGGTTCCGAACTCCGACGCCTGGAGGTACCGACGGGCCGCGGTCTCCGGCGTCTGATTCATGCCGGGAAGGAGGTTCGCGATGGGGACGAACAGATACTTCACGGCTAGGCCGGCCCTTCGCGAAACGTTGGTAGCGGTCGCGGCACCGGGCGATACGGCGTACACGGCCATGCCGGAGGGTAGCCGCCGGGCCAGCGCCGCGGTCCACCAAGCGACAATGAGCTTCGCGTCGGCATACGAATTGTTGGGCACGTACTTCACATTCGGCCCGTTGCGAATCAGGGCTTCCACAGCGGCGGTTCGGTCACCCTGGTGGTATTTGGCCGCGAAGGCTGGCACGTCGGTGTAGCTGAACATGGGCACGCCCCCTCGGGCAGGTTCCGCGCCGGCGATAACGATCCGCGCGGTGGGGCTCAGCAGGTTGGCGCGGAGCAACCCGACAGTCAGTTCATGATGGCCGATGAGCGGGGCCTGGGAAGCCTCGACGCCCGCCGCAGTGAGCACGCGCTGCTTGCCCGGGACCATGCCGGCGTTGAGCAGAAGGAAATCGATCTGCTGACCTAGCCTGACCAGCTCGGCGAGGGCGGATTGAACGCTGGTCGGCGCGTCCAGATCCAGCTCCAGCGGCGTGAAAACCTGTGTCTTGGTCTCAGCCGCGAGCTGCGTGGCCGTTTCTTGAACCCGGGCCAGGCTGCGCCCGGTGACCATGACCTGGCGGTAGCCGGCGGCGGAGAGCAAGCGGGCTGCCGCATAACCAAGCCCGGAGGTGGTGCCAGTGACGAGCGCGATCGAATGTTCCATTGTGGTCTCCTTGGTGAACGGTGAAGGTGGAGCAGCGAGCCCAGGGCCAGCTTGCTCATTTCGAACTGTTCGGTTATATATTGGCGCGGAGGTCGCGGTCAAGGAATTTCGAACCAAATGTTTCAAAAAGCTGTGAAGCCCCGTGGACGCCCACGCAGCTTCGACGAGAACGACGCGCTGGAACAGGCGACCCGGGTGTTCCGGGCGAAAGGCTACGACGGCGTCACAATTGACGATCTTGTTGCCGGCATGGGCGTGGGACGGCCAAGCCTGTACGCCGTCTTCGGGGATAAGCGCACGATATTCTTGCGGGTCCTTCGGGCGTACGCAGAGGCAAAGGGCGCTCGCGCTGCAAAGGCGCTCTTGTCGCCGTCGACTCTTCGGGACTCGCTCGTCGGCTTCCTGAGGGAGGCCGTAGAAAGTGCGACCGCGGAAGGATCAGCCCCTGGGTGTCTTCTCGTGTGCGTTGCGCCGCTTGTGAACGATGCTGAGGTCCGGCAGTTCCTGCAGGACGCCGTGGCTGGCGGCCTGGCGCTCGTGGAACGCCGATTTCGCGACGCGATCAGCGCGGGAGAAATACCGTCGGACTTTCCCGCAGTCGCTCGCGCCAGCCAAGTCCTCGACCTGTCGCGCGGTCTGACGGTCCGCGCGCAGATGGGCATGCCGCGCGAGACGTTGCTCAAAGACGCCGAGGAAGCGGCGGACTTGGTCCTCCTGCCGCGGCGTGGAAATGCGACGCCGGAAGGTTGATGCTGGATGGCCTGGACGTCGAATCGACCGCTAGCGGCGTCAGGCGCACGGTAAGATGTCGGCAAGATCGGTACGATCGCCCGCGCCGAGGGTTTAGCAGCGCGGCCAGTCGTGAACCCGGCATGGTCGTCTCCTGGCGCACCTGAAGCTGCCGGTCGACGCCATGGGGCGCCTCGACGCCTGGCATTCGCCAGCACCGCCGCCTGACCTAGCAGCAGCATCTGGCGCGCTGTGAGCTGCGCTGCACCGCGCGGGTCTGCCTCGACGCGCCCGACCAATGGCGCGCGCAGGCGACGCGGAGGGCAGCAGAGCTATTCGCAGCATGTGGGGAATCTCGATGCGTATCGCGCGGGAGGTTGACGCCATCAACGTCAACTGGCGAACCATTGCGCGGCTACGCCGTCGCGGTCGTCAGGCAGTGGCGGGGTAGGCGGGAAATGCCGGGGAGTGGCGGTTTTGGGGAACCGTCAACAGCCGCTCCGCAACCTCCGGGCAACGACGCTGCGCCAGAAGCTGCGCCAGAAGCTGACCTCGACGCCCTGGATGACGCAGCGTAGGTGATGCGCGACAGCATGCGCGACATGTGGACTGGCGGAGACGTCGG
>CAIPXZ010000324.1 GCA_903869075.1 uncultured Myxococcales bacterium | reverse complement strand
AGATCTTCGGCGCTGAAACTTTGATCTTCACGCCCCGAATCTCCGCCTGAAGATGGACGCGCGGCAGGTGCCCAAGGTGACCCGCAAGCCCGCGATCGCCGGCGTGGCGCCCGTCGCCGGCCAGCCGCTCATTTCCCGTTGCACATGCCGCCCTTGCACACATCGGGCCCGGTCGCGGGATTGCCGTCGTCGCACAAGGCACCGTCTGGTGCCGGCGTCGTGACGCATTGCGCGCCCCAGCCGGTCGAATTCGGTTTTTGCTGGCACGATGCGCGCTGGCAGGTGTCCGCTGGCGGCGGGCACGCGGTCTGGCCGAGCGCGAGGCAGCCGCGAAACGGATCCCTGTCGAAGTGCTGGCAGCCTTCGAGGTCAAAGCAGCCGAACGCCGCGGCGCAGCTGTCGGCAGGGACGCTCGCGGCGCAATCGGCGGACGTCGCGCAATCCGGTACGTTCCCGGAATCGCCGTACGCGAGTTTTTGGCACTGGCCGCCGAAGCAATAACCCAAGATGCTGAGGCTGTTTGTCGCGCACGGGACGTTGTCGGCGAGCGCGGCGTGGCTGCAGCTCCTGGCGTCGGCGCTGAGGATGTCGGCGGTGCAGGGATTGCCGTCGTCGCAGGCAACGGCGGCGGAAGGGTCGACGGGCAAGCAGGTCGCGTCGGGATCGCAGGCGCCGGCGTCGGCGTTGACGGAGCAGAGCGCGCCGACGGGCAGCGTCGTCGCTTCGTTCGGGAACGGGCAGCACCAATCGCTTGCGTGGTATGGCGCGCGGCGGCAAGACGGCGAGCCGCTGTCGCACGCGTCCTCGCACAAAATCGGCAAGTTGATGCACAGGCTGGAGTCGGGCGGAACGACCGTCGCGTCCACGACGATGCCGTCGGCCTCCAGGACTTCGACAACGTCGGCTTGCGTCCCGCCGCCTTTGCCGCCGCACGCGGCGCACGCCGCCAGGAGCCAAACCGTTGCGCTGCGCATGGGGACCTCGCTTGCGCCGGACTCTATCCGCGTTGCCCGCGCTTCGCCAGCGTCAGCGCAACCGTCCCGTTGGAACCGCGGCAGCCGCGCCAGCTGAACACGCCAAAGCCGCACGGCCCTGGGGCTTGACGCCGCCCGCGGACGCGGGAAGACTCCAGTGCAGCAGCGATTCCGAGGACTGACCGACAAAAAAGCCCGAGCCTCGGCGCGAACTTCAGGCCGCGCCCCGCATCGCAACCCTCACTCGCGAGGTCCCCCGTGCGTACCGAGCTGACCCGCGCCCCCGTGCGCAACCGCTGGCGCTTCCTGACGTGGCCCGCGCGTTTTCTGGAAGGGCTGCTGGCGCGGCTTGTGAGCCGCATGGGGTCGGTGGCTGAAGTTCGGCGCGATGCCAATGACCCGGCGCTCGTTCACGTCTTCTGGGAAGCCTGGGTGCAGGAGCGCCGCACGAACACGGGCTCCCACACGTCGTGTCAGCATTTGCTCGTCGACCTGGCGCAGCTGCGCGTCCATCGCGGTCTGTACCAGCCGCGGCAAAAGGCGGAGCTGGACAGTCCGTTCGTCGCGCAAGCGCTCGCGGAGGCGTCCGCGCGCCTGGGCAAGCCGCTCGCGCTGGGGGGCAAGACGCGCTGTCCGGGCGTGACCATCACGCACAAGCACGTGACAAAGTTGACTGAGTTTGGGCCGCAAGCCGGCCGCGTTCTCTCCGTCCAATCGCGCGAGATTGCCGGCACCGGCGACTCCGGCGACGTGCGGCAGGACGCGATCCGCTACTTCGTCGACGGCAAGCTCGCATGGTCCACCCACGGCGGTGAAGCCTGGCTCGGTCCGGAGCTCTGTTTCGGCGACGGCGAGCGCTTTGGCCTCCTCTATTTGGGTGCGGACACGGCGCTTGTCGTGCTCGACGTCGCGACCGGCGAAGTGCTGCTGGAGCGCTTTCTCCAGCGGCCGTGGGAGTGAATGTGACTTCTTGTTTTTTGGGGGCGTGACAAGCACTGCCCCCATCGCCCGCAGCCGCGACCGCTGCGCCAGACGTTTCAGGAGCGAGCCATGCACGAACGCGCCCTGCTGCCCATTTTGCTCGGGACCCTCGTCGCGGCGCCGCTGCTGGCGCGCTGGGCGGGCTGGCGTACGGCGAACCTCCTGCGGGCGGTGCCCGGTCAAGGGCGGCGGTGGATGCCGATGCTGCCGGACCAGCCGCCCGGGGATGGCACGCCGGCGGCGCGGTTTGACGCGGCAATGCGCAAGGCTGAGCGCCGCGCGGTGCCACTGCTGCTGGCGCAGCAGCAAGGCGAGCTCATCGTCGGCATTCAAGCGGAAGTGCTGGCGGGGCAGCTGGACGTGCCCGTGGCGGTCGTGGCGGCGATGCTGGACGACTGGCGCCAGCGGATGCCCAATCGCCTGCGCGTGACGCAATCCGGCGCGCTGCTGCACGATTTTCGCCGCGCTTCCGTGCAGGGCGCCGTGCGGGAGTCATGGCGCGAGCTGCCGCAGCGGCTGTTGATGCTGCTGCTGGCAATCACCGCGAATCTGGGCGCGACGTGGTGGGTCATCGTCGGCGTCCTGATTGGCGTCGCCTCGCTGACGATGGTGGTTCGCGCGCCGGACGTCGAGCAGCGCATTTACGCGGCGTTGGAAGGCATCGGCGCGATGCTGAGCGTGTTCGCGCTGAGCCAGCTGGGCGCGTGGCTGGTGCGGCTGCTGACGCTGCGGCGCTTTCCGCGCATTGCCAAACCCGGCGCGCGTGCGAAGCTGGCGGTGAAGGCGGCCGAGCAAAAGGGCAAGAAGGCGCCGGTCAAGACGGACGACGAGGACGACGACGACGAGCCGCGCGCGGAGTCGTCGAGCAGCAGCAGCTGGGGGGACGGCCTTGACGCGCTCGGCAATGTCGACGGCGAAGGCTTTCTCATCGTCATCGCCGTGATTCTCGTGCTGATCCTGGCGTCCGCGATGATTGGCGGCTTGGTCATGATTGGCATCTGGCTGCGCGGGCTGTGGAACGCGGCGCGCAAGCTCGGCGAACCGGTGCGCGACCTGGCGCCGAGCGTGTGGCTGCGTCAGGCCAAGAAGCGCCCAAGCTGGGAGCGGTGGGTCCCGACAAACGACCTGGCGATGCGGCTTGTGCGGGCGCTGCGGCGAACGCTGCGCGACCGGCCGGGGGACGATCGCATGTCGGCGCAAATTCTCGCGCGCGCCCGTGCGCAAAATGGCCGCGTGGCGGCGCTGGAAATTGCGCTGGACCATGGGCTTGACCTGTCATCGGCGATCTCCGCCGGTTCGCGGCTGGTGGGGCGGCTGGGCGGCGACATTCTGGTCAGCGAGGCCGGCGACCTGGATTTCACCTTTGAGTCCGAGATGCTGGACGGCAAGTCTGGGGACAAGGCCACGTTGGAGTTGGAATATCTGCAGGCGGCAACTGAGCACGCTGCGGTGCTGGCGCGACTGCCGGTGAACGTGCCGGGGCTGACGGTGGACCACGTCGATGGCGCGGCGCGGCTGGCGGGAGGCCCGCTGGCGACGGTTGCGGTGATGGCGGTAGCGCTGGTGGGCGGGCACGGCAGCCTGCCGATTCGCGGGCTCGACCTGAGCCTGGGGCTGGTCTTTTGCGTGCTCGCGCCGGGCACGCTGGTGCTGGCGGCCGTGACGCGGCAGGTCGTGGCGGAGAGCGCGGCGCAAGGTGTGCTGCGCGACATTCGTCGGCTGGCGATGGCGCGGGCGGACGCCGTGCTCAAGCAGATTGGCGGCGACCTGGACGCCGATGCCTTTGCCGCCCGCGTTCACGCGCAGATCGCTGAGCTGGGCCTGGGCTGGACGCTGGCGGATGTGCGCACGGAAGTCGGCAACGCGTGGGCGGACTTGGGGATTGAACCGGATGTTCGCGGCAACGCCAAGCAGGTGCGCTGGAACACGACGGAGGTGCGCCAGCGCGTGAAAAGCCTGGCGGGGCTGCGCTCCGGAACGGCCGTCAAGCGCGTCGCGCGCAGCGAAGAGGTCGTCTTTGACTCGGGACCGATTGGCGCGTGAGGCGGTGATGCGCGGCTGGACGTGAGCTGGAGCGCGAGGCAGGACAAGGACTGCACGCGTGGCCGCCGATCTGACGCAGACGGGGCGGTGAGCCGACCGCCCGCCCAATTCTCCGCAGTCACGCATCCGAAAAGGCCGCCGCCGCGTCAGGATTACGCGTTCAATCCCGACGCGGCGGCAGTTCCCACGCAAAATTGCTTCTTACTCGGTCTTCGGAGTCGCTTGCGCGGCCGGTTTCACGGCGTGTGACGTCGGCTCCGGATAGAAGAAGCTTTCCTGATACGTTTTCCGCCCAGCGAACAGCGCCCGCAGCGAACCGGCGATGCCGTCATACGCGGCGCGCCAGACCTTTTTTGCGTGCGACAGCGCGACGTCCGCGGCGTCCTGGGCGTCCGCGGCGGCTTTGAGCGTCTTCAGCGGCGCCGCATAGTCCTTGGCAAACGCGGCGAGCGCCGGCAGATGCGCGGCCAGCGGGTGCGCCGTGCCGAGTTCTTTCAAGCGCAAGGCGATCCGCATGAGCTCGTCCAGCAGCGCCTGACCGTGCAGCTTGCGCAGCTCCTTCAGGCCCTTGGGGAAGATCGCCACGTACAGCGGATCGTCGTAGTTCTTGGCCACCACTTTCAGGACATCCAACTGAAAAATCGTCAGGAACACGGCCACGAGCTGGTCAATCTCCACAACCGGCCCGCGGGCGAAGAGCTCGGCATTATCTGCCTTGCGTTTCGCGTCGTTGGCAGCTTCCAACGCGTCGTGCAGCGGCTGGAACCCGGCGATGAGGGCGCGGGCCTTGGCGTTGCTGTTCAGGCGCGAGAGCAGGAACACGCTGCGGACGAGAAGCAGGCCGACAGCGAATGATTGTGCAGGCATACGCATGAGAATCTCCTGAGTGCCGCGCAGGAATGCGATGAGCGCGGACGGATCGGACTTTGCGGACCGCCGGGTCGACTGTTGACGCGGCTGGGGCATGTTTTGCAGCGAGAATTGCTGGACCGCAAATTTTTTGCTGGTTTGCCGACGCGAAAGCGATCACGCAGGCCCGTTGTCGGCGCGGCGGGCGCTCCGCGCGGGCGGCGTTGGCGTCAGTTCCCGCTTGACTTGCCCGGTCACCCTCGCCACGCTTGACGGCGGATTCTGGTCACACACGGAGGCGGCATGCGCGCGGCAATGGGCAACAGTCAACGCGCTTGGGCGGCGGTTTTGGGCGTGCTGGCGCTGGCGGCATGTTCACCGCAGGCGGTGACGGCGAGCGATGGCGATGTGGCGGTTGATGCCGTGGTCGCAGAGACGCTGGTAGACGCCGAAGTCGACGGCACCGACTCGCTGCCGGATACCGTCGCCGATGTCCCGGACGCCGTGGACACCGCCGACAGCAGCGACACCGCCGACGTGCCGTACTGGATCGCGCACGACATCGACATCGCTGGCCTTGGCGTGATTACGTCGTCCGGTTTCTGCAGCGATGTATACCTTCAGGTCAAGCCCGGCGACCCGCCCGAAGGTCCAACGTGCGCCAGCGCCTGCCCTGCGCCTTACCCCTGCACCTGCGGCACGTGTCCGTGGGTTGAAACGCCGCTCATGAATGTGCCCCGCTACGGGGCCGCGGCGATTTGGACTGGCGAGGAAGTGCTCGTCTTCGGCGGCACGACTTCAACCGGCAATGGCGCCCCCCCGTACATCTTCACTGCGGAGCGGTGGAATCCGAGTTCGGACAAGGGCTTCGAGATGATCGACCTGCCGTTCACGTCGACATCCTCCTGGGCCAAGGCATTTTGGACCGGCACCGAAGCTGTGGTGATTCAGGACGATCTCGAGTTCCGCTTTGATCCCAAGACCAATCTTGTGACGGAGATGCCGCTCGCCCCGGTGTACAGAACGCCGCATGGGGCCATCGTCTGGACCGGCGAAATGCTGGTGTGGTGGGGGGGCGATCGCGCCACGATGAATGGCCCCGTCCACGCGGCGCATCTTGCTGGCTGGCGCCCGACCACCGGTTGGCAGGACCTGCCGTTTCCATCGACGTACTTGCAGTCCTCGTACGGCGAAGAGCCGTACTGCATGACGGCCCTGGACAGCCAGATTTACGTCTTCGACCCGCGCGGCCCTCGCAATCCTGCTTCTGGGCTTGATCCAGCCAAGCCGGTCATGTTGCGGTACGACCCGGCGACGACGGCTTGGACCGCGCTGCCGCAGACGATGGTTTCGGACATCCACTGCACCGCGGTCTACGATGCGCAGCCTATTATGTTTCAGGCGTTCCCTGACGGCATCGCGCTGATTCCGGCAATCGGCCCCTATGCCGATTCGCCCGACTTGCCGGCGGTCGGCGAGATCTGGTGGAAGGTCTCTGGTCAGTGGACTGCCACGAAGCCACCGCCTCTCACAGGCCCATTCTCAAATACGCCCGCACCGGCTTGGACCGGTTCGCAGTTTGCCATCGCCGGTGTGCTCTTTGAGGATCCGGTAACAACCGGCAAGCTGCTCCCGGACGCGTCTGGCGTCGATGGCCCTACATGGCCGGTGCGCTATGACCCCTACACGGACGAGTTCAGCTATCTGACCAGCGTTGGCTACCCCAAGCACTACCGCTTGTCGTCTGCTCGCGTGTTCACCGGCAAAGAACTGCTCGTGCTCGGCGGATCGAATGGCATCACCGAAACAACCATGCACCGCGACGGTGTCCGCCTGTGGCTCGCCGAGCCATGACGTTGCAGGGAGTATTCATGAAACAGCTTCAGTGGTTTGCCGTCGTCCTGCTTCCCTTCCTGTCGGTCTCGGCAGCGGCCTCCACCGAGACATCCATCTGGCCTTGGCAGTCCCTGGCTGGCGCTTACAACTCCGCTGTCAACGACGGACGGATTTTGGCCTATCCCGACGATCTGAGCTCGGACGGGCGGTTCTTTCGGCTGGTCGAGAACTCGATCATGACGATGACCGCGGACAACGGCGGGTTTTCGCGCTCGGCCGCGCCGATCGTCGAACAGTGCATCCCGGAAATCTGCGCGCCCGATCCCCTCACGAAGACCCAGATCTGTAGCTTCGGCCCCTCGGACCCAGCGTGTATTGCGCAGATGCCGTGGCAGCCCGGCGACAGATGGGAAAACAGCAACGGCGGGCGAGGCTTCACGAATTCGTTCTGCGGCGGGTATCCGCAGTGCCCGTGGACGCCGCAACTCGACATGGTGCTCGGCGGGCCGCCAACAGCCATGGATGGGGGGTGGGACATGCTCAGTCCTGGAGACGTCGCCAGCGGGGGGTGGCCCAGCGCACTCTTGGCATTCGTGCAGAATTACATGCTGGCGTACACCACAATGAACGCGCCGATTTGTATTGCGCCGGCGGGACTTGATGACTCGGAAGCGCATTCATGCGCCCCGGGCATGACTTACCGCGCGAGCCGGAAAGGGTTGTTTGCGTCCCCTGATGCCGGGCGACAGTGGTATCCATTTGCGGCGTCATGCAGCCTTTCCGATCGTATTGGTGCGAGCGCAATCGCCGTAGACCCAGGTAATCCTTCGCATGTTGTGACTGCCAACAGCGCCAAGGACAACCCGAAATATGGCGAAGCCAGTGGCTGCAGCGTCGCCCCGCTCTGCGCGCAGCGTTCGGTGGCCTGGACGGCGGACGTCAGCAGCCAAATTATCACCTCAATCATCGCAACGATGCCGGGTGCAGAGGACACGACACATGCAGTGGACAAGGCGGGTGGGCCAAATCCAAATAGCGATGCGAGTGGTTGGCGGTACGCCGCGCTCGGGCATTTGGCGACAGGGCAAGACTGTGACGTCGCGCACGCGGGGATTCAGCTCGGTTGTGCCGCAGATACCAGCATAATGTGCCACGCACAGAAGCCGACAGGCGCGAATCCGAGCCAAGAAGCCTTTTGCCCGGACTACACAGACGGCAGGTGCAAGTGCTTCGTCGCGGGCTCATCGATCGCCACAGCCAACTGCCAGTTTCCGGAAGCGACCTCCCTCGCAATCGACCCGCGCAATGGCCAGGTCTACGCACCCAGCGCCGCCTTGAATCAGATCGCCGGCAGCCAAACGCTGCAAACGGGCCTGCTGTTCTCCCCCGACGGCGGCCGCAAATGGCGGCGGCATGGGCACAGCTACTATCTCAAGTGGGGCAGCGACGGCGGGATGGCGCAGACCACTGAGCCGTGGCCGTACACCGAGGATCCCGATCCGTTCGATGCCTACACGGACACCGTGCCCGACGCCGGCAATGACCCCGGCGTGCGGATCCTGACGATGCAGGGTTTGCCGATTCCTCCGGGCGCGGTCGCCCCGTCAGCGGTTGGCGATGCGTGGGCGCTGGACCTCAACGCGCAGCCGGAGCTGCTGGTCCACCTCGGCCGGGTCACCATCGTCAGCACGCCGTGTGGTAGCGACCCGGTTGCGGGCGAAGGTGTGCAGTACGTCGCGCCGGCTGGGCTGTCTGCCGATGCGCCAGGCTATCCGCGCGACCGCGTGCACGTGGTGGCGACGGTCACTGCGGTTTGGCATGACCCGTTGACGCCGCGGCAGTTTTCGGGCGTGTTCGTGGCGCACGGCGACAGCTGTACGGATGCCGCGGCGCGGGTGCCGCTGGTGTTTCGCGACACGGCCAACTTGATGCCCGCAGGCATTGCCGCGACGCCTGGATTGACGCAGTACACCGCCCCGCTGGGTATTTTGGACAGCGAGACCCACTGGTCGCCCGACAGCGAGCCGAAATCGATCGACGGCAAACCCGTCGTCAAGCTGCCACAATTCCAAACCGCGAACTCCGCGGGCGGCGGCGCGGGGCCAATGATGTACGCGGCTGCGGCAGTCTCGCCGTCCGATCCGCGCGTCCTCCACGCCTGGGGCTGGTGTGGCGACTGTGTGGCCCAAACAGGACTGTGGCGTTCAGTCGACGGCGGCGCGAGCTTCCCGCG
Source organism: uncultured Myxococcales bacterium (assembly GCA_903869075.1). Taxonomy (GTDB): domain Bacteria; phylum Myxococcota_A; class UBA9042; order UBA9042; family UBA9042; genus CAIYBN01. The sequence continues at coordinate 31 of CAIPXZ010000324.1, read as the reverse complement.
CGACAATTACTCGTCGCACTCCGCGACAATT
>CAIPXZ010000323.1 GCA_903869075.1 uncultured Myxococcales bacterium | reverse complement strand
GGCGCGATCGCCCTGCACCGCTGGCCGGAACGTCAGCTTGCGCGCCGCCTGCAGCGCCACCTGGTCAAAAGCCGCGCCGGCGCTCTCCACAACCGTCTGGCCCGTCACGCGGCCGGTCGCGTCGATCTGCAGCTCCAGCACCACCGCGGCGAGCGCGTGCGGCACGCCGGTCGGCCACGCCGCCGCTTCGTAGTGCAGCAGCTCCGGCGCCTCGACGTCTTCACCCGCGGCAAAAGCCGGCAGCGCGAGCACCCACAGCAGCGCCGCCACGCATGTCCGCACCCCTTGCCGCCGCATCGTCCCCTCCGGCGTCGCAGTCTGCCACAAGCTGAAACGCTGCACGAGAGGCAGATTCCGCGCCGGGTGCCGCGTGGGTAGACAGCGGCGCGCCAAGGCCTAAGCTGCAAGCTGGCAAACGGAGGCGCGGCGATGGCGACGGTCAGGACGACGGGGATGGGCGTGGCGCTAGCGCTGCTGGCGCTGGCGTGCAAGCATCCGCAATCCCATGAGAATCGGCCGGACGCGTCCCAGCCGCCGCTGGCGCTGCCGCAGCCCGCCGGGCTGGTCTTCGCTGAGCCGTGCGCCGCGCCGCAGGTCGTCGCGACCGGTCGCGCCACCGATCCGGCGCTGACCGAGCTGAGCGGCGTGGCAGCGAGCCGGCGGCTGCCGGACGTGCTGTGGGTGCACAATGACAGCGGCAACAAGGCGCGGGTCTATGCGATCTCGCCCGCGGGCAAGCGGTTGGCGTCGTGGAAGCTCAAGAAAGTGCCGAGCACGGACTGGGAGGACATCGCGCTGGGCGCTTGCGGGGCGAGCGGCGCGGCGCGGGCGGCGACGTGCCTGTACCTGGCGGACACCGGCGATAACCACAATGATCGCGCAGAGGTGCACATCCTGCGCTGGCCCGAGCCCAGCGCCCTGCCCGCCGCCGACGCCGACGACACGCTGAAGGTGAAGGGCGACGTCGAGGTGTTCACGTTCACGCTGCCCGATGGTCCGCAGGACATCGAGGCGATGGTGGTGCTGCCGGATACGCGCGCGGTGCTCTTTAGCAAGCGCAACGATGGGACTTCCAAGGTGTTTCGCGTGACGATGGCGACGCCGCCGCAGGTCGAGCTGCTCGGCACGCTGGACCTGCGCGATGATCAGGCGGACCACGGCGAGGCGCTGCGGGTGACGGCGGCGGACTTGCATCCCAACGGCAAGCTGCTGGCGCTGCGCACCTATGGCCGCGTTTTGGTGAGTGATTTGGGTGCGCAGCTGGCGGCCCCTGCGGCGATCGCCGGCGCGGCGCTGACGCACGTGGCGTGGCGGCACTGGCCGCAGCCCGATGACCCGCACGGCGAGGCGATCGCCTGGGCGCAGGACGGCGGGCTGTGGCTGTTGTCGGATATGGCGCTGCCGGTCGTCTGGCACGCGCAGTGTCAGGCGGCGCTGCCGTCCGCGGCGACGCCGGTCAGCCGGTAGATGCGCGCCTGATCGGAGAGGCCCTTCAGGTTGACCAACTCCGCTTCGCTGCAGCGCAAATCGCCGACGAAGCGCTCGCGTACGGCGTCGGAAATGATGACTTCCAGCGCCTTGGCGACGCCGCACAGCCGCGCGGCGATGTTGACGGTACCGCCGATGACCGTGTACTCGCGCTGGGCCTCGCCGCCGAGATCGCCGCGCAAAAACGTGCCGTGGTGGATGCCGATGCCGATGGGCGGCGGGTTCCAGAACGAGATGCCCTCGAACGTGCTGGCCCACTGCACGATTTCCTGGGCGGCGAGGCAGGCTTCGGCGGCGTTGTTGCCGCCTTCAAAGACCGCCAACATGCCGTCACCGCTGAATTTATCGACGTAGCCGCCGTGGCGCACGACCATCTCCGTCTGCTTGGCGAGCACGGCGCTGATGGCGCGAAAGACCATCGTCGGGTCCTCGTGCAAGCTCGTGGCGGTGAAGCCGCGGAGGTCGGAGAACAGGATCGTCGCCTCGACGGTCTCGATGCCGCCCGACGTCCGGCCTTCGCGCACCGGCTGCGACACGTACTGCCGCACAAGCTTCAGCAGCCGCTGCACCTCTTTTTCAGAGCGGTGGCGGTGCACGAGGTTGGCGATGCGCGCGACAAGCACCGGCGGCGTGAACGGCTTGGCCATGAAGTCGTCGCCGCCCACCGACAGCGCCTGGATGTGGCGCTCCTCGTCGTCGCGACCGGTCAGGAAGATCAGCGGCGTAAACCGCGTTGTCTCGTGCATGCGCAGCTGGCGGCACGCCGAAAGGCCGTCGAGAATCGGCATATCGACGTCCATCAGGATCAATTCCGGATCTTCGCGCAGCGCAATCTCGATGGCTTCCTGGCCATTGGCGGCTTCGGTAATCAGCACGCCACATTTCTGCAGATATCGCCGCACAACCACGCGAATCGACTGGTTATCATCCACCACCAGAATCCGCGCGCCTTGCAACTCCGTGTAACGCGCCAGCAAATCGGGATTCTGATCGAGACTCAACACAGTTCCCCCCAAAAACGGAGCGCGTTCGGTAGATAGCTTAACGCCATTTCGCCCTTTCGCCAATTGTTGCGTCGTCCGCTTCTGCTTGCCGGCGGGCCACCGCCAATGGTACCACTTCAGCCGGAGGCCCGATGAGCGAACCACTGGATGAAAAGCGCGCCCGCACGCCGGGCAATCGTCGCTGGCTCTGGCCGCTCGCGGGTGGCGTCGCCGTTGTGGCGGTGGTCGCCCTGCTGCTGCCGCCGCGTGCGGAGACGCCGCACATCGCCGCGCAGCTGTCGGCGCGGGACACCGTGGCGCTTGTGGCTGTCGAGTCGCCGGATCGCTGGCTGCAGGCGCTGGATCGCGCGGCGGCGGGGCTGTCGGCGGAGGAACGCGCCAACCTCGCGCCCCTGCTCTCGCCGGCGACGCGGCAGGCAGTGTTGGGTTTTGACCCGGCGCAGG
>CAIPXZ010000322.1 GCA_903869075.1 uncultured Myxococcales bacterium | reverse complement strand
TGGGCTTGGCCGAGTCCGCCTTCCGGCGGACATCTCGAACAATAGCCCGGGACTTCAGTCCCGGGTGCACGAGGTCGAGCTTGCGACCGCCCTCCACAGGCGCGTCGCCTGACGCATTCCCAGCTGGCCCGGACGGGCAAGGGCCAGCCGCGGTCGCGTCAGGCGACGGGCACCGCGTGGCAGCTATTTGCCGCCGAGCTTCTTGTAGTGGTCCAGCGCGTCCGCCGCGAGCGGGAATTCCGGGCCCATCTTGGTGTGGCAGCTCTTGCAAGCCAGCGTCGGCTCAGTCTTCTTGGCTTCGGCGACGAACGCCTTCCATGCCTTTTTGGCCTCGCCCTGGCCGCCCTTGCCGCAAGCGTCCTTGGTCATCGTTGTCTCGAACTTGGTCCGGAAACACTTGCCGCCGCCTTCGTCGTCATCGGCGGTGGCCGTCAGCGGTGACATCGCCACGCCGCACAGTGCAATTGCCCCAACCACCAACATCGGAAATGTGAAATTCTTCATGTCTGTCTCTCCCAGGCTCCGCGGCGGCCAGCCCAATGCCGGTCGTCCCCGCGTTCACCACCGCAAGGATAGGACGCCGCGCCGGCATCTCAAGCTGCCAACACCGTCGAACTTGCGCCAGATCAAGCCGCCAGATGTCGCAGCGCAAGAAAGCCGGCATTGAAGTCGGCGCGAGACGCCGCATTGCGTTCTTTTACACACGGCGTGCACTTCCACACCCCGGACCGCTAGCGCAAGCGGGCGCTGCGCCTTACCCTTGTCGTGGGCCGATTGCCCAGGACGCACATGGACCCGCTCGCCCCACCCAGCAAGACCCGCCGCATTCTGACCGTTGTGCTGCAGGTGACCGTCGTCGCCGCGGTGCTCGGCGGCGGCTATTTTGCGTGGAAAAAATACCAAAAAACCACTGAAAAACCGCCGGAATATGTCAGCGAGGCGGTGCAGACGCTGCCGCTGCTCATCGAGCGCACGACGGCGACGGGCACGCTACAGCCGCTGGTGACGGTGCAGGTCGGCGCGCAGGTGTCGGGGCGCATCGTCAAGCTGAACGCCAACTACAACAGCATCGTGAAACAGGGCGACCTGCTGGCAGAGCTGGACCCAACGCTGTACCGCTCGCAGGTCGCGCAAGCCCGGGCGAACCTTGCGCAATCGCGGGCGGTGCTGCAGCACGCTGAAGCGGCGCAGCGCTCGGCGCAAAAGACCCTGGCGCGCACGCAGCTGTTGTACGCCAAGCAGCTGGCAACGCAGGCGGATCGCGACACTGCGGTCGCCGCGGTCGAGATGGGTAGGGCGGACATCGCCAACGCCGAGGCGAATATCGTGCAGGGCGAGGCGTCCCTCGTGCTTCAGGAGACGAACCTCGCGTATTGCAAGATCTATTCGCCGGTCGATGGCGTCGTGCTCAGCCGCAGCGTGGACGTCGGCCAGACGGTCGCGGCGTCGCTGCAGGCGCCGGTGCTGTTCTCAATCGCCAAGGATCTCGGGCAGATGCAGGTGCACGCCAACGTCGACGAGGCCGATATCGGCAAGCTGCTGGAGGGCATGGCGGCGTCGTTCACGGTCGACGCGTTCCGCGGCATGATCTTTAGCGGCGTTGTGAGCCAGCTGCGGCTGAGTCCGCAGACGGTGCAGAACGTCGTGACCTACGACGCTGTCGTGGACGTCGCCAACGTTGGCAACCGGCTCAAGCCGGGCATGACGGCGACGGTGATTTTTGAGACGGCGCAGCGCAAGGATGTGCTGGCGGTGCCGAACGGCGCGCTGCGCTGGAAGCCGACGGCGGACGACAAGGTCGAAGGCGACACCGCCACCGCGAAAAAAGGCGAGCGCGGCGGTCGGTCCAGCGGCAGCGGTGGCGGCGGCAGCGGCGGCGGCAGCGGCGGCGGTCACAAAAAGCCGACGAGCGCCGTCGACCTGCCCACTGGCGCGTCGATCGCCGACCTCACGCGCGTGCCGCCCTCGCGCGTCTACATCCAGCGCGGCAAGCTTTTGGTGCCCGTCGACGTCGTCACCGGCGTCAGCGATGGCAAATTTACCGAGATCCTGTCCTGCAACCTGCACGCCGACGATCAGGTCGTCGTGCGGCGGCTGGAGAGCGCCAGCGGTGCCGCGGGCGCAACGAGCAAAGGCGGTCCGCCCAAGGGCATGCCGCGGCGGATGTTTTGAGCCAGCAGCAAGCGAGCGCGCAGCCATGAGCGACACGCCAGTCATCGATACGGTCGGCTTGAGCAAGGTCTACGCCACCGGCGATACGCCCGTCGTCGCGCTCGCCGACGTCACGCTGCAAGTGCATCGCGGCGAATTCGTGGCGGTTGTCGGCGCATCGGGCTCGGGCAAGTCGACGTTCATGAACCTGATTGGCCTGCTGGACCGGCCGTCGCACGGCGTGCTGCGGCTGGACGGCGTCGACGTGGCGCGGCTGACGAGCAACCAACGGGCGATGGTGCGCAACCACAAGGTCGGCTTCGTGTTCCAGGGCTTCAACCTGCTGCGCCGGACTTCGGCCATGGAAAACGTCGAGTTGCCGCTGCTTTACGCCGGCGTGGGCGCGCGCGCGCGGGCGCAGGCGGCGGCGACGGCGCTGACGCAGGTCGGCCTGGGCGAGCGCATGGGCCACATGCCCAACCAGCTCTCCGGCGGCCAGCAGCAGCGCGTGGCGATCGCCCGGGCGCTCGTCAACCAGCCGGCGCTGTTGCTGGCGGACGAACCGACGGGCAACCTGGACTCGACGACGACGCGGGAAATTCTCAAGCTTTTCGTGGATTTGAACGTCAATCACGGCATCACTGTCGTCATGGTGACGCATGAGCAGGACGTCGCTGCGGTCAGCCGGCGCGTCGTGCAGTTCAAGGACGGCCACGTGGTGATGGACGGTCCGCCGCCGGAGACGTGGACGCCCGCGGTCGAAGTGCCGTGGCGCGCCGCCAAAGTTCAGGGGGCCGCGTGAGCCTTTTCACCTTGCTCCGCTTGGCTTTTCGCGTCATCGCCCGCAACAAAGCGCGGGCGATGCTCACCGTGTTGGGCATCGTCATCGGCGTCGCCGCGGTGATCGCCATGGTCGCGCTCGGCACCGGCGCCCAGCAAAATATCGCCAAGCAAATCGCATCGTTGGGCTCCAACCTCATCATCCTCATCCCCGGCACGACAAACGTCGCCGGCGTGCGCGGCGGCGGCGGTTCCAGCACGACGGTGGACGTGGACGACATCGAGGCGCTGCGGCGCGAGGTCAAGTCCATCTCGCTGATCGCGCCCGCCAACCGCCAGCAGGTGCAGATCGTCGCCGGCGATGCGAACTGGGGCACGACGGTGCAGGGCACGACGCCGGCGTTCTACACGGTGCGCGATTGGGGTGTGGAGAACGGCGCGCCGCACTCGGACCTCGACGAGGCGTCGATGAACAAGGTCTGCGTGCTGGGCAAGACCGTGGCGACGGAGCTTTTTGGCACGGATGACCCGGTCGACAAGTGGGTGCGCATCAAGAAAGTGCCGTTCCGCGTCATCGGCGTGCTCGTCGCCAAGGGCCAGTCGCCGATGGGCACGGACCAGGACGACACGGTGCTCATCCCGTTTTCGGTCTACCGCCAGCGCATGGCGGGCACGCAGCGCGACCAGATCCAGGCGGCGTACGCGGCGGCGATTGACGCGAATTCGGCGCAGGCGGCGGTCGACGACATGACCGCGGTGCTGCGGCAGCGCCATCACCTGCGCGAGTCGGCGGAGGACGATTTCTCGATCCGCAACCTCGCCGACATCGCCGCGGCTAGCCGTGAAGTGTCTGAATCGATGACACTTTTGCTCGGTTCGATCGCCGGCGTCTCGCTGCTCGTCGGCGGCATCGGCATCATGAACACGATGCTCGTCAGCGTCACCGAGCGCACGCGCGAGATCGGCATTCGCATGGCTGTCGGCGCCAAAGCCCGCGATATTTTGGTGCAATTTCTGGTGGAAGCGGTGGTGCTGTCGGCCATTGGCGGCGCGATCGGCGTCGCCTTTGGCTGGTGGGTGGCGCGACTGCTCAGCGACACAACCGGCTGGGTCACGGTGTTTGATCCCGGCATCGCCGCGCTCGCCTTCGCCGTTTCGGGCGCCGTCGGCGTGTTCTTCGGCTTTTGGCCAGCCCGCCGCGCCGCGCGCTTGGACCCCATCGACGCCCTGCGTTACGAGTAACCGCATGATTGTGCCGTCGTTTCATCGCTTTGCGCTCGTGCTGCTGCTGCTGAATCCGGCGTCGCTGGCGCACGCCGACGAGCCGGCGGCGGTGAAGTGGACGCTGGATGGCGCGTTCCGCAAAGTGATCGTCAATCATCCCAACGTGTTGCAAGCGATCGCTCGGTCGGCGAGTGCCAAGGCGCAGATCGACGTCGCGCGCAATGCGTGGCTGCCGACGGCGACGTTTGATGTGAACCATCAGGAAACGACGACGAATTCGCCCAGCGTGCCCGGCACGTCGCTGGCGCCGAGCCCGTTTTGGCAGACCTCGCTGCAGAGCAAATGGGTGGCGTGGGATTTTGGCAAGACAACCGCGAACATGGACGCGGCGACGGCCAACGCGACCGTCGCTGAGCAGGACCTGCGCGCCGCCAAGGTGCAGCTGTGGTCGGCGCTGGCGCAAGGCTGGGTGGCGGTGATGGCGGCGGACGCAAGCCTGGCGGTGTACCAGGCGACGGTCGTGCAGCTGGAGCGGCAGCGCGATGCCGTGCGCCTGCAGGTGGCCGCGCGCGCGCGCCCGGAGCTGGACCTTTTCAAGTCGGAGGCGGACGTCGCCGGCGCCCAGGGCGACCTGCTGCGCGCGGAGGAGCTGGCGCGCTCGCAGCGCCTGGCGCTGGCGGTGGCGCTGGCCGAGCCGCGGATTCCCGCCGGCCCGCTGACGCCGCCGGTTTTTGACGTGCAGGCGATTGACGCCAGCGCGCTGGACAACGATGCGCGGCTGGATGAGCTGACCGCCGCGGCCGTGCAAAGCCGCCCGGAATTCGCGTCGATCCGCGCCAAGATCGAGTCGCTGCAGCTGCTGCAGCGCGCCGCCGAGCGCGGCATCCGGCCCAACGTCTACGTCAGCGGCCAGGCGAACGCCGCAGGCTCGGACCTGACGAGCTTGGCGTTCAACTACGGCGTGACGGTTGGCCTCTCCTTTCCGCTGTCGACGGTGTGGACGCAGACGCCGCTCATCGCCGACGCCGCGGCGCAGGTGCGGGCGTTCGTCGCCAGCCAGGACGCGCAGGTGCTGACGCTGCGCGGCCAGATCAACCAGGCGGTCACCTCGCTCGTTCAGGCGCGCAAGCGGCTGCCGGTGGCGGCGGCGCAGGCCGGCTATGCTGAAAAGGCGCGTGATGCTGCGAGCTTGCGTTACAAGGCCGGCGCTGGTCTGTACCTCGACGTCGCCGATGCCGAGTCGGCGCTGCTCAAGGCGCGGTTGGCGGTCATCCAGGCGGAGCTGGACGTGCAGGCGGCGATCGCCCAGCTGGCGTATCTGTTGGGTCGGGTCGAGCCGCTGCAGTAGCCGGGGCTACGGGTCCAGCCGCTCTTGCCAGTCGGCGGTGTTGCCCTGCGCCGCGGTCAGCCACGCCGCCATCGACTCCGTGCCCTGCAGCGTCGTGTCAATCGAGCCCAGCACGATCGTCGCCAGCGCCGCCATCGCGTCTGGCGGCAGCGTCACCGCCGACAGGTCACTGCCCACAAGCCCGGAAGCGTCGCCGAGCATGGTCGTGTGCATCGTGCCGGCGATCAGAAAGCGCTTGTAGCGGTCCGGGTACGCCGAGTGCAGCGCGCCGGTCGCTTCCAGCAGCCCTTGCTTGAACAGCGCCGGGTCGATCTTGAAGAACACGCCGGACATGATGCTGTCGTTGTAGCTCGAAAACGCCGCGACGCGCAGGTTCTTGTCGCGCGCCATCTCCCAGTTCAGCAGCGGCGTCAGGTGCGCGCTGGTTGTGCAGTCGGTGCAGGACGGCGGGAAAAAGCGTTTGACGTTGAATTCCTTGATCAATTCCGCCAAGAACGCCGGATCGCCCTCTTTGCCGGTGCCGGTGCCGGAGTCCTGCACGACCAAAATCTCGACGTCTGGCCACAGCTTGCGCACAAGCAACACGCCCGGGATCGTGCCGAAACCGCCGCCCGACGAGCCCATCAGCACGATGCGCTTGGGATGCGGAAACTGCGCCACGCCGATGTCCAACGCCGCGGAAAGATTGCGCAAACCGTGCTGCTGGCGATCCAGCTTGCCGTCGCCGTTGTCGTCCGCGTCGGCTTCACCCGCGAACATTGAGCCGTCGCAGTACGGCAGGTAGACCTGGTTCCAGGCCTTGAACGGGTTGCTCGCCTTGTTCGGATCCAGCACGTCGAGCTTGGGAATGCCGACCGGCGCCTTCTGGATCGCCAAGCAGAACGTCGACCAGCACGCGCCGCCGCCTTGCAGGAAAATCAGCAGGTCGTCGCTCTTTTGGTCCCGCACCGCCATGCGGAACGGGTCGCCGCGCAGGCAAATCGGCCCGGATTTCGGGTCGAATTCGTAGGTTGTCACGCCGTCCGCGGTCGTCTGCGTGGCGGTTTTGGCCAGCCCGAGGTAATCGCCAACGCCCTGCGCCCAGACTTCCTGGAAGCCCTGGGTCGGCGTCACATCGGCGGCATCACCGACGGCATCCCCGGTGACACCAGCGTCCGGCGCCGCGGAAGTCGCCGTGCAAGCAGCCGTCAAAGCCAGACACCAAAGCCAATGACGCATGGGATTCTCCGCAGTTACGGCGCGTGGATGCGCCCCGGCGCGCCGTTGGTGCCGCTCTGGGTGTGGCAAGTGTTGCAGTCGCCGTTGGACTGGGCGCTGAACATTTTGCGGTCCTTGCCGCTGCCGTCGATGACGCGCGCGGTGAACGGCATGGCGACGGCGCTGTTGCCGTGGAAGTTGCCGACGGAATTCGTCGACAGCGTCTGGACTTTGCCGTCCGAGCCGGTGATTTCGACGGTGATGCTCGCGGTGCCGTCGCAGGTGTCGACCGTGTGGAAGCCGGGATAGACCGTGCCGGCGATCGTGAATGCGACTTTGCCCTTGGACGTGTGGCACTGGATGCAGGCCAGGCCAGGTTCCATCAAGTCCGTGCCCACCAAGTCCAGCAGCAGCCACTTGACGCCAGACGGGCACTCCGGCTCGGCGACGTCCGGGTCGCTGCCGGTATCGGGCGGCGGGGCCGGCACATCAGGCGTCACCGGCACGTCCGGCTGAATGTCCTGCGGCGGCGGAACGTCCACGATTACAGGCACATCGATGACCTGCGGCACGTCGACGATGT
>CAIPXZ010000321.1 GCA_903869075.1 uncultured Myxococcales bacterium | reverse complement strand
GGCCGACGCTCCGTCGAAGCGGACCTCTGCAGGCGCTCATCCGCGCCCGGCTGCTGGGGTGCACCGACACCAGACCCACGACTGGCCGCTTGGCGTCCACGCGCAAGCTGCTACGCTTGAAGTGCCGCAAGCTTCGCGCGGCTCGGGTGCGTCATGGCTGTTGCCTTCCACAAAAAACCAGCTGCCGCAACGCCGAGCGCCGCGCCCGTCCAGCGTCCGGCGGCGGCTGCGACGCCCGCGGTGGGTGGTGCGCGCGGCTATGATGCGCAGCGTGCGGCGGTCGCGCCCAAGTCGCTGGTTGGCGCGCTGGGAGCCGACGCCGCGCGGCTGGGTCAGGCGGTGCACGACGGCGCGATGAACGTAGGCGGTGAGGCGATCGGCCTGGCGGAGATGCTCGGGCTCAAGTACCCGGTCAAAGCGTACGAAGCGCAAGTCTCCGGGCAGCTGTACCGCGGTTCGCGGCTGGACGCGGCGGGCATGGCGTCGCTGGCGAAGCAGGGCATCAAAGGCGTCGTCAACTTGTGCGCGGAAAACGACGCGGACACGCAGCTCGCCCAGCAGGCGGGGCTTCAGCCGCACCACATTCCGATCATCGACAACACGGTGCCCAAGCTGAGTCAAGTCGCTGATTTTCTGGCTTTTGTCCAGTCGTCGGCGCCGGTCTACGTGCACTGCGAGGCGGGGCAGGGCCGCACCGGCACCATGGTCGCATGCTACCGCATCGCCGTGCAGGGCTGGACCGCGGAGGCGGCGATCGAGGAAGCCAAGGGCTTCGGCATGAAAATGCCCGACCAGATGGCGTTCATCCGCCGCTTTGCCGCCACGCACGCCGGCGTCCCGGCAGCGCCTGCCGCGCCGCCAGCTGCCAAGAAGCACTGATCGGCAGCGTCGGCTGAATTTGCCGATTGGCGCACCGCGCAAACTCGGGCACGCTCGCGGCTGCACCCGGAGCCGCAATGCCCGCACCCGCCGCTGACACGCAAGCTGAACGCGACGCCGCCGCCTTGGGCGCGCTTGGCTACCGCCAGGAGCTGCGGCGCAGCGTCGGTGGCTTTGGCAACTTTGCGTTATCGTGTTCGATTATCTCGGTGCTCACCGGCGCCGTCACCCTCTACGGCCACGGCCTGCTGAACGGCGGCCCGCTCGTCATGTCGCTCGGCTGGTGGCTCGTCACGCTGGGCACGCTCCCGGTGGCGCTCAGCCTCGCCCAGCTCGCCTCCAGCTTCCCCACCGCCGGCGCGCTTTACCACTGGGCGACGCTGCTCGGCGGTCCCGGCTGGGGCTTCGCCACGGCGTGGCTCAACACAATCGGCCAGTTCGCGATCACCGCCGGCATCGATTTTGGCCTCGCCGAATTCCTCGCGCCCATGCTCGGTTTGCCCGAGGACCGCGCCACCAAGCTGGCGATCTGCGCGGCGCTGCTCGTCGGCCACGGCATGCTGAACCACCTCGGCGTGCGCGTCGTGAACGTGCTGAACTGGCTGTCGGCGTGGGTGCACCTGCTGGGCGTCGTGGCGATCGTCCTGGCGCTGGCGTGGCTGGCGCCGCACAAGCCGCTGAATTTCCTGCTGACGCGCTGGACGCAGGACGCCCGCGGCTACGGCTGGGGCTTCGCCATCGGCCTGCTGCAGGCGCAGTGGACCTATACCGGCTATGACGCCAGCGCGCATGTCACCGAGGAGACAATCGACCCTTCGCGCAACGCGCCGCGCGGCATCGTCCTCGCCGTCGTCGTCAGCGCCATCGCCGGCAGCCTGCTGTTGTGCGCGGTGACGCTGGCCATTGGCGACGTTGCGCTGACGCGAAAGGCCTCGAATCCGTTCATCTTCATCCTGCAAACAAGCCTCGGCGACACGCTCGGCGGCGCGCTGGTCTGGGTCGCCATGGCAGCGATGTGGTTCTGCGGCCTCGGCTCGGTCACGTCCAACTCGCGGATGCTCTTCGCTTTTGCCCGCGACGGCGGCGTGCCGTTCGCCACCTCCATCGCCCGGGTCTCGCCGCGCTTCCAGAGTCCGCACACGGCGATCTGGCTCAGCTGCGCCATGGCCTTCGCCGTCGCGCTCTGGGCCGACGCCTACGCGGCGATGGTTGCGCTCTCCACGATCGCGCTCTACGCCAGCTACGGCCTGCCGATCGCCCTGGGCTGGCAAGCGCGCCGCACCGGTCGCTGGCGCCGCCGCGGCCCCTGGGACCTCGGCCGCTGGTCCAGCGCCGTCAACCTCGCGGCGATCGCCTGGGTCAGCGGCGTGCTCGTGCTCTTCGTGCTGCCGCCCAACCAGCTGGCCGGATACGCCTTCGCCGGCTGCTGCCTCTGGCTCATCGCCTACTGGTTCGCGTTTCGCCGCGGCCACTTCAGCCCGCCGATCCGCGACCACGGCGCGTAGCCCTACCGCCGCAGCCGCCTTTCGCGCTACACTCGCGCCTTGCGTCGGCGCCGGGCCGACATCAGGCCGCCATGTCCTCTCACGCCACGATTCTCCGCGAAGTCCGCAGCGCCGATGGCGATGCCTGTGCCCGTGGCCTGCGCCGCGTCACGCAGCTGCTCGCCACCGATTCCGTGCACGGCAAGCGCCCGGCGGACTGGCAGGCACAGCGCGATGCCCTGGCGGAGCTGGAGCCGCGGTTTTTGGAGCTGGCTCAGTCCAGCGACGCCGTGCTGCGTGAGCTGACAGCTGACCTGCTGGGCTCCTGGCTGGGCGACGCGGCGCTGGCGGCGCTGCTGGTCCTGGCGCGCGATGAAGCCGAGCGCGTGCGCGCGTCCGCCGTCGGCGCGCTCGAGGCGTGGCCGAACGATCCCGCGGCTAAGGAAGCCGTGCTCGACGCGGCGCAGTCCAACAAGTGGACAATCCGCATGCGCGCCGTCCGCGCGCTGTACCCGTTTGCCGGCCAGGAAGTCGTCGATGCGCTGTTTTCCGGGCTGATCGATGACGACAGCTACGTCCGCCAGGGCGCCGCGGACAGCCTGGCGCGGCGGCCGCTGCCGGAATTCCACGCGCGGCTGCGGCGCTTGGCCGACTATCCGGCGCCGCACATGCTGGACGCGGCGATGGACCTTTTTGGCACCATCGGCACCGCGGAGGACGCCGTTTTCCTCGCCAAGACCGGCTCGTGGCTTAACTTGTCCCAGCCCAGCTTCGTCCGCGCCTGGGCCCGCAAGGCGGCCAAGCGGATCCGGGAGCGGCTGGCTGCCCGCTGACCCACAAGGCGCGTGATGGAACATCTGCTCATCGGTTTGCGGGATTGGCTCACGGCTTTTGACGGCCTGACCATCTACGGTGTGTGCTTCAGCGTGCTGCTGCTGTGCGGTTTCGGCCTGCCGGTGCCGGAGGACGTCACGCTGCTGATTTGCGGCTACCTGACGTATCGACCGATGCCGGACGGCACGCCGCGGCCGCACGTCCACATCATCGCCTCGCTGCTGATTGGCCTGGCGGGCGTGCTGATCGGCGACTCGACGATGTTCATGCTCGGCCGCAAATTTGGTGAGCGGCTGCGCGGCGTGCGGCCGTTTTCCTACATGCTGGGCAAAGGCCGGCTGGAGCACACCGAAGAATTTCTCAACAGCCACGGGCCAAAAGTGCTGTTCACAGCCCGGTTTACGCCAGGTCTGCGCTCGGTTGTGTTCTTTTCCAGCGGCGTGCTGAAGATCCCGTTCAAGACGTTCCTGTTCTACGACGGCCTCGCGGCGCTGCTGAGCGTGCCGGCGCTTGTGCTGTCGTCGTGGTATTGGGGCGCGCAGTTCGACAACGTGCTGGAAAAGGCGCGCCGCGCCGAAAATGGCGTGCTGATTACGCTGCTCTCGCTTGGCGCGCTGCTGCTGGCGCGGTGGGCGTGGAAGCGGCGCAAGAAGGCCAAGGATCCCGGGGCTTTAAG
>CAIPXZ010000320.1 GCA_903869075.1 uncultured Myxococcales bacterium | reverse complement strand
TGGGCTTGGCCGAGTCCGCCTTCCGGCGGACATCTCGAACGATAGCCCGGGACTTCAGTCCCGGGTGCACGAGGTCGAGCTTGCGACCGCCCTGCGCAGTCGGCAGCCGCGGATACAAACGGTCTGATCGCGAACTTCGGTCGGCGTGTCTAGACTTCCGCGTTGCGCGCCGCGGCTTTCAGCGCTTCCAGCCGGTCCGGCGGCAGCAGCACCGCCGCGGGCGTGCGCAAGAAGCTGCGGATGCGCGCGGCGTCGCCGAGGCTCAGCAGGCACGACGCCTGGACCTGCGCCATCTCCGGCGAGCCGGTCACGCGCTCGGCAAAACGGATTGCGTCGTCCAGATCGCCGACGCGCGCCGCCGACACCGCCAGGATGTGCCACGCGTGGCGAATTTCCGCCGGCGACAGCTCGGGCTCGGCGCGCGCCTGGTGGCAAAACCGCATCGCCGCTTCAAAATCGCTGGCCTCAAACGCCGTTCGCGCCTGGCGCAGCAGCTCGCCAACGCGCGCGTGCGGGCGGTCGGCGCGGTAGTCGGCGTCCATGCGGTTGACGTCCTGCAGCGCGCGGTAGTTCTCAAACGCCGCCATGCCGAGCAGGAGCGCGCCAAAAAGACTGTGGAATTCAACAGCGAACAGCAGCGACATCAGCGCGCCCAGCACCAGCCCGACGCGGTGCGTCCAGCGGTCCGCCGTCAGCGTCTTGCGGATAAACTTGCGCAGCGTCACCCGCAGCAGCTGGCCGCCGTCCAGCGGCATGATCGGCAGCAGGTTGTACAAACCCCAGAAAATATTCAGAAAGCTGATTTGGCCGACAAGCGCCGTAACCATCCCGGCGTCATCGCCCTCGGGCGTCGGCACGAAGTTCAGCGCCAGCGCGACGAGGAAATTCATCGTCGGACCGGCGGCGATGACGAGGAATTCGTCGCGCGGCCGCCGCGCCGGCTGGTGCGCCGTGTAGCCGCCAAAACCGGCGAGCACGACCGTCGGCTGCAGGCCAAAATGCCGGCTGGTCAGGGCGTGGCCCATCTCATGCAGCAGCACCGACGCGCTCGCCGCGACCACCACCGCCAGGCCAAAAGCCGGGCCGTGCTGGAACGCGCTCTGGAACAACAAAAGCAGCATGAACGGGTGCATGATCGACACATGCACCGGGATGCCGAGGACCGTAAAGAGTGGCTGCCCCACGAAGAACCTTGCTCGC
The DNA here is from genome assembly GCA_903869075.1 of uncultured Myxococcales bacterium. Lineage (GTDB taxonomy): Bacteria > Myxococcota_A > UBA9042 > UBA9042 > UBA9042 > CAIYBN01. The sequence continues at coordinate 10,000 of CAIPXZ010000320.1, read as the reverse complement.
CGCCATGGCACGGCGCTTGACGGCTAATGTAACACGGTTGGCGGCGCTGGCACCTGCTGCGCATGCGGCGGCGAGATCGGCATGGGCACCGCGAACCGCCCCGGCGGCGCGACGGCAGCCGGCTCCGGCGCCGGCGGCGGCTCCACGCAGCGAATGTTCCAGCCCAGCCGCGCCCGCAGCTGCATCGTCTCCACCTGTTCCGCCGGCATCTGCGGCGGCTGCAGGCCGATCATCGCCGTCGTGCACGCCACCATGCGCTCGGTCTGCGGCGTCAGCCAGGTCGGCGGCGGCCACTGCGCGTCGTGCAGGTTGACGTAAATCTCCCACATATCGCGGCTGTAGATGCGCGGCAGCACCTTGAACTGGCGCGCGACCTGATCGATCGCCACGCCCGGGTCGCGAAAAATCAGGAAGTATTGGCAAGCGCGCGCGTCGTCCAGGCGCACGTCCGCGGCGCGCGGCAGCCACGGCAGGCGGCCGTGCGGATACTCGACGACCGGCGTCCACAGCACGTCCGGCACCGGCTCGTTGACCAGGCCACCGCGGGCGATCAGCGGCCACGCACCCAGGTCATCGTGCACGCCCGCGCGCACGTGGCGCACATCGCTGCGCGCCGACACCGTGCACACCCGCTTGTTCGGCGGCAGTTTGGCGAGCGCCTGGTCCAGCGCGCCAAAACCGACGCTGTCCAGCAGCAGCGACCGCATCGCGAACGCCGGCAGCGCCACCGCCACCACGACAAGCGCCGCGCTCGCCAGCCACGACCGCACCCGCATCGAGCGCGGCGGCGCCAGCGGATCCAGCGGCAGCGCCAGCACCGCCACGACGGCGATGACCGGCGGCAGCAGCCCGGAGAACTGCAGCAGCGGCAGCGGCGCGATGAGCCGCGACGGGAGCAGGAAATACGCCAGAGTCAGCGCCGCCAGCGCGTGCACCGGGTGCGGATCCGCCAGCGCGCCTTGCTGCGGCGCCTGCTCGCGGGCCTGGCGCATCGCCGCCGCCAGCCAGACGACGAGCGCCGCCAGCCACAAAAATGCCAGCATTTCCGCGGATCTTTCGCTCAGCTCCTTCAGCGAGTCGATGCGCGGCCCGTGGTTGCCAAAGCCGTCCAGCGACAGGTCCGCCAGCTGGCGAAAGTTGTCGCCCGGCAGCCACCATTCGCTGCGCCACGCCTGCGCGAAGCCCGCGGTCCCGCCCAACGACGCGGCGATCTTGCGCGCCCACGGCACCAGCACCAGCACCGACGGCGCCGCCGCCAACAGCGTCAGCGCCAGCAGCCGCAGCGCCGCTCGCAGCCCGGTGCGACCGGCGCGCAGCAGCGCCAGGATCGGCAGCAGCCCCAGCGCCGTCAGCCACGGCACCGGATGCGTCACCGCCAGCCCCAACAGCAGCACCGCCAGCAGCAGCCACCGCGCCGCGCCGCCCACGCGCATCGCCGCCAGCTGCACCGCCAGCGCGCCGAACCACAGCGGCCAGGCGACGAGCAGCGGCAGATCGCCCTGCAGGTACGCCGGCCCCAGCAGCCAAGGCAGCGCCGCCACCGCCAGCCATGGACTGCGCCCGGACGCCCGCAGCCACGCCAGCCACGTCCACGGCAGCGCCAGCAGCGCCAGCGTTGCCAGCAGCCGCGCCGCCGCCACCAGCCCGAGCTTCGGCGCCGCCAGCGCGAGGCAATACGGCACAAGGCTGTTCGGCGTCGCCACCCACAGCCGGCCGTGCAGGCCGTCCGGCCCGCGCTCCAGGACGTCCGCCAGCACCCGCGCGATGTGCAGGTTTTGCGTCCAGCCCGACGCCGGCAGCTGCTGCACGAGCCACAGCGGCAGCACCACGAGCGCGGCAATGCCCGCGACAAGCGTGTACAGCGGCCAGCGCCAGCGCACGACCGGCATGGCTCAGGGCTCCAGGCCGGGCGCCACCATGCGCTCCGGCGCCAGCAGCACGTCCAGCGTCGCCGCGTCCAGGACCTGCAGCTGTAGCGCCGCCTCGCGCACGGTCAAATCCTGCGCCAGCGCCAGCTGCGCCACCGCGGCGGCGCGCTCGTAGCCAATGCGCGGCGTCAGCGCGGTGACGAGCATCAGGCTGCGCGCCAGGTGCGCAGCGATCGCCGGCCGGTTCACCTGCAGCCCGGCGATGCACTGGGTGTCAAAACTCGCCGTGGCGTCCGCCAGCAGGCCGATCGACTCGCAAACAGTGTGAATTATCAGCGGCTTGCACGCGTTGAGCTGCAGCAGTCCCTGGCTGCCCGCCAGCGCCACAGTGCCGTCGTTGCCCATCACCCGCATCGCCACCATCGCCAGCGCCTCGGCCTGCGTCGGGTTGACCTTGCCCGGCATGATCGAGCTGCCCGGCTCATTGGCCGGCAAGATCAGCTCCGCCAGACCGCCGCGCGGGCCACTCGCCAAAATCCGAATATCATTGGCGATCTTCAGCAAGCTCACCGCCAGCCGCTTCAGCGCGCCGTGCAGTTCCACCAGCGCGTCGTGGCTGGCCAGCGCCTCGAAGCGATTTTGCGCAGGCACGAAGCGGATTTGCGTGTAACCGGCGATTTCCCACGTCACGTCGTCGCCAAACTTCAGCGGCGCGTTCAAGCCCGTGCCGACCGCCGTACCGCCGATCGCCAGCTCCTGCACGTGCGCCAGCGCGTTGCGGATCGCCTGCAGCCCGTGGTCCAGCTGGCTGACCCACGCCGACAGCTCCTGGCCGACCGTCAGCGGCACAGCGTCCATGCCGTGGGTCCGCCCGAGCTTGACCACATCCTTGAACTCCAAGGACTTTCCGTCCAGCCGGTTGCGCAGCGCCAGCACTGCCGGCAGCAGCTTGAGGCGCACGTCCTCGACAGCGGCGATGTGCATCGCCGTCGGCATCACGTCATTGGAGGACTGGCTGCGGTTCACATCGTCATTGGGATGCACCGGCCGGCCGAGCTGCCGCGACGCGATGAACGCGATGACTTCATTGGCATTCATGTGCGTCTGCGTGCCGGAGCCGGTCTGCCAAATCACCAGCGGAAAGTGCGCGTCCAGGCTGCCATCGATGACCTGCTCCGCCGCGGCGACGATCGCGTCCGCCACCGCCTGCTGGATCAGCCCGTGGCGGGCGTTGACGATCGCCGCGCTGCGCTTGACGATGCCCAAGCCGCGGATCAGCGCCCGGGGCCAGCGCTCGTGGCCGATGTGGAAATTCGCGAGGCTGCGCTGGGTTTGCGCGCCCCAAAACGCGTCGGCGGGCACGTCAACGGGTCCCATGGAATCGTGTTCGCGGCGCGTCAGCATCAGCGGCTCCCCAATCAGCGCCAAGAGCATAGCAGGCTTGGGCGAACGCCGTTACTGCGGCGGCGGCGTCTCGAACATCACGCGCGCCTTCGGCAGCGGCTGGATCGGCGGCGGCGCGGCGGTATCGGTCGGCCGCTGCGGGTGCAGCGCCACTTGGGCGCGGTGCGCCTGGCGCATCGCCGTCGCCGCAATCGCCGTCGCCAGCAGCGCAAACAGCGCGACAATGATCAGGCGCGACAGGATGTTGCGGCCCTGAGTCTCGGTCTGGCGCTGGGCCCGCCGACGCTCCAGCTCCAGCTGATCCAGCGCCGCGCGCAGCTTGGCCTGGCCTTCCGGACCGCCGCCCGCCGCCACCGTCGCCGCCACCACCGCGCTCTCGGCGAACTGCGCTGACCACGGCACCGCGGACGCATACGCCGCCAGCGCGATCAGCGGCGAGCCCGGCGCCCACGGCGCCAGCACCGTGCGCTCACCCACCAGCGTCGTCGGCAGGTCGTGGCAGAGGCTGGCCAGCGCGCCGACGAGCGCCGCCAGCGCCCCCGCGCGCGCCCAGGGCTGCGGTGCCAGCGCCTGCTGCAGGATCGGCGCCAGGTGCGGCGCCAGTTGGGTCAGCTGCTGGAGGTCCGCCGCCGCCAGCCCGTGCGCCATCGCCGCGCGCACCGCCGCCGTGCTGCCCGGCGCAAACACCGGCCGGCCCAGCAGTGTAGTCGCCAGCACCGCCGCCAGCGCGAACACGTCCGCCGCCGCCGTGGGCGCCTGACCCGCCAACACCTCCGGCGCCACGGTCTCCGCCACCGGCAGCAGCTGGCCAAACCGCGGGTTGGCGGCGTCCCCCAGCGGCCCGCTCGCCGCCACGACAAGCGACGGCAGGCCGGCATCGACAAGCAGCAGCGGCGCGGCGTCGTCCTGGCCGGGCGGGCACAGCAGGAGCGTCTCGGCGCTCAGGTTGCCGGCGACAAGGCCATCACCGTGCAATTCCAGGAGGCCTTTGGCCAAATCCGCGAACAGCGCCGCCACCGCCAGCTCATCCAGCGCCACCTTGCTCAGCACCTGGGCGATCGGCGTGCCACGCGGCAGCGGCCGCTCCAGCCGCAGCACCTGCCCGGGACTGCCTGCCGGCTGTGCCAGCGTCGCGTGGGCCAAGGCGTGCAAAGTCGGGTGGTTGTGGGCGCGCCAGGCCTCGGCCAGCGCCAGCGCGTCGTCCAGATCGCCCGGCCGCACCGCAATTTCGTGCACGAGCCGCGCCGTCTGGCCGTCGCCCGGCTCCTGCACCAGCGTCTGACCCCACGTTGCGACGCGTAGCAGGCGCTGCACCGAACGATCGCGCACCGCGCCGTTGCGCGCTGCCGGCAATGTGGCGTCCGGCAATTCGGTCATCGGCGACCCAGCGCCGCCAGCACGGCCTGCACAAGCCGCTCATCCACCGGCTCCGGCGACGGGCAAGCGACGCCCGGCTGGCGGTACGGCGGTGGCTGCGGCTTGGCGATGGCGAACAGCTGATCGACTTCCTGCGGCGGGATCGGCTCCGCGCCGCCCATCATTTTGACGGTGCAGTAGATCAGCGCCGTGTGCTCCAGCGCGTCCAGCCGCACAAGCGCCGTGTCAAGATCCGGTCCCAGCGTCACCGAGCCGTGCCGCGCCATCACCATCACGTCGTAGCAGCGCAAGAACGGCGCCAGCACCTCGGGCACCTGCGCCGTCGTCGGCCGCGAGTACGGCGCCGTGGCGATGATGCCGCAGGCAAAAACCACTTCGCTCACAAGCACTTCCGACAGCTGACCGCCGGCCAGCTGGTAGGCGATCGCCATGGGCGGGTGGGCGTGAATCACCGCGTGCACGTCCGGGCGCGCCTGGTACGCGGCGAGGTGCAGCGCCAGCTCACTCGACGGCTTGCCCGGGCCTTGCGGCTTGCCGGCGGCGTCGACGATGACGACGTCCTCCGGCCGCATCCGCCCTTTGTGCACGCCGGTCGGCGTCGTCGCAAAACGGCCGTCGCTCAGGCGAATGCTGAGGTTGCCATCCGACGCGCCGGACAGCTTGCGGCCATAGATTTCCCGCGCGACTTCAGCGATCTGGCGGCGGGCGGTGATTTCGTCGAGGGCGGGCATGGCGGGCTGCGTCTCCACCGGACAATTGGCACGATTACGGCCGCGCCGTCAAATCCGATCGGTCGCGCCGATGAGAATCTGGCCGACAAAGCGCACGAGCACCTCCAGCCGCTGACCGGTCGCGCGCACCTGCTCGACGGCCAACTGCTTGATTTCAATACGCACCGGCAGCTTCTGGCCGTCAACGTCCAGCGGCTGCGCCAGGCCCAGCACCGCGGCGCGCGCTTGCGCCTCGATGCTGTCGCGCGGGATCCGCACCTGCGCGGCGATTTGCGCCGTCAAATCGGCCTTCTTCAGCGCCACGGCCAGCTCGACGAGCCGGTCATCGGTCTGCAGGTCCAGGTGCACGTCCGTCAGGTGAATTTCCGTGGCCGTCACTTCCGGCAGGCCCCAGATCAGGAATTCGCCTTCCACTTTGCGGTGAATCGGCAGCCACAGGAACTTGTCGGCAACCTCGCCGTGGACCTTCACGTGGATCAGCAGCGCGCCCTTGGCCGAGTCGAGGCGGATGCCATCCAGCTGGATCCAGCCGCGATCCTCGCCCGGCTGGCCCAGCGGCAGCGGCTTGCCGGTGATCAGCTGCCGCTCGGTCTGCGCCTGCACCGCGTCCAGAGACACGCCGATCGGCAGCAGCATCCGGGTTTCTGGCACGTTCAGCTCGCGCGCCACCGTGATCGCGACCGGCCGCGGCGGCGCCTGTCCCGGCAGCACCGCTACGCACGGCTGCTCGACCGTCGGCAGCGCGGCGACGACGATCGCCAGCCGCAGCGCGCTCGGGTCCACTTCCGGCTGCGACGTCGTGATGCCCTGCGGCCGCAGCTTCAGGCACGCCTGCTGCTGCAGCGCCATCGGCCGGTTGAGCGCGGTCGTCATCGGCGCCACGGCGGCGGTCACCGGTAGCGTCAATTTCCCCAGCAATTCAACGAGCTGCCGCGCCACAAGGTTCTGCAGCGCGTCCACCGCGACGCTCGACAGCATCGCCAGCGGGCCTGGCAGGTTCAGGTTCTGCAGGTTCACGCGCGCCACGACGTTGTCGAGGTGCAGCTCACCGGCCGGCGTCAGCGTCGGCCGCGCGCACAAGTCGATGTCGGCGCCCAGCGTCTTGTCCAGGTTCGCGCCCAGCGCCTGCGCATGCGCCGCCACGCGAAACGGCACGAGCAAGCACAGCGCGCCCTGCTCCGCCCGCGGCGTGACGATGCCGCCGCGCGCGACGTCGATGCCCCAATGCACTGGCCCGGAGTCACCGGTGCGGTGCACCGGAACCAAGGCATAATGCTCGACAATTCCCGCCAGCTGCATCAGCGGCAGGCGCGCGACGGCCGCCAGGAACGACGTCTCCGCCGCCGGTTCGACCGCCGCGATCGTGCGCACATCCGGCTCCGGCGCGACGACGTGCAGCGTGCACGCCGACGCCGCCAGCACCAGCAGCGGCAGGAGGCGGTGCATCAGCTGACGGCGAGCAGCTCGACGTCGAACACGAGCTCGGAATTACCAGGGATCACGGGCGGATAGCCGCGAACGCCGTAGCCCAGCTCCGGCGGCACGTACAAGGTGCGGCGGCCGCCGACCTGCATGCTGGCGACGCCCTCGTCCCAGCCGCGGATGACCTGGCCGACGCCGATGACGAACTGGAACGGCTGGCCGCGATCGCGGGAGCTGTCGAATTTGCTGCCGTTTGTCAGCGTGCCGGTGTAGTGGACCTTGACGACGGCGCCCTTGGTGGGCGAGGCGCCGGTGCCGACGGTGATGTCTTCAAAGCGGAGGCCGGAGGGGAGCGTGGGCATGGCGATCGTCCTTGCAAAGGGGTGTGAACCGGGCGTGCACGCTAGCATGAAGCGGCGGCGCGGCGAAAGTCAGGCGGCCTGCAGGACGATGCGGGTGAGCTCGGACGGCGCGCCGAGGCGCATGGGCGGGCCCCAATAGCCGGTGCCGCGGCTGACGTAAATCCAGGTGCCCTTGTGCTCCGCCAGCCCGGCGACGTACGGCTGCTGCAGGCCGACGAGCCACGAAAACGGCCACAGCTGGCCGCCGTGGGTGTGGCCCGAGAGCTGCAAACTGACGCCGCCCGCCGCGGCTTCCTCAATGCTTTTGGGCTGATGCGCGAGCAGAATCAACGCCCGGCTGGGATCGCGGTTGGCCAGCGCTTTGGGCATGTCGTGGCCGTGGCCCTGACCGAAGCGGCTCGCCTGCCAGTCGTCCACGCCGGCGATGTCCACGGCGTCGGCGCCGCTGCCGATGGTCACGCGCTCGTTGCGCAGGACCGTCACGCCCTGCGCCCGCCACCACGCCAGCCAGTCGTCGACGCCGGAGTAGTATTCGTGGTTGCCAGTGACGAAGAACGTGCCGTAGCGACTGCGCATGTCCTTGAACGCCGTCATTTCCGGGCCCAGCGACGCCACTGAACCGTCGACGAGGTCACCGGTCAGCACAATCACGTCCGGCTGCAGCGCGTTGACGCGCGCCACCAGCGATTCGACGACGTCGCGGCGGATCGTCGGGCCGACGTGGAGGTCGCTGATTTGAACAATCGTCAAGCCGTTCATGGACTTGGGCAACAGCTTGAGCGGCACCTTCACGTCGACGAGCTTGGGCACGCCGAGCGCCGAGTGCAGCGCCGACGCCCCGGCGATCACGCTCACTGTCGCCACACCGCCGCCAAAAGCGCGCGCCAGGAACTGCCGCCGCTGCGGATCCGGCGCCACGCTGCGCAGGCTCAGCAGCGCGTGGTCGCCGAGGTGCAGCAAGTCGGCCAGGCCCAGGCCAAGCAGCAGAAAAAACGCAAGCCCCATCCACACATAGCCGACAAATGACAGCGCCCGCGACCACGGCGCATCGACAAGCTGGTGGACGATCAGGCTCGCCGGCAGCAGCAGCGCGCCCGCCACCAACAGCGCCGTCACCGCGCCGCGCCACGGCGCCACGAGCGAGGTCGCGCGCACGAGCCGCGTCCAGAGGAAATAGTGGGAGCCGCCGGCGATCAGCGTGAGCACCGCGAGAAAAATCAGGATCATCGGCAGCGGACGGTGCATCGGCAGGTTCCTCAGGCGGCGCAGATTCGCGCACTGGAAACACCGGCGGCAAGCGGAATGTTCCCAACTGCGCACGTCGGCTGCGGTTCAGTCCGGCTGGCTCACGGCAATCGTTGCGAATTCCCGCGCCAGCTCCGCCAGCGGCAGCGCCGTCTCCGCGCCATCGCCGCCGCGGATGGTCACAAGCCGCGCCGCGTCCGTCTCCGCCACCGCCAACACCTGCACGACCCGGGCACGGTCGTGCGGACGTTTCGGCGCGTCGTCATCGCCGCCCGCCAGCACCGTCGCGCCCGCCGTCGTCGCCGCCACCAGCGCCTGCCACAGCGCCTCGGCATCGCGCGTGGCGATCAGCTGCCCGCGCCGCCCGGTCAGCGCCTCCAGCACCGCGTCCGCGCGCACCTGCGGCGCCGTCGCCAGCTGGGCGCGGAGGTCCGCCTGCCCCGGCGCGCGCCGTTCCGCCGTCGGCAGCACCGTCACGCCGCCGGCGCGGGTCCACGCCAGCGTCTCCGGCATCGCTTGCGGCGTCTTGCCAGCCAGCGCCATCAACACCGCCGCGAGCTGATCCGGCTGCGGCGCGGTCTGCTTCGGCTCCGGCACCGGCGCTGCCTGCGGTCGCTGCGGCAACGGCGGCGGCGCCGGCTGCGGCGCGCGTGCGGGCTCGGGCGACTGCGCGTGCGCGGGCTTGCGCGCCTGCTTGTCGTTTCGCCGCTCCAGCCCGCTCATCGCCCCTCCTGAGCCGGCAGCTTGCCCAATGCGCGGCCTGAACGCCAGCGCCGTCCGCGGCCGGCGACGGTGGCGAATTCTTCACGGTTGCGTCATGGATCGCCGCGGCGGGTTGAGCCGGTGCCGCAGCCTTGGTATCGACGCGTTACCGCGCACTCTGCGGAGGGATGACCGCAGCATGAGCCTGTTTCGCTTTCCAGAGGACCGCCTGCCGGTCCTGCTCTTCACGACCTATTTCGCCGCCGACCTCTGGGTCCTCGCGACCGCCAGGTCCTGGTGGTTTCCAGTGATGTGGTTTGGCGTGGGCATCATCCCCAAAGGCTGGATTTGCTCGTGGAATCACCACCACCAGCACCTGACGTTTTTCCGCACCGCGTGGGCCAACCGGCTGCTGGAGATCATGTTCGGCTTCCAGACCGGCGTGACGTCGCACGCGTGGTTCCTGCACCACGTCGTCGGCCATCACCGCAATTACTTGGACCAATCGCTGGATGAGTCGCGCTGGGCGCGGCCGGACGGCAGCATCATGCGTGAGTCGGAATACAGCGTGGTGACGGCGCTGACGGCGTATCTGCGCTGCTATGAAGTCGGCAAAAAGCACCCGGCGCAGCAGCGGATTTTCCTGACGATGGCGGCGTTGCAGCTCGTGTTGCTGGCAGCGGCGTTCGCGTGGCGGCCGTACAACGCGCTGTTCGTGCTGGCGCTGCCGATGGCGACGTCGCTGTATGTGACCGTTTGGGCGACGTATTTTCACCACGCGGGCCTGCGCACGGACGATCATTTGCGCGCGTCGTACAACATTTTGCACCGCGGCTACAACCTGGCCACCGGCAACCTCGGCTACCACACAGCGCACCACAGCCGCCAT
>CAIPXZ010000319.1 GCA_903869075.1 uncultured Myxococcales bacterium | reverse complement strand
CGCGGACGTAAGTGACTGGTTTTGCGGGGAACGACAACTACGCGTGACGAGGGATTCTAATTGTCGCGGAGTGCGACGAGTAATTGTCGCGCGGGACGCGAGAGGGCACTCGCCAAGCCATTTTATCAAACACAATGCGGTGATGCAGCGGCAGCGTCTGGACGGCATCGCGGGAAGGCAGGCAAGCAGGACGCCGCGTCAGCGGACGCTGAATCCGACAGCATCGAGCTGTCACCGCGGACTCAGAGAAACCTGCCTACGGGTGCTTCCGTTCTTTGCGTGTCCCCGGTCGCGACATGGTGGGGGTCTTGATGACCTTCGCCGTTTCCGTTTCCCATCCGCTCGCAGGGGCTGGCGCATCGGGCGATTGGCGCAGGACGCCGAGAAGAACCGATTCGAGCGTGGTCTGGCTCAGTGCCCGCTGCACCGCCTCGGGTTTTCCGTAGATGTGGTCGCGCCAAGCCCTGACCGCAAGAGCAAGCCGTGGAGCGTAGCCGACCGCCTTCGGATTGAGCAGGTCACGAAGGAGCGCCGCATCCCGGAAATCGGCGTCCCACTGTTCGAGCGTCTCTGGCTCGACGTGCAGCAAGTCCTGGGCGCATTGCGCGGCAAAAATGCGCGGAACCACTATCGTCTCGGGGAAGATCGACCAAGACATAGCCGACACATGATCTGTCGGCGACGGAGCCGCCGTAGGTCCGGCATCAGCTTGTTCGTCGCTCTCGGGATCATCCCGCACGCGCACAATCGACTTACGGTGAGGCGCCCGCCTTGCTGGGAGCACCGGCTGCAAGTCCTCGTCGGTCGCACCTGCCGAAGCGGCCGCCGCCCAGACCTCGCGAACGCTGTCTATGCGCGCTGAGCCGTAGCGCAGTGCATCGATGGCGGTAGACATGTCCACCGCAGTGTAACCCGAGAATTCGGTCACACTCGCGAGCAGTTCCGCGTCGTTCGGGAGCCGAGCCCCTTGCCGTTGGAGCGCGGGCCCAGCGGCCCAGCGGACCCGAGCGCCCTTCAACTTGTGGGCGAACTGGATTCCGCGCGCGGCCTCGAGATAGTCCGTGAACGCGGCGGGCTCGATTGCGCAGCACCATTTTGACAAGCACGCCAGCGTCACGACCGCTGGCTCCGCCTGTGGCGCACTAAGGCTCAAAACCGCCATCGTCAGCCCTCGTTCATGTTCTCGCTCGGCCCAGCCACACGACGATCAGCTCGGCCTCCACATCCGGGCCAACCGCGGAGCCAACGGTTAACGCGCCGCAGGGCGCACCCTGGCGGCGGCCAGCACGTCGTCTTCTTACCGCAATGCGCCAGCAAGTGCCACCAGTCGTCACGCGGCGTCAAACGAAAAACCCTAGCCAGAACCCTAGCCAGAGCACTTTTTGGGGTTGACGTCGCATCAACTTCTGTAATGATCTTCGGAGCCAACACGGGGACTTGAACCCCGGACCTGCTGATTACGAATCTCGTGGATTCGATAGAGGCAACCTTACAGCACCCGTCACCAGTCGTCAATTACCAAATACGTTCAATGGCTTGACATGGTGACACGGTCAGCAGCGAGAATGTCGCACGCTACAGCTGCGCCTCCATGCTCGCCGGCACGTCCTGCCGCACCGGCTGCTCGAACGCGCTGTGCATCCGCACGCTGATGGCGTCGAGGATCTTGCTGGCGCGCTCGACCGTGATGCCGTGGTACTCGTTGCGCTCGTCGCGCGACACCTGCGACTCGTGCACGCCGAGCAGCCCGGCAAGCTCGCGCTGGGTCAGCCCTTTGGCAATGCGCAAGGAGACCAGCGTGCGGCCGAGCCCGTGCAGGTTGAGCAGCTCACCCACGTCGCCCCGCTTGAGCCGTTCATAGCTCTGCACTTCCTCACCCAACTGCCGGTGGAACGTCCGCAGCGGGTCGAGGGTGCGCCGCACACCTGCCTCGTCCAAGCCTTGGTCCTGCAGTTGCTGCCGCTGCGCCTCCAGACGGTCGTGCGCTTCGTGCAGCCGCTTGGCAGCGTCCTGGTACCCGGCTTCATCACAAATCACGGCGCCCCTTTTGCGTCTGCTGCTGCCGATGCCGTCGGCGCGCCCACCGCCATCTCCCCAGCCACAAACCGCGTGAACGGCACGATGTCGCCGCCCACACTCGCCGCCTCCAGCGCCGCAAGGTACTCAGCTCGCCTGCTGACCCGAATGACTGTCCACGGATAACCACCCGACGCCAGCATCGTGTTCATCAGGAAGCGAGCGATGCGGCCGTTGCCGTCCGGATACGGGTGCACGAACGCGAACAGGTGGTGGCCCAGCACCGCGCGAACGGCGGGCGACGGTTCCGTGGCCAGCAGATCGAACAACGCGTCCATGCAGTCGGCGATGGCGTCGTTGGGCGGTGGCGTGTGCATCGAGCCGCGGATGTAGACCGGGCCAGACCGGTATCCGGCAAGCTGCGTGGCGTTCACGATGCCAGCTTGGGCCGAAGGCGCAAACAGCGCGGCAAACCAGTCGTGGTGACCCTCGCGCGCGACCGCCCCCGCGTTTGCGGTCTGCAGGACCGCGGTGATGCTGGTCTTGACCTCCTGAAACGCCAGATAGTACCCGCGGGCTGCCAAGGCGTCGCGGCTCTGAGCATCGGCATCGTCGGCTTCCGGATTCCAACGTCCCGCCGCAACCCGGGCAATCAGCGCGTCGCTGACCTGGTAGCCTTCGATGGACAGCGAGTTGTATGCATCCGCCGCGTAGCGTTCCTGCACCGATTCCAGGTACTGGGCGGTATCCGTCTGGACGACTGGTGTCTCCGGGAATGCAGCGGCGACGGTTGTCCGCCAGTTGGCCCACATGGCTCGCAGTCGCAGCGCGTACGGGGAGCGTTCTGTGCGGGCGTGCAACGTGGGCACTGGAATGTCGAACGGATTGGCCTCACGCACCTGGTGACTTGCCAGCTCCATCGCCTTGATGATGCGATCGGCGTCAGCGTCGCGGTCAAGAAACCGCAACGCACCCGCCAGCCGCCCCGCCGCCGCTGGGAGCCCATCGTCTGCCAGCAGTTCCGCCAGCAGCACACCGGGGTCGCGGACCAGCTGTAAGGCGATCTGGGCATCTTGCGGGTGGTTGCGAAAGAACCCAGCGTCCACGCGGCACAGCGCCGCCGCGAGAGGCCAAACCTGCAGCCCGTTCAGCAGGGTCCGGGTCTTGGGCACAGCGTTCGCATCCGGGTAAATGAGCAGCGACGTCGCTTCCGGCAAGGTGAGCGTCGACGTGCCGCCCGTCGTGGTCACGGCTACCGTCTGTGTTGGCACAACCGTCGACCCGGTGTGCTGCAGCAGCGAGCCAACAGCGCTCAGGCAATAGCGTTTGCTGAAACGGGCACGCAGGTAACCGGCCACGAACGCCCAGTAGCTCGCGTACCAGACCGTGCTGTCGCCCGCGTTGTCGCGCGGGTTCGCCGAAATGTACCAGCCCTTGAGTACTGGGCGCAGGAAGCCAGCATCGACCAGGAGTTGGCGATGGGCGTCGGAAAGGCTCGTGCCCTCGATGACGCCGCCGTTGCGCTTTTGCAGGCGCTGAAGGACGCGGAGGGCGGCGGCAAGTTTGGCGTGGGGCGTGGACATGGTCTCGGTTGGTTTGCCGCGCTACTTTGTTTTCGGTCCTGCACTTACTTTGTTTTGTCTGTGTGTGTTTACTTTGTTTTCGTCGGACACACCGAGCATAAGACCCTGTCCCTATTGCGACATGGGCAGTGTTGTCCATCATGCTCTTTCTCGCAGAAGACCGCAAGCAGAGAGCGCTCGCCTCACCGGCGGAGGACCGGTGAACCGGCGAGTAGGCACGCCCTCGGTGCAGCCTGAGAGGCACCCGCTTCGGTCATCGTGGTAGCGCAAAACGCCCTGTCATTATTGGCATAAGCAGTCTGGAGCCGCCCCCAAGTCGCTCCCCGGCCGTTCAGGTCGGTACACCGCGCGGATGGCCGTGCGGCATCAACCACGTGAAGTCCGGCGCGAAGCCGGTGAAGGAAAGGCCATGCGGCTCATCGGCATTCTCGGTCAAGATCAATCGGTTCCATGCGCGTCCTGCAATCACGCCTGGGACGTCAATTACCTCGTGCGCGACCTCGGCCGGCATCGGCTGCGCGCCGAGGGCTTTGCCGCCATCGTGTTCGATGACGGCGCGATTTTGGTGAACTGGTGCCCGCAATGCGACGTGCCGATGGTGCCGCGGGTGCGTGCGCCGGCGCCGCAACGGGCGGCAGCATAAGGTGCCCCGAGACGACAAGCCTACTGAGCACCGTCCATGTGGACAGTGACCGGCAGGCTCGCCGTCTTCTTACGATTCAGGTTGTTGTGCTGGAAGGTGCGGACTCGACAACTGCTGACGCGGTCTTGATTTTTGATCGCCGTATCAGTAGTGATAATGCGCATACAATTTGGCGGCCGCCGACAGACGCAACGCGGCAACCCTGCCGACTGGTCTTTACCGAGGTGCGGCGCATCGGCGTGGTTGACGAGAGCCGCAGCGCCGCAGCGCCAAGCGGTCGGCCGGGCCTTTTCTGACGTGGGAAAAAGAAGACGACCGCTCGCTGGCGCTCTACCGGTCCGCACGCCGCTCCTTTCCGCGTGCGACGGCGCCACGCGGCGTCATTCAGGGCGTCCTGGTCCGCTATCGACGCAGTCGCCCAGGCGTTGCCGGGGTTGGCGGGGTTGGCGGGATGCTGAGGCAGAACACGAGCGCCGTCCCAGCCGCCCGCCGGACCACGCCAGGGAGGGCATGGTGGTGCGCGTTGCGCGGACGTCGCTCCGCTGACGGCCACCCGCCTGGTCGCAACTCAACCGTGCACAAATAGGAGCAAATTACCTCGGACGCGCAGTTCGTCGAATAAGTTGACCGCTGCTTGCCAAGCGTGCGCGTGTCGATCTCCGGCACAGTAGTCGTGGACGACGTTGGCCGCCAGCACGGCCAGATCCGGAAACATCAAACCGACGAGTTCTGCGCACCGGACGGGATGCCGAGAGAATCGACCAATACGTCCCATGGCCAAGATCCCGCCCGCACGAAGGGCGCGTTTTTGAACCCAGCTTACGAGCGGATCCTGAAAGTGCTTTGCCGGATCTTGGGCCACTGTCGCGAGGCGCTGCCATGTAGGCTCCGTGTGTGCGATGAAGCACGCACGGGCGAGGTCGACGTCCGGCTGGACAAGCGGTGACTCTGGCCAGACTTCGCGTCCAGACAACCGCAGCGCGCGAAATGCCAAGATGAGTTGCTTGACCGACGTGAATGGCGAAGCCAGCACGGCCGACACGCCCATGACCCCCACGTCGACCCGAAGCTCGGAGGGGTTCTCGCGCCGAAATTCCCCGACGATCTCCTTGACCTCGCGCTGTGTCAACATGGCGTCCGACGACGCGACAACGACCAAATCCAGATCCCGCACCCACTCCGATCTGGCGCTTTCCAAGGCCGAGCCGCGAAAGTAGATCGCCTCGACCCCAACGGTCCGTGCAGCAAGCAGTTGTGCCAAGCGGAACGCATACTGGTGGCGAGGACTACTGCGGTCCATCGTGAACACGATCTTACGGAATCCGCCGTTCGAGCCGATCGGCCAGTCGCCGCGGTGCAGTTCCTCCAACTCCGCGAAGTTGGGGACGAACAGCTCAGCGGACTTCACGTTTCTGACCTGCGATGGCTGCCGGCAAAGTAGCCAACAAGTGTTCGTGAAGGTAGTCGAGGATGGCCCGAACGTGACGCGCATCTTCGGCGAAATACACGCGCTCGCCACCGTCCATCGCCGATGGCAGTTCACTCCGGAGCAAGCTGCTCTCCGCGGCCATTTTGAGAACTGTCGCCTCGATGACGTCAAGCCATCGCGGCGGCGTGACGCCCACAGTAACATGGACAGAACAGCCGCCCAAGGTTCGCGCGTCGTGCAGCCATCCGAGCGGCAAGTACAGGGCATCGCCTGGCTCAGTGGTGAAACGCATTGGCTCGTCAGCTGGCGTTTCTGGGTCAAAAGCGAATCGACGATGGGGCGCAGCGACCACCGGTGGCCAAACGCGCCATTCCTTCACGCCCTCGGTCTGAATCGCAATGACGTGATGCTCGTCGTGGTGAACGGCGAAGACCGACGACTCTTGCCGGGTTAGGTACACGTTCGCGTTGACGGAGGCCGCCGAGATCGGGGGCCACGTCCGGAGCAGATCATCGACTTCGCCGAAATAGCGTTGGGCGCCCTGCACGACCAAGGCGGCCGAGCGACTGAACGCTTCAAGCGCGGCTGTTGATCCGCCACCAGATCGCTCGATCACGCTGAGAACGGCCGCGCGGCCATCGGTTCGCGCCGCGTTACCTGCATGATACGAGGTGAAGCCAACCGCGTCTGCCGCCCGTTCAAGGTACGTGGCGAACACTCTTTCGGCCGAAAGTTCCCGAAGTGGCCCGCTGACGGCACCACGCGCGTGGAACGGCGACCTGCTCCAGTGGCTCGAAAGCAGTTCAATTGTGGCGCCAGGGTTCACGATGGAGGAACCAACCACGCCACACCTCGTCAGTCGCCCGGAATGTTTTCGTCCGGGTATTCGTCGCTTGAAGTCGGCTCCGCTGCCGAGTTGGCCACAACCCGCCCAACCTTGAGCTCGGTCTCCGTCAGGCGTCCCTGCGCACGGCGCAGCAGATAGTCTGTAACGTTGTCGACGGGCGTGTCCAGCAGACGGAATGAATCGTGGGGCAAGCGGTCCTCCTACGCAATTGGAAGAAAACATCACAGAATTAGGTGCTTCCGACATCATCCGGCGATGCGGGCGCATTCATCAAGACACTCGCTAACGCTAGCACCGATCGTACGTGCGATGGGGTCTCGCTTCCCATTCGCCACGTCCATCGAGCCCAGCGGCAGCGCAGACCATCCGCAGCCGCGTCTGATGGCCAGTTTCGGGCGGCCCAATCTCGGCGTCAAGACCCAAAACAGCGTGGTCTTCGGACCGGTCAGCCGCACCGGTCCGCACGGCGGCGCTTGTTTGCACGAGCGACGGCGCGACCTTGGTCAACCGGTGCCCGCGCTGCAACCTGCCGGCGGTGATGCCCGTGCAGGCGGAAGCGCAGGTGGCCGCATAGGCGGCAATTGCGCGGATGCGCTGATGGCGGCGCACGGAAGCACATCGCGGCATGACGAGAGACGGTCGGCTGGACAAGTCTCCACCGTGGAGACTTCCGCGAGCCCGCCGTCTTCCTGCGGTTGCGCCACCTCGGGCTTCACCGCCTGCGAATCGAGGACTTCACGTACGATTGGTGCGACGACCACACCATCGCCGCCGTCTGGTGTCCGCTGTGCGAAGTGCTGACGCGAGCCCGACCTGGGCTACAGATCGTGGTGTGAAGCGCGGCGTGGATGACATGTATGGCGGCTCCGCGGGCTTCGCGTCCGTGATCGTGAGCGAGAGCCTGGGGACCCGCGCCAGCTCCGCAAGGTCTTGGTGCCGCCAAGGCGGTCCGTTCTGTGTTGGCAATCGAATTGCCAACTGACGAGCTGTTGAACCGTCCGATCGACATCGTCCAGCGCGTCGAGGTCCGCCACTGACGCAGCATCTTTCATGAACTGAATTCTCTGGTGGCGGTCACATTTCACCGAGCGGGGTCGCCCAAACGTTTGCAGAGGTTCCGGTACGCTGGCAAACTCCCGCCATGGCGATCGAACCCGTCCCCACCGCGCGCTGCAGCATCCGGT
>CAIPXZ010000318.1 GCA_903869075.1 uncultured Myxococcales bacterium | reverse complement strand
CGTAACGGCCACGCCCAGCAGCGTCATCAGCACGTCGCCCACCGAGCCGAGCACGAGCAGCCCGACGTCGCTAGCCGCCGACAGCTGCGGTCCGGACAGCAGCTTGGCGACCTTGTCGCGAGACAGCGCCCCTTGCACCGCGTTGCGGACGCCGCGCAGCACGCCGTTGCGCTCCAGCCACGCCGTCGCCTGGCCCACCGGACTCGCGTGATCGCGCGCCAGCAGCCGCAGCCGCCGCGCATAGCCGGGCTCCAGCCGCCCGTCGCCGTCGCGATCGCCCAGCGCGTCGGCCAGACTCTGATCGTGGCCCGCGGCCGGCGCTTGGCGCAGCAGTCGCACCACGTCCGCCGGCGCGCCGTGGGCCTGCGCGTCGTTGCCCAGCTGTTGCGGCTGCCACTGCGTCAGGTCCGGGTCGGCATAGCTGCCATAGTCCAGCGGATGGTCGATACCGCCCATCGCCGCGCCGCCCTCACCGGTCACTGCCACCGTCCAGTGCCGCGCTTCGGCGATCATCATCGGCACGGCGATCGCCGTCAGCACGGCCGCGACCAGCACCACCGCGCCCAGCGTCAGCGCGATCGCCCGCACGCGCGAGCCCAGCCGCGGCGTCCAGCGCGCAATCAGCGGCGCCAGCACCAGCGCCAGCACCGCGCCGAGGTACAGCGGCAGCAGCACGCCAGACAGCCACCAGCACAGCGCCGCCAGCAGCGCCAAGCCAGCGAGCTTCAGCAGGGTGGACGTCGACGTCGGCATGAGCGGCTCCCGCGGCGCGTGCGCCGGTGCAACTTACTGGTACAGCAGGGCTTTCTGGCGCTTCAAGGCAAATACCGCCAGATCCGGCTGCCAGCTCTCCTCAATCTTGTGCCAGTCCACGCCGTCGCGCAGCGCCGTCAGCACGCGATCGGTGCCCCAGACGCGGCCGAAGCGCCCCAGATCCTTGATCTGCAAGTCTTCCGGGAACAGCTTGTACAGCGTCGCGAGGATCGCCAGCGCCGTCTTCAGCGGCTTGAACAGCCGCGGATTGGTCAGCACAAGCTGCACACCGTGCACAAGCTTGCCGGAAAACTGGGCGCCCGCGCGCGGCTTCCAGCTCATCGGCCGAAACAGCACGCCCGGCAGCTGCTCCGCCGTCAGGCAGTCCGCCAGCTTCTGCGGATCGATGTACGGCGCGCCGATCAGCTCAAATGGCATGGAGTTGCCGCCGCCCTCGTTCACGTTCGCGCCGCAGCCGCCGACCATGCCGGTGGCGACGTACAGGTGCGCGTTCAGCTCGTGCGGAATGCCCGGTGAGCTCGGCACCCACGGCAGCCCGGTGTCTTCCCAGACCATGTCGCGCCGCCAGCCCTTCATCGCGACGACTTTCAGATCCACTTTGATTCCAAGCTCTTGCTTGTAAAACTGCGCCAGCTCGCCCAGCGTCATGCCGTACGTCACCGGCAGCGGTCCCCAGCCGACGAGGCTCTTGTGCCGCTGCTCGATCATCGGACCTTCAAACAGCAGCCCGCCGCCGGGGTTTGGCCGGTCCAGCACGATCACCGGTTTGCCCGCGGCGCCGGCGGCGATCATCAGCTTGCCCAGCGTCGTCGCGAACGTGTAGGTCCGCGATCCGAGGTCCTGGATGTCAAAAACCAGCACGTCGATGCGCGCCAGCGACGCCGCGCTCGGCGCAAAATGCGCGCCCCACACCGGCTCCACCGGCAAGCCGCTGCCCGGATCGATGCCCTTGTCGCCGCCTTTGCCGTTGGAAAGTGCTGCAGAAATGCCATGTTCCGGCGCGTACAGCTGCGTCACTTCCACGCCGACCTTGCGCAGCCGCGCCAGCGTCGGCACCAGCTGGCTGTCGACCGCTGACGGATTTGTCAACAATCCCACGCGTTTGTCGCGCACCAGATCGAGCTGCTCCTCGACGAGCACCTCGATGCCCGGCTTGACCGGCGCCGCCTGCGCCGGGCCCGCCTGCGCCATCAGGGCCACAAGCACCAAAAAGTACACCTGTTTCATCGGCTCCGCCTCGCTCCGTTGCCCGCCGCCCGCTGGCACTTTAACCGGATTTTGCTGTCGCGCCAGTTGCCGCGACAATCTCCGCCGCGCACCGCTTGCGACGGCGGCCGGACTCCCCGACAATCAGGCACCTGTTGACGGAGGACCGTGTGGCGCGAATTCACTACCTGGACGACAACAACCAGCCGCAAGTGATTGATGTGACTCCGGAAAGCGGAGATATTTCGATCGGCCGATCGTCGGAATGCCAGATTCGCACCGCCGGACACTCGGTGTCGCGCAAGCACGCGCGCGTCGGCTGGCAGGATGGGCTGTACGTGCTGGAGGACCTCGGCTCGTCCAACGGCACGTTTTACTTCACGGATCGCCTGGAGCCCGAGGTGCCGGTCATCCTCGAGGACGGCGTGATTTTCCGCTGCGGCGCCTTTGAGCTGCGCTTTGAGCGTGAAGGCGTAGACGCGACGCTGGAACAGGCCGTGGTTTTTGCCGAGCCGAATATCCCGCCGCCACCGTTCGAGATTCCGCCGCCGCCGTCGGCGATCCCGCCGCCACCGGTTGACCTGCCACCACCGCCACCGCCACCACCACCACCGCCGCCGCCGCCGGCTTGGATCGAGCCCGCACCCGCGGCGGAGGCTGAACCCGTCGCCGAGCCCGATCCGGAGCCGGTGTTCGCCGACGAGCCGCAGTTTACGCCGCCGCCGCCATCGGAACCGGCGCCCGAGCTGGATTTTGCCACGACTTCCGAGCCGACCGCGCCGCCGCCTGCCGCGCCCGCGCCGGAGCCTGCGGCGGCCCAAGTGGAGCTTGTGGTGGACACTGCGCCATTGGCCGAGGAGCTGGCCGCAGCGCGCGATGAAGTCGAGGCCCGTACCGCGCTGTGGCGCCAAGCGCTGGCGGATTTGTCTGATGCCCACGGCGAGACGGCTGCGGCAGTCGCGCAGGTCGCGGCGTTGACGGCGGAGCGTGACAAGCTGCAGACAGCGTTTGCCGAGGCCGATGCGGCGCGGCGCCAGCTGAGTGCGCGGCTGGAACTAGCGGACAGCCAACACGCCGCGGCGGAGCAAGCGCTGCTGGCGGAGCTGGCGGCGGCGCGCGCCGGGCGGCCAAGTCCGGCGGCGGACACCGAGACGCAGCGGCTGCGCGAGGAGCTGGCAACCGCGCAGGCGGCGTTGCGCGGCTTGGACGATCAAGCGGAAGCAGAGGCCGTCGAGCTGCGGCGCCAGCTGACCGAGGCGCTAGCCGAGAACGAGCGAATTTCTGCGCAGTTGGACGCGACGGCCTTGCCGACGACGCCGCTCGCGCGCGATGCTGGCGACGACGCGTGAACGTCGGGCACTCCTTTTGCCGTGGACCACGCTGATGCCGCCAAGTCACTTTCCCGAGCTGCTGGCGCCCGCCGGCGATGCTGAGGCTTTGCGCGCCGCGCTGGCTGCAGGCGCGGACGCCGTCTATTTTGGCCTGGACATGGGCTTCAACGCCCGCGCGCGCACGGCGAACTTTGCGTTGGAGACGCTGCCGGCGACCGTGGCGCAGATCCACGCAGCCGGCGCGCGCGCCTATCTGACGCTGAACACTCTGATTTTTGAGCCGGAACTGCTGGCCGTCGAGGTCATCCTGCGCGCGGTGGCGGACGCCGGCGTGGACGCGCTCATTGTCCAGGATCCCGCCGTGGCGCTGCTGGCCCGCGCGTTGGCGCCGACGCTGGAGGTGCACGCGTCGACGCAGATGACGATTTCGTCGCCCGAAGCTGCGGTTTTTGCGCAGACGCTCGGCTGCACGCGCGTCGTCGTGCCGCGGGAGCTGTCCGTGGCCGAGATTCGCCAGTTCGCGGCTGGCACGCCGCTGGAGCTGGAGGTCTTCATCCACGGCGCGCTGTGCATGTCGTGGTCCGGGCAATGCCTGACGTCGGAGGCGTGGGGCGGTCGATCGGCCAACCGCGGCCAGTGCGCGCAGTCGTGCCGCATGCCGTATGAGCTCGTGGT
>CAIPXZ010000317.1 GCA_903869075.1 uncultured Myxococcales bacterium | reverse complement strand
GGGACTTCAGTCCCGGGTGCACGAGGTCGAGCTTGCGACCGCCCTCGCCTTGAACACCGGCGAGCAGCTGGGCTAGGCTGGGCGACTGGAGGCACGATGCAGCGAATTCTCCAATTCCTCGTGCTGTTGGCGGCCTTGGCGACGGCGTCCGCCCAGGCGGCAGAGCCACCGGCAGCGTTGCCTGCCGCGCCGTCACCGACCGCCCCGTTCGACTACGTCGCCGAGCGGACGGCAGCACGCGACGCCGAAGTCAAAGCCTGCTACGCAGCGGCATCGCCCGTGAACCCGCACACCAGCGGCGACATCCGCGTCACATTTACGCTCGGCACCCACGCCGCCATCACCCGGGTCAAAGTCGCGGGCGCCGGCGGCGCTTTCAAAGGGTGCGTGATAAGCGTATTCAAGCATGTGCACGGGCTGCCGTTCGTCGCCGCGCCGCTGACAATGACCGTGACTTACAAGTTCACAAAGCCCTGAACGCTCGCGGTCGCGCTTGCCCCACCGCCCGGAGCCGCCAATGCCCGCTGAACCGCCGTCCAACGCCCTGAATCGCCTCGCGTTGCGCATGACGGCGCTGGCAGAGCGCTGGCTGCCGGACGCTTTCGTTTTCGCGCTGCTCGGCACGCTGCTTGTGGTGCTGGCGGCGCTGGCGAGCGGCGCCGGACCGGTGGCGGTTGTCAAAAGCTGGGGCGACGGCGTTTGGTCGCTGATCCCGTTCACGTTGCAGATGGCGCTGATCGTGATCGGCGGCACGGTTGTGGCGACCGCCGCGCCGGTGCAGCGCGGCATCGAGCGGCTGGCGCGGCTGCCGCAAACAGCGCGGCAAGCGACGGTGCTGTGCGCAGTGGCGTCGATGGTCACGAGCTGGTTCAACTGGGGATTTGGCCTGCTGTTTTCCGCTGTGCTGGCGCGGGAGCTGGCCCGTCAGGTCAAGGACGTGGACTACCGCACGCTGGCGGCGACGACGCTGCTGGGGCTGGGCACCGTGTGGGCGCAGGGGCTGTCCGGCTCGGCGGCGCTGCAGATGGCGACGCCGGGGCTGCTGCCGCCGGCGATTCGCGCGATCGCCGCTGGGCACGATGCGGCGGGGGCTGAGCTGCTGCCGGGCGGCGTCATCGGTCTGCAACATACGATTTTCCTGTGGCAATCGTTCGCGGCGGTGGCGATTGAGATCGCCGTCGCGGCGCTGCTGATCGCCGCCATCACGCCCGTGGGGGCGCACGCGCGCACGGCCGCGGACCTGGGCGTGGACCTGCGCGAGCCGGTGGACGAGACGCCGGACCAGCCGCGGCAGCCGGGCGAGTGGCTGGAGCACCAGTGGTGGCTGTCGGCAATTTTCGTTGTGCTGGGAATGGGTTACATCGGCGTGGCGCTGTTTCAGGCCGCGCATTTTGCCGCGGCCATCACGCTGAATCTTGTGAACCTGGCGCTGCTGACCCTCGGCTTCGCGCTGCACCGCACGCCGGCACGGCTGGCCCGCGCTTTCGCCCGCGCGACGCCGGCAGTGTGGGGACTTCTGCTGCAATTTCCGCTGTATGGCGGCATCGCGGCGCTGATTGTCGACACCAAGCTGAACGAGCGCATCGCCGACCTGTTTACGCGCCTCGCCACGCCGACGACGTTTCCGCCGCTGGTCGCCGCCTATTCGGCGCTGCTGGGCGTTTTTGTGCCGTCGGGCGGCTCGAAATGGGTGATTGAGGCGCCGTACGTGTTGGCCGCCGCGCACCGCCTGCACGTGCACCTGGGCTGGACGGTGGCGGTGTACGACCTCGGCGAGGCGCTGGCGAACCTCGTGCAACCATTCTGGATGTTGCCGGTGCTGACGCTGCTGGGCCTCAAAGCGCGCGACGTGATGGGCGTGACCTGGACGGTGTTTTTGGTGATGGCGCCGCTTGTGCTGCTGCTTGTCACGGCGCTGGGGCTGACGCTGCACTGGCCGGTGTAGCGGCGCGCTTGACGGCGGCGGAGGTGAGGAAAATGCAAGCGACGCGTGTGGTTTCGATACAGCTGATCGGCGTTCTGGCTTTGCTCGCGGCGTGCAGCGCGACACCCACCGCGGCCGATCCAGCCAGCGCCGACGCAACCGTCGCCGACGCCGCCAGCTGCCTCACCGCCGGCAGCGTCTGCGACGCCGCGACCGCCAGCAGCGTCTGTAGCGGCTTGACGTGCGAGCTGAACAACCCGACGTACGGCATCGTCTGCGTCAACGACGGCAGCGCCTGCCTGTCTTTTGCGCAGTGCTGCGGCCTCACGGCGATCTGCGACAGCCACGGCGTCTGCGGCGCCGGCTTGGTCGTCGGGCAAAAGTGCAGCGCCACGACCGACTGCGCTCGCGGCCTGGCGTGCCTGAACGGCCAGTGCAACGGCAAGTGCGCCGCCCACGGCCACCCGTGCGAGGCGACACTGCCGTGCTGCAACCCCTCGATTTGCATCAGCACTGGCCACTGCGCTTGATGTTTGTCTAGTTACAGACGCCAGGCATCGGCTGCGTGGAATCGCAGCACGTCCAGCAGTGCGGGTACGGGAACACGGCCGGTCCGCTGCCGTCGCACTTGGTGCCGGGCTTGAAGCAGGTCGTCGCGCCGTTGGCAGGCACGCATTTTTGCTGGGAAATCTGCCAAGCACCGCTGGCCGTGTCGCACGACGCCAGCACGCCGCCCAAATACGCGTCGGTTGTGGCGGTGTAGTACCAGGTGCTGGCGGTGCCGGCGGGGAGGTCGACGTGGCAAGGGCCGCTGCCGCTGATTCCCCAGTCAAATTGCAAGGTCACGGCGGGACACTGGCCGGGGCACGCGCTGACCGCGCAGCTGCCGTTGCCGTAGCTGCCGTCCAACACGCCGTTGCTGCAGGTCCGCGTTTGTGAGACGCAGCTGGCGCCGCAGGCGACGGACGCGTCCTGCCAGCCCGTCGTCGTTTGGCCGCTGGCAATGCTGCCGCCCCACGGCAGCGCGCAGTCGGCGGCGCAGGTCTTGCCGTCGCCGCTGAAGCCGGATTTGCAGGTGCAGCTGACGGTGCCCTGGCTGGCGCTGCACGTCGCGTTGACGTCGCAGCTCGTCGCCGTGCAGCCGCCGACGCACTTGCCGCCGCTGCAGGTCTCGCCGGTGCCGCAGCCGCCGGCGCCGTCGTCGATTTGGCCGTTGCAGTCGTTGTCGACCCCGTCGCACACCTCGGGCTTGAGCGCGACGAACGTGCACCCGCCCAGGCCCGTCGGCCCGCACGTGCGCGTGCCGGGGCACTTGCCAACGACCTTGCCGCTCAGGTCTTTTTGCTCGGCGTAGCACGCTGTCTGCAGCCCGCCCGCCTTGGCCGCGGCGGTGCAGGAACACGTGCCGATGCCGCTGCCGTCGGTTGTGACGCGGACGCACTGCAGCGATTTCGGCCCCTCGGGCGATTGGCCGACCTGGCAGTCGTAGCCGCTGGGACAGTCGGTGGCGGTCGTGCACGGCGCGCCGCAGAAGCTGCCGAGCGCGCCCTCGTCGACGCACAGGCTGCCGGTGATGCCGGGCTCGGCGCAGTCGGCGGTGGCGTTGCACGGGTAGCAGAGCTTGCCCCAGGCGCCGATGCAGACGGCAAAGCTCGCACCGCCGGCGCCGCTGAGCTTGGCGCAGGTCTGGCCAGCGGCGCAGCCGGCGTCGCAGGGCGCGGCGCAGCGCTTGCCGTCGGGCGTGTCGAGGCACAAACCGTTGCCGCAGTCGCTGCCGCTGGCGCAGGAACAGCCGGCGGCGCCGGGGCAGGTCTGCGGCAGGACGACGTCGGCGATCGCGTCGGCAATCGCGTCCGGCGCAGCGTCCTTGGCGACGTCACTGACGGCATCGGTGGCGGCGGAATCCGTTGGCGCCGTCGCGTCGGTCCCTTTGGCCGTGTCCTGGAATTCGATTCCCACGTCGCCGGCATCGGCCGTGACGCCGCCGCTGGCCGTAACCGCGTTGCTGCAGCCAACCAACGCGCAGCCGACAACGAGCCAACATCCCACCCAAGATCCGCGCATGGCCTCTCCCTCGCCCGGTGCCGCACACCGCCGGGCCAAGCCACAGCAGACGCGTTCCGCGCAGCACCGTCAAGCCCCCAATCAGCGGCGGCGTGGGTTGACGGCGACCGGCGTTTCGTCGCAGAAGCGTCATGCAAATGTTGCGCGCCCGCGGCAGACTTCCGCGCGGCTGGAGGTCCCGATGTCCGAGCGTACGCTGCTTTTTACCCCCGGTCCGCTGACGACGAGCGCGACGGTCAAGGCGGCGATGCTGCGCGATTTTGGCTCGCGCGACGCGCGGTTCATCCAGATTATCGCGGAGATCCGCACACAGCTCGTGGCGCTCGGCACCGCGCGGCCGGCGGAGTGGACCTGCGTGCCGATGCAAGGCAGCGGCACTTTTGGCGTCGAAGGCACGCTGGGGACGCTGGTGCCGCGCGGGGGCAAGCTGCTCGTGGCGCAAAATGGCGCCTATGGCCGGCGGCTCGTCGATTTGGCGCAGCGGCTGGGCATCGAGACGCAGACGCTCGTTTGGCCCGAAGACGCGCAGGTCGACCCGGCGGCGATCGACGCGGCGCTGGTGGCGGATCCGGCGATCGACGTTGTCGCCTGCGTGCATTCCGAGACGACGTCCGGAATTCTCAACCCGATCGCCGCGGTCGGCGCGGTTGTGCGCAAGCACGGCAAAATCCTGATTGCCGACGCGATGTCCAGCTTTGGCGGCGTGCCGCTCGACCTCGACACCGCGGGCATCGACGCGCTCGTGTCGTCGTCCAACAAGTGCATCGAGGGCGTGCCGGGCTTCTCTTTCGTGCTCGTGAAGCGGGCGCTGCTGGCGACGTGCGCCGGTCGCGCGCGCAGCGTGAGCCTGGACGTGTACGCGCAGGCGGCGGAGCTGGACCGCTCCGGGCAGTTCCGCTTCACGCCGCCGACGCATGTGCTCGCGGCTTTTCACCAGGCGCTGCAGGAACTTGCAGCGGAAGGCGGCATCGCCGCGCGCCATGCCCGCTACCTGGCCAACCGCGCCGAACTGCTCGCCGGCCTCGCTCGCCTCGGCCTGCAGACGTGGCTGCCGCCGGCGCTGCAGGGGCCGATCATCACGTCCGTGCGCTACCCCGACGACCCGCGCTTTGACTTCCCAGCGTTCTACGCAGCGCTTGCCGCGCGCGGCTTTACGCTCTATCCGGGCAAAGTCAGCCAGGCCAACTGCTTTCGCGTCGGCACCATCGGCCAGCTGTACCCCGCCGACTACACAGCGCTCTGCGCCGCGATGGCGGACGTCCTGCGCGGCCAAGGCATCGACCTCGCCACCTGAACCGGAGCCCCATGCGCAACCCGCACCACACGCCACAGCCGCTGCAGATCCGCGCCGTCATTCTGGATTGGGCCGGCACGGCTGTCGATTTCGGCTCGCGTGCGCCCGTGCACGCGTTCGTCGCGGCATTTGCCGAGCTGGGCGTGCGCATCAGCGACGCCGACGCCCGCGGGCCGATGGGCCTCGCCAAGCGCGACCACGTCGCCGCGGTGATGCGGCTGTCGCACGTCGCCGCGCAGTGGCAGGCGCGCTATGGCCACGCGCCGGGCGAGGACGACGTCGATCGCGTCTACGGCGCCTTCGTGCCGACGCAGATGGCGGTGCTTGCGGATTTTGCCGCGCCGATCCCCGGCGTGGTGGCGACGGTGGCGCAGTGGCGCGCCGCGGGGATCCGCATCGGCTCGTCGACAGGCTACACGGCGGCGATGCTGGCCGTTGTCGCCAAAGCCGCGGCGGCGCAAGGCTACGCGCCCGATGCCGCTGTCGCCGCCGATCAGGCGCCCGCGGGCCGGCCCGCGCCGGCGATGGTCTGGCAAAACCTGCAAGCGCTGGGCGTCTGGCCACCGGCGGCCGCTGTCAAGATTGGCGACACTGTCGCGGACGTCGCCGAGGGACTCAACGCCGGCCTGTGGAGCGTGGCGTTGACGACGTGCGGCAATGAAGTCGGCTTGTCCGAAGCCGAGCTGGCGGCGCTGCCCGCGGCCGAGCAGCAGACACGCATCGCCGCGGCGCGGGCCAAGCTGGAGCAAGCCGGCGCGCACTACGTCGTCGCCGATTGGTCTGAAATGCCTGGCGTTTTCGCCGACATCAACGCCCGTCTCGCCGCCGGTGAACGCCCGTGACTGCGCAAGCCGCCGCGTTCGCCCGCGCCCGTTCGCGGACCTTTTGGGGTCTGCTGATCGGCTACGCCGCGTTCTACCTGTGCCGCAACAACCTCTCCGCCGCCGCCAAAATCCTCGAAACCGGCCATGGCATCGACAAAACCACTTTCGGCGAGATCGCGTCCATCGGCACGGTCTGCTACGCCGTCGGCAAGGTCGTGGCTGGGCCGATCGCGGACCGCATCGGCGGCCGCCGCGTGTTCTTCTTTGGCCTG
>CAIPXZ010000316.1 GCA_903869075.1 uncultured Myxococcales bacterium | reverse complement strand
TGGTGCGCGTGCTGGCAAATCTTGTCAAAAATGCGCTGGAGGCGGAGCTCCCCGGCGCGAGCGTGACGATGCGCGTGCGCCGCGCGGACTCGGTTGTCGTGTTTGAGGTCCACAACCCGTCGCTCATCCCGCTCGAGGCGCAGCCGCAGGTCTTCCAGCGCTCGTTCTCGACAAAGGGCGCCGGTCGCGGGCTGGGCACATACCGCATCCGCCTGTTGTCCGAGCGCTACCTGCGCGGCACCGTCACGTTTACGTCGACGCCCGCGACCGGCACCGTCTTCCGCGCCGAATACCCGCGCGTGCTGGACGCCCAGGCCGAGTACGCCTCCGAAGTGACGCCACAGCCGATGTAGCTGTCGCGCCAGCCCTTTGCGCGGTGACGCCGCGGCTCGACGGTGCTACACTCGCACTCACGCGTGCGCCCGCACCCGGAGGTTGACAATGTCCAAGCTTTGCTTTGCCCTCACCGTGCTGTTCATCGGCTGCGGCACGACCGTCGGCGGCGGCGCAGTCGCGACGGACGTCACGGACGCCACGACCGGCAGCGACACGCTCACCGCTAGCGACGGCACGACCGACGCCACCACGGGCGCCGACACCGCGAGCAGCGACGGCAAGGCCGACGCCAGCGCCATCGACACGAGCGACGCCGGCTCGGACGTCATCAGCATCCCCGACGCCATCGCCCCGGACAGCGGCGGCGGCACCGGCAGCGATGGCTTCGCCGACCTCGACGGGTTCCCCAGCTACGACGGCTACACCGGCTACGATGGCTACACCGGCTACGACGGCTACGGCAACCCCGACGGCTACACCGGCTATGACGGCTACACCGGCTACGACGGCACCAGCTACTGGGACGTGCCGGGATCCGACGCGGTCGTGATCGCCCAGGACGGCTGGGGCGGCGGTGACGTCACCATTTACGACACCGGCGTGCCACCGCCGGACGGCTACACGCCGTGGGACGGCTACGTCCCGGACTTGGTCGCGCTTGACGCCGGTGCCATCGACGCCGGCGGCGATCCGTGCACCTACACCAAGCCCGCGGTCGATCCCGGCTGCACCAGCGCGTCGGACGCCGCGTTCATCGGCACGCTGACGCCCGGTTCAGACGCGTACAACCAGTTCGCCACGCAGGTCCAGGTCTGCACGCTGCAAAAAGGCTGCCTGGCCGAGGGCGCGCAGTGCATGATGATGAGCGGCAAGTCCACCGCGCAGGGCAAATGCGTCGCCGACTGCCTCGTCACGGCCACCGGCTCGATGATCAGCAACAGCTGCGCCTGGTGCTACGGCACGTATTCCGGCGTCTGCGGCTTCAACCAGTGCTTGTCGCAGTGCGCCGTCGACCCGACGTCGGCGGATTGCGCGGCCTGCCTCGCGACGAACTGCGATCCGCAGCGGCTGGCGTGCGTCGCCGGTAACTAACGGCTATTCGAGGCTATTTCGGGCACTGGTCGGTCGGCTTCATCGTCGTGCCGTCGATTGTGCAGATCCACGCGCCGTGGTCGCAAGCGGTGCGGTAGGTCGTCATGCTGTCGCAGCAGGACTCGTTCTCGTCGCCGCAGATGCTGTGCGGCACGCAGCAGATCATCGGGATGCCCTTGCAGCCCTCGTACGCGGCGTAGGCGCCCTGGACAAAGTTGCAGCCGGCGATCGGCGCGCAGATGCCGCCGTAATCGGCGCAGGTCGCCTTGGCTTGGGTCATCTTGGGCGGGATGCAGCACGCGCCAGGGCCGTCGTCAAAGACGCAGCCGCTGTCGCCCGCGGCTTGGTAGGTGCCGCCACCGCTCGTGCAGTCGCCGCTGTTGGACGCGCAGATGCCGCCGAGTTGCTGGCACGGGTTGCTGACGGTCGTGTCGGTTGTGGCGGTGTCGGCGGCGGTCGCGTCGCTGGTGTCGGCTGTGGCGTCGGTGCCGGGCTGGCTGTCCGGCGTGTCGGCAACCGCGTCGGTGCCAGGCTGGCTGTCCGGCGTGTCGGCACTGGCGTCGGTCGCGCCGCTGTCGGCGACGGCATCGGTGCCAGGGCTGGCGTCGGCAGCGTCGGCAGCGTCCAGCGCCTGGGCGTCCGTGCCGGCGACATCGGCCTCGGCATCCGCCGCGGAGTTGGTTGTCGCCGCCGCACCGCAACCGGCGAGAACGGCACCCAGGACCAGCGCAAAATGGCGAAACTGCAGCATCGAAACCTCCCGCGGCGCGTCCCCAGCGCCCGCCGCAGTGGCAGGATACACCCCGGATTCTGCCGCGTCGACGCCGCTTGACGCCGCCGCACACGCGCGCAGACTTCCCGCCGCGCCCGCCGCGCGCTCCGGAGCCGCATGACCACCGCCGTCCGCGTCGAAATTCCGATCCTCTGGGGCGACATGGACGCCTTCGCCCACGTCAACAACACCGTGTATTTGCGCTGGTTTGAGAGCGCGCGCATCGCCTGG
>CAIPXZ010000315.1 GCA_903869075.1 uncultured Myxococcales bacterium | reverse complement strand
GGCCTCGGCGGCGTCGCCCAGCTGCGCCAGCGCATGGCCGGCGTCCGTGCCCAGCCCGCTCTGCGCCGCGATGAACCGCCGCGCGCTGTCCGCCGCGGCGTTGAACGACGCCAGCGTCTCCTTCGTCTGCGCGAGCGTGGCCTTGAGCTCCGTGCCGTTGGTATCGATCTGCGTGTCGAGCTTGCCGAGCACCGTGCGCAGGTCGCTGAGCGTGGCGTTGAGATTGGCGAGGGTCTGCTTCGTCTCGGGCGAGCCGGCCAGCGCCTCCACCGAGGCCCCGGCCTTCTGCCACTGCACGACGAGGCCCTTGACGTCGAGGCCGTCGAGCTGGCGGTGCGCGTCAACCAGCAGCTGCTTCACTTCGCGGCCGATGCCGGCGAAGTCGACCTGGCGGATGTCGATGAGGATCTCGGTGAGGTTGCTCTGGAACTCCGAGATGGCCGAGGGCACGTAGGGCACCACGACGTATTTCAGCTCGGTGACGCGGGTCTCCGCCGGGTAGTCCTTGGGATCGAGAAATTCCAGCTCCACGAACAGCAGGCCGGTCGCGAGGCCCTGCACGTCGAGTCGCGCGCGCAGGCCGTTGTCCACGAGCGTCTGCAGCTCGGCGCGGTCCGCGACGATGAGCGAGTTGCCCTTGCTGTCCGCCACCTTGTCCTTGCTGAACTCGCACACGACGGCGACGACGGAGTGGTGCGTCTTGTTGTCGTAATGGACGTTGAGGTCCACGACGCGGCCCACCGGGACGCCGCGCAGCTGCACGGATGAGCCCAGATTGAGGCCGTGGACCGACTCGTCGAAATAGACGACGAACCGCTGGGGTTTCGCGAAAAAATTGATGCCGCCAAACGTCAGCAGCGCCACGATCAGCAGCGCAAAGGCCCCGATCACGAACATGCCGACAACGGCAGGACTGACTTTGGTTTTCACGTGCGGCGCAGCGTAGCGATTGCGGACATGAGGGAAAGGTTATTGCGGGAGCAAGTCGCCCCGGCGGAGAAACTCCGTCACGCGCGGGTCGCGGCTGTTCCGGGCCAGCTCGGCCGGGCGGCCGGTGGCGATGATGCCCTGCTCCCCGCGGTCGAGCATGATCACGCGGTCGGCGATGTCGTAGATCGACGCCAGCTCGTGCGACACGACCACGATCGTCGTGCCGAACGTCTCGCGGATGGAAAGGATGAGCTCGTCGAGCTTGCGCGAGGTCACCGGATCGAGTCCCGCCGACGGCTCGTCGAAGAACACGATCGCCGGGTCGAGCGCCAGCGCCCGCGCGAGGCCGGCGCGTTTGCGCATGCCGCCGCTGATTTCCGACGGATAGTAATCCTCGAAGCCGGACAAGCCGACCTGCGCGAGCTTCAGCGTCGCGATCTCCTCGATCTCCCGGGCCGCCAGCGTCGTGTATTCCTCAAGCGGCAACGCCACGTTTTGCCGGAGCGAAAGTGAACTCCAGAGCGCGCCGCTCTGGAACAGCATGCCGAACGTCTTGAGCAGGTTCCGCCGCGCGGCGGTGTCGGCGTCGGTGAACGACTCGCCAAAAAACTTCACCGTCCCCGCCGTCGGGGTATGCAGGCCGACCATGTGGCGTAGCAGCGTGCTCTTGCCGCAGCCCGAACCGCCGATGATGAAAAAAATCTCCCCGCGCGCCACGGTGAAGGAGATGTTCTTCAACACCACCTTGCCATCGTAGCCGCACTCGAGATTCGCCACCTCGATGGCGGGTCCGGCGGCGGGCGGGATGGGCGTGGGGTCGGCCATGGCTCAGAGTCCCAGGGCGTTGAACACGACCGCGAAGATCGCGTCGGCAATGATGATGAGCAGGATGGACGTCACGACCGCCGACGTCGCCGCGCGGCCCACGCCCGCGGCGCTGCGGTCCGCCTG
>CAIPXZ010000314.1 GCA_903869075.1 uncultured Myxococcales bacterium | reverse complement strand
TCCTGGTGATGGCACCTTTCCTCAAGATCTATCCGGTATTTTTGATGACCGCGCTGTGTTTCGCCATTTACGCCTGCGCCTTCAATCTGCTCTTGGGTTACACCGGTTTGCTGTCTTTTGGCCACGCCGCATTTATGGGTTCGGCCGCCTATGTCACCGGCTGGTTGGTGCGTAGTGCGGGCTGGTCGCCAGAGGCCGGTGTGCTGGCGGGCACGCTGTTTGCTGCGGTGTTGGGTCTGCTGGTGGGGCTTGTCGCCATCATCAGCGGCATCCAGATGTTTGGGATACTTGGCGTCTTCATTGGACCTATCCCGTCCAGTACAATTGAGACGTTCTTTGGCCGTTTGATCTGTTGACGTTTCTGCCTCCAGAGCTAGGCGTTAGACTACTGGAGGATGTAATGAAGACGAAGAGGTCGGTAAGAAAGCAGTGGGCCGTTTCTGAGAAGTTGGAAATCGTGCAGGCCCGTCAGAGCGGCCTGACGTTGGATGAGGTGAAGTCATTGTACGGGGTGTCGGCGACGGCGGTTTCCGAGTGGCTGGAAAAATACGAGAAGGGCGGGATCGCGGGGTTGGAAACGCAGCCGACGGGCGGAGCCGCGCATGTGCAAAGCCAGCGAGTGGCGGCGGCCGAGCAACTGGTCGACGGGATCAAGAGCGCGGACCCTGACGCGGGCGTCGGGAAGGTTCAGGGAGAATTGTCGCGGCATGGCTTCCTGAGTCTGGCACGCGAGACGGTGCGGCGTCTGCTGAGGCGCAAGGGGCACGGTCCGATCTTGGGGCGAAGCCGACGGAAAAACCGTCCGGCGAAGGTTCGCCACTTCGAGCGGGCGCTGCCCAACGAGCTGTGGCAGACGGACATCATGAGCTTCATGATCAAGGGCCAGTACCGCGTGTACGTGATCGGGTTCCTGGACGATCACAGCCGGTTCATCGTCGGGTGGGGCCTGTATCGGTTCCAGACGGCGGCCAACGTGCAGGAGGTGTTTCGGGCGGGGATTGAGAAGCATGGCCTGCCCAAGGAGGTCCTGTCGGACAACGGGCGGCAGTATTATTCGTGGCGAGGACGCAGCCAGTTCACGGAGATGCTGACGAAGCTCGGAATCCGGCACATCCGCAGCCGACCGTACCATCCGCAGACGTGCGGGAAGATCGAGTCGTTCTGGCGTAACGTGATCCAGGAGTGCCTGGCGAAGACGCCGCTGGGGAGCTTCGATGAGGCCAAGGAAAAGATCGGGGAGTATGTCGAGTACTACAACTTCAAGCGGCCGCATCAGGGAATCGAGAACGTGACGCCGTCGGACCGGTTCTACCGGGTGGCGGACCAGGTGCGTCAGATCGTGGCGTCGAACACGGAGAAAGTCGAGGCGGCGCCGACGCCGGCGCCCGAGTACCGAGCGCCGATGTACATCGTGGGCAACATCGACGGCAAGGAGCTGCGGGTCGTGGCGAAGGATGCGGAGGTGTCGCTCAGAGATGCGATTCCCGGAAATGTAGAATCTGTGACCGGAGGATCGGACAATGAGCGAAACGCCAAACGCCAAGA
The DNA here is from genome assembly GCA_903869075.1 of uncultured Myxococcales bacterium. Classification (GTDB taxonomy): domain Bacteria; phylum Myxococcota_A; class UBA9042; order UBA9042; family UBA9042; genus CAIYBN01. Next base: position 1,694 of record CAIPXZ010000314.1, on the reverse strand, counting down.
AGCTGCCGAGCCCGCAGGAGCGGCTGGAACTGATCCTGCTGGGGCTGGCTCGACGGGAGCCGGCGACAGCGCTGTGCAAGCAAGCGGGAGTGTCCCGGGAGCTGTTCTACCGGTGGATGCGTGCGGTGCGGGAGGCGGGGCTCAAAGCGCTGGCGGCGAAAGCTCCAGGGCCCAAACAAATCGAGGAGGAGAAGGCGCCAAAGGAGGCGCTACGGCTGCGGGAGCGCGTGGCGCGGCTGGAGAAGGAGCTGAAGGCCATGCGCAAGGATCGGGATCACCAGAGCCTGGTGGCGGCGACGGCGCAGCGAATAATCCGGCGCAACGCGTGGGGGACGGTTCCGGAGCCGAAGGCTAAAAAAAAAGACATGCGAAATCTGAGACGAGGGAGCTCTATGTCCGAGAATGGGAGGCGGAGCGAATCCATGGAACCGAGGCTGGCGTCTTTGCCCAGTGCTGGGGAATTGCCCGAAGCACGCACTGGCGATGGGTCGGCGGACACTGGAGCGCCGCCCGAAAAAAGGCCATGAGGATTTCTCAGGATCTCAGGGATCGCGTCGTCGAGTTGGATCGGCGCTACCGGTCGACGTGGGACGCGCACGCTATCGCGTTCGTCGTGAGACTGAGTGCTACGACGGTGGCGAAGATTCTGCGCGAGGTCCGCGGGCCACGTCCCAAGCACGTGGAGCGCGCGCATACGCGACGAACGCGCTTCACGCGCCGTGACGTGATGTGGTCGTCGGACTTCGTGAGGGTCGGGTGGGGCTGGCTGCTGTTGAAGACCATCGACGAGATGAGCGGCTACGTGTTGGGCTGGGACCTGGTGCGCAGCGAGGATTCGCTGGCGGTGCTAGATCATGCGGAGTCGATCATCAAACGGATGGGGCGGGCGCCGATGGTGTGGAAGTTCGATCACGGCTCGGCGTTCATGAGCGAGGTATTCATGGGCCTCGTCCTCGAGGAGCACGAGATCGTGCCCTACCCGACCCAGCGGAGAGCGCCGTGGACGAACGGTCGCGTCGAGCGGGATCACCAGGAGATCTTGAACTGGCTGATCCCGCTCGCCGGCCGGGAGTTGAGCAAAGCGGAGTTGGAACACGAGATCGACGAGGGAATGTTGGTGCGCAACTACGTCAAGCCGCGGGCTTGTTTGGGATTCAGAAAATCAGCGCAGGTGTACTTCAGCGAGGACGCCGTGCTGGACGCGGAGGCAGAAGCTCGCGGTTGGCTGGCTCAAAACTTGTACGAAGCGAAGTTCGAGTTGGAAGCGGCAGACCCGACGGAAATCTACGAAATCCGAAAATCAGGCGAACGTTTGCATCGCAAAGCCGTGAGGATGGCACTTCAAAAATTGGGTTGGTACGAAGAGTGGGACACGGCGACCCCGGAAGGGGCGCCGGAGGCGGAGACTGTCAACACAACTCGGTCAGAAAATGTTTCATTTTGAACTGGACAGCACAGGGATCCTGATCCGGTTGACCGGTTTCCATCGGCGTATAGACATTCTGCGGCTTCTCCTTCGGAATACCCGATTGAGCGACTTCGTGCGTTTTCTGCGTCCCTGGGGGTAGACGCGCGGTCTTGGGTTTGGATTTCCTCTTCATTTTCATACACGCCTCCCTCCACGGTCACGATGCTTCCGAATTCCGACGCAGTCGCCTCTTTCTTTTGCTCGCAGAAGATCGACGCGATCTTCT
>CAIPXZ010000313.1 GCA_903869075.1 uncultured Myxococcales bacterium | reverse complement strand
GAGCGTCGCCGCCAGCGCGTACAGGTCGTGCAACAACAGCAGGTGCGGCGCGCCCCAGCCGGGCAAATTGAGACCGGCGATGTTGATGTGGTCGTTCAGTGCGCCGGCGATCGCACAGCACGCCACCGCGACCGCCAGCCACAGCCAGCGCAACCCTTGTCGCGGCGCCAACGCCGCCAGCGCCAAGCCCAGCGGCAGCGCGTACAGCGCCGGCAGCGGATTGAGCGGCAGCCGCAGCCGAACGTCGACCACCACCCCGTGCGCCAGCAGCACAAGCGCGAGGAGGACGCTGCGCAGCGGTGCCGGCGCCGCCGCGATCGCCGATCGGGCCACCGTCAGGGACAGCAGGCACGGCATGAACCACAGGAACGTGAAGCCAAGGCCGTCGGCAAGCGCCCGCACGTCGCCGAACACAAGCGCCCGCGGCACTACCCACCACGGCGCCGGACGGTGCGGCAGCAGCTGCCATGCCGCTGCCGACAGCAGCGCGAACACGCCAAACGGCACCAAGTAGCGCACCGCACGATCCGCCAGCACGCGCGCCTTGAACGCCGCCGCTGGCCGAAGGAACGGCAGGAGCAGGAAGGCGACGACGTGGAAATCGTAGAGCCCGCCGTGGTTGAGCCAGGGCCACAGCTGCTGCGCTGGGATGCTGTGCCCGAGCGCCACGAGGGCGACAAGCGCCCCCTTGACGGCATCGCCCGCCAGGTCGCGGGCATGCGGCGAGGCAGTGGCGGTGCTCATGTGCCCGACTTGCCTCGCTCGCGCGCAGCCTCGGCAACTGTGGTGCGCAACGTGGCGATGTGGCAAAGGCCGATGACGCTCCACTGTTCGGCGCGGAACAACTCGGTGCCGGACAAGCTCGACGTGATGGCCGCGAGCGCGCCGCACGCCAGCGCGGCGTGGTAGACGCGGTCGGGGCCGGTGCCAAAGTGACGGACCATGGCGATGACGCCCGAGAACTGCAGCAGCACGTACAGCAGCAGCGCCGGCAAACCGTACGCGACACCCACCGCCAGCACCGACGAGTGCAGCGCGCCGCCGAGGGTGCCGGAATACCGGGAGCGGTCGTAGCCAAAAGCGGTAACGCCGGCGCCGAGAAATGGGTGGCGCGGCAACATGTCTGCGGCGATGCGGGCGTGCAGCGACCGCTCCGACGCTGCGGCGTCAAGGTCGGTGCCAGCGTCAAGCGTCTCAGTCACGCGGTCAAACGAGTGGGGGGCGAACGATGAGAAGCCGGCTGCCGTGGCCACCGCGGCGGCAAATGCGAGGCCACGGAGCGCGTTGCGCCGTGGCGCCAGCAACGCGAAGGCAAAGAGCGCGACGAGAAAGCCGATGGTGCCGCCCCGCGACGCCGCACCCCACTCGCCGTAGGCCGAGCCGAGGGCGGCGAACAGCGCCGTAGTCCGCCAGGCCCAGCCCTCGTTGCGGTCGGTGAGCAGCGCCAGCGCGAACGGCAGCGACATCGCCAGGTGGTTGCCCAGCGCGTTCGGGTGGCCGCAAATGCCGCCGGCGCGCATGCCGGACTCGCCCAGTGCCGACCAGCCGACCTCCAACCAGACCGAGACGACCGTCAAGACCAGGTTGACGACGTAGACGCGCGTCAAGGTTCGCAGGTCCGCCGGCGTGACAATCGTCTGCGTCAGAAGGCCGAAGATGACAAGCGTGCCGCCGAATTCGAAGAACGGGCCCATGGAGCCTTCGAATTCCGCCAGCAGCTCACCGACTGCCACCAGCACCAGCAGCAGCGCCACGCCGTAGCTGTACAGGCGCGGCACGGGGTGCAGCCGCCGCCGCCGCGCGATGTCGGTGCCGACGACCAAAATCGCCAGGACGCCGAAGATCTTGAACGGCGTCACATACTGACCCGACAGCTCCATGCCCCAAGTATGCGCCGCGAGCGCCACGCACGTCGCAAGCGCCGGGCTAGAGACGATGTAGAAGATCGCCACTGGACCGACGACGGCCACCGCGCCGAGGTACGCGTATTTCGGGTCGACGGCGATGGCCAAGCCCATGGAGATCGCCAGCGCGATCGCCACGGACAGCAGAAGCGGGACGCTCACGGTCGGCCGGGAGGGTCGCCGTCGCGGCCGGTTCAATGCCGGTGGTGAAATCGCCTGGGCCACGCTCGTCTGCCTCCTCTCGCTCGGTTCCGCCAGCGCGATGGGCGCAGCAGCGTGCACGCGCGCCACCGCGGGGTCAAGGCGCCGCGCACCGCGCGCCAGTGCTTGAGTTGCCCGACGCGGCGGCAAAGTTCACGGCGGCGGCGGCTGTGCCCGCGCGACGTCCCGCACCACCAGCGCCAGCAGGACGATCACGAGCGTCAGGTCCGTCGTCATCACGTAGCGCATCCGGTTGAGCTGCACCAGCGCCAGCTCCAGGTGGTTGGCCAGCGCCATGGCTGCCACCGTCGCGATCAGCAGGCCTTCCGCGCTGCGCCGCCGCGCCCACAGCCACGCGCCCAACAGCGCCGCGCCGGTCATCAGCATCAGCATCGCCCCCGCCGAGCGCAGCTGGCCGACGATGTGCCGCGCAAAAACCTGCGGGTGGTGCAGCGCCAGCGTGCGGGCAAACCGCGCTGTGGTCTTGTCAAAAATCACCCAATCCGCGGCCGACAGGTCGGCGCGGCCAAGCCGCTGGCGCGCTTGCGGCAGCAGCCCTTCGTAGATGATGCCGTCGTAGACCAGGTTGAAGCCGTCGACGGTGTCCGTCAGGTTCGGCACGCTGGTCTGAAACAGCTGGCGGCGAACCATCAAGTCGCGCAGCGGCTCGACCTGGGCGCGATCGGCAGGATCGGTGAAGATCGCCAGCTCATCCGGCGTCGCCAGGTAGAACTGCACCGCCGCGGCGTGCATGCCCAGCGAAGTGGTGCGCGACGGGATGCCGCTCACCACCCAATTGCCCAGGATCTGCGCGCCGTTGGCCACGACGACGGCGCCGCCAAACAGCACGGTCAGCTGCAACGCCAGCCGCGCCGATCGCCGCCGCTGCGCCACCGCCAGCGCCGGCAACAGCAGCACCGGCGCGAGGAACAGGTAGTGCGGCCGCAGCACGATGAGCGCCACCACCGCCAGCGCGACGGTCGCAAAATGGCGCAGCGGCCGGTCGCCCAGCGCCAGCACCAACTCCGCGAAAGTACACAGGAACAGGCTGTGGCACAGCGACTCGGTGAGCAGGCTGGGGATCCACGTCAGCTGCGGCAGCGTCAGCACCGCGCCCAGCAGCAGCGCCACGCCGGCGGGCACCCGCAGCCGGTCGTGCAGCGCGCGCACGAGGTGGCGCACCGCGAGGCCGCTCATCAGCCCCTGGAACAGCGCGATCGCCCGCGGCCAGTGATCGCCCGCCAGCAGCCGCGCGCCGTCCAGCACCAAGCCGTAGCCCGGCGCGCGGTAGATCGCGAACGCGGCGTAGCTGCTCGTATCCGGGTACACAAGCGTCGGCAGCAGCAGGCCCAACGCGACCTGCGCCAGCACGAGCACCCACAGCTGGGCGGCAAAACTGCGCGACATGTGCGGCATGGTGGCTGGGGCAAAAGGGAGAGTGAAGACGACGCGTTACATCACGCAGCCGCGTGCGGCGACAGTGCATGACGGCCAAACACAAGTCAAGCCGCGGCGACGGCGCGAAAGCGCTGTGGCGGTGCAGCACTTCCCAACCCCGCGTCACCGCGGCATACTCCGAGCGGGCGTTTCGGCCCGGTGGTTGAGCATGGCTTCCGTCCATCAGCGCTATCGCATCATCGACAAGATCGACGCCGGCGGCATGGCGGAGATCTACCGCGGCGTGGCGATCTCCATCGAGGGCTTTGAGAAGCCGGTGGCGATCAAGCGCATCTTGCCGTCCCTGTGCCGCGACCAGAAATTCGTCACGATGTTCCTGGATGAAGCGCGGCTGTCCATGTCGCTCAACCAAGCGAATGTCGTGCAGATTTACGACATCGGCCAGGTCGACGACACCTATTTCATTGCCATGGAGTACGTCGACGGCGGCAACCTGCGGCGGCTCATGCAGCGTGCGCTCGATCAGGGCCGGCCGATTCCGGTGCCCGTCGCCTGCTTTCTTATCGCCGAGCTGGCGCGCGCGCTGGCGTATGCGCACGAGAAGACGGGCGCTGACGGCAAGTCGCTGGGCATCGTCCACCGCGACGTCTCGCCGCCCAACGTGCTCGTTTCGAGCCAGGGCGAGGTCAAGCTGACCGATTTTGGTCTGGCGCGCGCGGCGTCCAACGTGCAGATCTCGGATGCTGGCGTTGTCAAAGGTAAATTCAGCTATCTGTCGCCCGAAGTTGTCGACGGCAAGCCGGCCGATCCGCGCGCGGACATCTACTCGGCCGGCATCATCCTGTGGGAGCTGCTGTGCGCCCGCAAGCTGTTCGCCGGCAAAACCGATCTCGAGACCGTTGACCTTGTGAAAGCCGGCGAGGTGCCCAAGCCGTCGACGCTGCGCCGCGATGTCGACGCCGAGCTGGACGCCGTTGTGCTGCGGGCGCTGACCAAGAACCCGAAGCGGCGGTACCAGTCGGCGCGCGAGCTGGAGCAGGAGCTGGCGACCTACCTGTTCAAGCACAACCTGCGCGTCACCCAGGCGGACCTGGCGGCGTTCCTCGCGAGCCTGAATGAGCAGTCCGAAGTGCAGCTGCTGGACGTCGCGACGCTGCTGCGCGCCGAGATGCAAGAGCAGATGCGCGTCGGCAAGCTGGACGCGACGCTGGGGCAAGTGCCGCTGCGGCCAAGTGATTTGGCGACGCCGTCGACGTCGAAAGTGGATGTGACGTCGCTGCTGGACCGGCTGTCGGGCGCGCCGCTGGATGACCTGGCGGCGGAAGCGGGCCTGTCGGCGCTGGCGGATCGTCTGGAGACCCTGGGCGAGCCCGTGTCGCAACCCCGGGCGCTCGCGCCCAAGGAAGGCAAGAGCTTGATGCCGTTGGCCATCGGCGGGCTTGTCGCGCTGGCACTGGGCGCGGTGGCCGCCTGGTTCCTGATGCACAATTCGTAGGATCGCGTTGATCCCCAACCGCGTCGTCGGCATCCAAAGCCGCCACGCCTGAGACCGATTGGAGGCCCTGTGAAGTTTTTTGTCGACACCGCGCACATCGAAGAAATCAAAAAAGCCTTGGCGTGGGGCATCCTGGACGGCGTGACCACCAACCCGTCGCTCGTTGCCAAGACCGGCCGGCGGTTTGACGACGTCAAGCGCGAGATCCTGGATCTTGTCAAAGGCCCGGTGTCGCTGGAGTGCACCAAGATGGACTTCGACGGCATGCTGGCGCAGGGTCTGGCGCTTGCCGCGGAAGGCCCGCAGGTCGTGGTCAAGTTGCCGCTGACCCGCGAAGGCATCGCGGTGTGCAAGGCCTTGAGCGACAAGGGCATCAAGACCAACGTCACGCTGTGCTTTTCTGCGAACCAGGCGCTGCTGGCGGCCAAGGCGGGCGCGACGTACATCTCGCCGTTTGTCGGCCGGCTGGACGACATCAGCGAGGACGGCATGGCGCTGATCGCCGACATCGTGCAGATTTACCGCAACTACGGCTTCAAGACGCAGGTGCTCGTCGCCTCGGTGCGCAACCCGGTGCATGTGCTGAAAGCGGCGAAGATCGGCGCGGACGTCTGCACGGTGCCGTTTGGCGTGCTGGACCAGCTGTTCAACCACCCGCTGACGGACCGCGGCAATGAGCAATTCCTGAAGGACTGGGCCAAGGTGCCCGAATAGCCGCCGCACCGCCATCCCCTCCCGTTGAACCTGCCGCCGGAGCCAGATCGCTTGACTGAGACGCCCGCCAAACCTGCCCCGCCGCCCACGCGCGTTCGCGAGCGTGAGCGCGTCAAGCTCGACCGCGACGAGGGCCGCAAGGGTCGCCACCTCGCGCGCTGGGTGCTGCGCGGCTTGCTGTCGGTGGCGCTGGCCGTGGCGGCGCTGAGCGGCGGCGGCGCGTCGTGGACGCCGGTGTTTGCCGTGTGGCTGCTGCTGCTGGCGGCGCTGCCGGCGGCGGTGATCGCCGTGCCCAACAAGCCGCCGCGCTACCTGCTGGGCACGCTGTGGCTCGGGCTGGGCGGTCTTGTGGCGCTGCAGCTGTTGCCCTTGCCGCGGCCGCTTGTGGCGCTGCTGCAGCCTAAGGCGCTGGAAATTTCCGATCTCGGCCACGCCGCCCTCGGCCTGCCGCAGGCTTCCCTCGTGCCGTTGGCGCTGGCGCCGGGCGACGCGGCGTTCCAGGGTGCCGTCTACCTGCTGGCGGCGGTCGTGGCGCTGCTCGGCAGCATCGCGCTCTCCGGCCATGACGGCCGCCGCGCCATCCACTGGACAAGCAACGTCGTGCTCGGCATCGCCGTCGTCAGCGGCCTGGCGTGGGTGTGCGCCTACACGTCGCCGCTCACCGACTTCATCCCCGGCGGGCTGTCCGTGCAGCTCAGCAAGCTGTGCTTTTACAACCCGAACCAAGAAGCGGGGCTGCTCAACCTCGGCGTGGCGATGGGTCTGAGCCGCATGCGCCTGGCAGTCAACCCGCGCTGGCAGACCGTCTTTGGCTCGATGGCGCTGCTGCTGGCGTTCGTGGTGCTGGAGGTCGGCTCGCGCGGCGGCATCATCACCGTCGGCCTTGTCATGACGATGACACTGTTCATGCGCCCCGGCTTCGTCAAGGGCCGCCGCGTTGACCAGCGCGAAGTGCAGCGCGCGGCGCTGGTGCGGATGGGCGTGCTCGTGGCCTCGTTCGCGCTCGTCGCCGCTGTGTTCGCGCTACCGGCGATCGACAACGAATTCAGCACCGGCAACGACAGTCACAAGGGCACGACGATGGCCCAAATGATTGGCATCAAGGGCGGCAAGCTGAGCACATCAGCCTTGCTGCGCGAGACGTGGCGGGCGGGCGCCGGTCCCGGCGGCTTGCCGGTGCTGGCGGGCATGGACCCGCTCTGGGGCAACAAACGCCTTGATTTTGCTGAGAATCTGATCCTCGATAGCCTGTTCTCGTTTGGCGCGATCGGCGGTCTGCTGTTCCTGCTCGGGCTGGCCTACGTGCTGGTGGACCACGTGCGTCGCCGCTCGGACATCCCGCAGTTGCCCGGCTTCATCGTCGCGCTTGTGTCGATGGTCGTCGCCAATTTCGTCGATTTTTCCCTGCAGCTCAGCGGCACGCTGCTGTCGTTCGTCGCGCTCGGCACGGCGGCGGAACGCGCGCTGGGTCCGCGCGGCGGCCGCGAGAACATGGAGCAAATCCGCCTGCCGCTCTTTCGCCGCACGCTGATCGCCGCCGCCGTCGCGCTGGCCGTCGCCGGTGGCATGCTGGCCAAGTCGCTGAATTCCATGGCCCGCAACACCGAAGCGGTGCTCGAGGGCTCGCCGCCCGACGCGACGCGCACGCTGATCGCCCAGCGGTTCCTGTCGGATCACCATGCATTCTACGTCTTCGGCCGCCAGCTCTTTGACGCCCGCGACTGGCCAGGCGCTGCCAAAGCCTTTGATCGCGCTGTGCAATTGCGCACGGGCAGCGCGCACGCCCACCTGTTCCGCTTTGCCGCGCACCTGGAGATGGGCGATGGCAAAGTCGCCGCGGACGAGCTGCGCTGGCTGCTGGACCAGGACGACGACATTGTCGCGCGGGCCATGCGCGTGTGCATGCAATCGCGCGCCGCGGAGGACGTGCTCGTCGCCGTGATCCCGCGCGGTGGCGACCAGAGCGGCCGCGTCGCCAGCTTTTTGGTGGGCCAACACCCGGAGCTCGTCGAGCGGGTGGCGCTGGCGCTGCGCGAACAGCATCCCGAGCGGGTGTTCAGCATCGAACTGACCCGCGGCGAGCTGTACCTGCAGCGCGGCAACCTCGAGCCAGCGCGTCGTATCGCTTCGAATTTGCTGGCAAACAAGGCAACCCAGCTGTACGGCTACCAGCTGGAAGCCGAGCTGCTGCGGAAGGCGGGCAAGAACTACGAGGAGATCG